>CANQBN010000001.1 GCA_947588855.1 uncultured Lachnospiraceae bacterium
TATCCTTTCCTGCAACACTAACGGCAACTTTTTTGCCGGAGTCTTTAGAAGTGGAAGTTAACTTTTCACTTCACGCATTTTATTCCACATACGCGATCAGCTTATCTCCCGCCGGAGCCGTATCCACCACGATAGTGTCTCCAGCTCTCACCTGGTCGCCCAGAATAATCTTGGCAGCCAGTGTCTCCACATATTTCTGAAGATACCGCTTCAGGGGCCTTGCGCCGTAGACCGGATCGTAGCCATGCTCCACCACGTAATCCCTGGCCTCGTCCGTCATCTCCACCTGGATCTCCCGGTCTGCCAGGCGGCGGTTGGTATCGGCGATCAGAAGCTTAATGATGCCGGAGATGTTATCCCTGGTCAGAGGCTTGAACAGGATGATCTCATCCAGACGGTTCAAAAACTCTGGCCGGAAATGAGCCCGCAGATCCGTCATGGCCATATCCTCCGCCTCCTTGCGTATAGCGCCGTTCTCATCAATTCCCTCCAGCAGATACTGAGAACCGATGTTGGAGGTCATGATGATGATAGTATTCTTAAAATCTACGGTCTTGCCGGTAGAGTCGGTAATCCGCCCGTCGTCCAGCACCTGCAGAAGGACATTGAACACATCCGGATGGGCCTTCTCCACCTCATCGAACAATACTACGCTGTAGGGCTTGCGGCGGACTGCCTCTGTCAGCTGGCCGCCTTCATCGTAGCCTACATATCCTGGAGGCGCTCCGATAAGCCGGGCCACGGAATGTTTCTCCATATATTCACTCATATCAATCCGGACCATGTTGGATTCATCGTCAAACAGACTGGCCGCCAGGGCTTTGGCAAGCTCCGTCTTGCCTACGCCGGTAGGGCCTAAAAACAGGAACGAACCGATAGGTTTGGTAGGATCCTTGATGCCGGCCTTGGAACGGATAATGGCCTCCGTTACTTTCTCTACTCCCTCATCCTGTCCGATCACTCTCTTGTGCAGTTCTTCATCCAGATGAAGGGTTTTGCTCCGCTCGCTCTCCGTCAGTTTAGCCACCGGGATTCCGGTCCAACGAGAGATAATCCTGGCAATCTCATCCTCGGTAACGCTTTCATGCACCAGGCTCAGATCCTGGTTTTTCACCTTCTCCTCTTCTTCCGCTAGCTGTTTCTGCAGGCCGGGCAGCTTCCCATACTGAAGCTCTGCCGCCTTATTCAGATCATAGACCTGCTGGGCCTGGGCAATCTCCCGGTTCACACTCTCAATCTCCTCGCGCAGGGAAGACAAACGTTCCACCGAGTGCTTCTCATTCTCCCACTGAGCTTTCTTATTAGCAAATTCATCATGCAGCTCGGCTAGCTCCTTCTGCAGATCCGCCAGCCGGTCCTGGCTGAGATGGTCAGTCTCCTTCTTAAGCGCCGCCTCCTCAATCTCCATCTGCATGATCTTCCGTGACAATTCATCCAGTTCCGTGGGCATGGAATCCAGCTCTGTCTTAATCAGGGCACAGGCCTCATCTACCAGGTCAATGGCTTTATCCGGCAGGAACCGATCGGAAATATACCGGTCGGACAGCACCGCCGCCGACACCAGGGCGGAGTCCGTAATCTTCACACCATGAAACACCTCGTAGCGCTCCTTCAAACCTCGAAGAATGGAAATGGTATCTTCCACCGTCGGTTCATCCACCATCACCGGTTGGAACCGCCGTTCCAGGGCCGCGTCCTTCTCAATGTATTTTCGATATTCATCTAACGTAGTCGCGCCGATACAGTGAAGCTCACCGCGGGCCAGCATGGGCTTAAGCAGATTGCCTGCATCCATGGAGCCTTCCGTCTTGCCAGCTCCCACAATGGTGTGCAGCTCATCGATAAACAGAATAATCTGTCCGTTGCTTTTCTTCACTTCCTCCAGGACGGCCTTCAGCCTTTCCTCAAACTCTCCCCGATATTTGGCTCCTGCCACCAGGGCACCCATATCCAGGGCAAAGAGTTTTCGGTCCTTCAATCCTTCCGGCACATCGCCCCGGACAATCCTCTGAGCCAGGCCTTCTACTACGGCAGTCTTACCAACGCCGGGTTCGCCTATGAGAACCGGGTTGTTCTTGGTCTTTCTGGAAAGAATCCTGATCACATTGCGGATTTCGCTGTCACGGCCGATAACCGGATCCAGCTTCTGGTCTCTGGCGCGCTCCACCAGATCAGAACCGTATTTTTCCAGCGTATCATAAGTGACCTCCGGATTGTCGCTGACCACTCTCTGATTGCCCCGCACCGTAGACAGCGCCTGAAGGAAACTTTCCCGGTTAATGCCATACTGACGGAACATTTCTTTCAACGTCCTATCCGGCTGCTTCAGCATAGCCAAAAACAGGTGCTCCACCGACACATATTCATCGCCCATGGCCCTGGCTTCATCCTCGGCGCTGATCAGCACCTTATTCAGATCATTGCTCACATACAGCTGCCCGCCGCTGACCTTTGTCAGACGCTCTACTGCCTGACGCACCTCATTAGTGAACATCTCACCGGAGATATTCATCTTGGTGATCAGCTTCAAGATCAGACTGTCCTCCAGAGTCAGCAGGCTCAGAAGCAGATGCTCCTGTTCCAGCTGCTGATTGCCGTGCTCATAAGCCAGCTTCTCGCAATTCTGGACAGCTTCCATGGATTTCTGAGTAAATTTATTAATATTCATAGAGATTCCTCCCTTGCTTTTTATTGTTCTATTCGTACTATAACACATGTTGTTAGCACTGTCAAGAGAGGAGTGCTAAATTTTTAAAATTTCTTTAATGCTTCCTCCTGCGCCTGAATCACCCGGTCGCACCAGGCGTCAAATTCCGGATCTTCTTTCTGACATTCCGGATGTGAAAAAATATACTCTATCGCTTCTCTCACTCCCTGGTCGAAACGCACAGTTGCCTGAAATCCCGGCACCAGACGCTTCAGCTTATCATTACAGAAGACTACGCTGTGCGCCTTGTCACCCAACAAGCCATCGCCGCCCTCATAATAGCAGGCCGCCGCCAGAAACATGGAGGACACATAATACGGCTTCAGAACAACGCCCAGAGCCTGCGCAATGGTCTGATAAATCTGGTTCCAGGTCAGAGTTTCATCTCCGGTAATCTGAACCGTCTCGCCGATGGCGTGAATATTTCCCATAAGTCCTACAAATGCTCTGGCAAAATCACGGCTGTGGGTCAGAGTCCACAGAGATGTCCCATCGCCATGAATGATGACCCGTTTTCCCTCCAGCATCCTCTTCAAAATCTGGAAGCTTCCGTTTTTCCCATGAAGCCCTACCGGCACGCTCCGTTTATAATAAGTATGGCTTGGCCGCACAATGGTAATCGGAAATCCTTCTTCCCGATACAGTTTCATCAGGTAATCTTCCCCGGCAATCTTGCCGCGGGAGTACTCCCAGTAAGGATTGGACAGAGGTGTTCCCTCTGTAATCCGATAGTCTGACAGCGGCTTCTGGTAAGCAGAGGCAGAACTGATATAGATAAACTGCCTGATCCTTCCCCGGAACAACCGATAGTCCCGCTCCAACTGCTCCGGTCCATATGCAATGAAATCCGCCGCTGCGTCAAACTCCTGACCTGTCAGCAGCGCGTCAATCCGTTCCTCATCATTGACATCCGCGACAATCACATGGGCACCCTCCGGCAATTCGCCGTTTCGGCTGCCTCGGTTGATCAGCCACAATTCATGACCGTCTTCAATCAGTTTTCTGGAAATCTCGGTACTGATGGTACCGGTTCCGCCAATCAGCAGCGCTTTCATGTCTTAGTCCTCCTGTGAATTTATTTTCTTAATTAGTAGTATAGCACAGAAAAGAGAGTACAGCCATAATCAGATGTACTCTCTTTCAAGCGAATTCATATTCCTGCTGCCGCTCAGGCATTTATCTTCCCGCCGGCAAAACCGTTGCGGATCAATAGTTCTCCTGATGTACCTCGAAGAAGCTCTGAGGATGAGCGCAGACCGGGCAAACCTCCGGGGCCTTGGTGCCGATCACCAGATGACCGCAGTTACGGCACTCCCACACCTGAACGCCGCTCTTCTCAAATACCTGCTTGGTTTCCACATTCTTCAGCAAAGCGCGATAGCGCTCTTCATGAGACTTCTCAATAGCAGCAACTCCGCGGAACTTGGCGGCCAGAGCGGTAAAGCCCTCTTCCTCCGCTTCCTTCGCCATACGGTCATACATATCCGTCCATTCAAAGTTCTCGCCTTCGGCGGCATGAAGCAGATTCTCGGCTGTGTCGCCTAACTCGCCCAGTTCCTTGAACCAAAGCTTCGCATGCTCTTTCTCATTGTCAGCAGTCTTCAGAAACAGCGCCGCAATCTGCTCGTATCCCGCCTTCTTGGCTACCGACGCAAAATAAGTATATTTGTTCCTGGCCTGAGACTCCCCCGCAAAAGCCTCCCATAAATTCTTCTCTGTCTTGGTACCCGCATACTTTGACATATCGTTATCCTCCTATGATCATTAATTATAGTAACTATTATTAATATAGTGTATTCTCAGCGAATTGTCAATAGACTTCCATCAACATTTTATACCGGATCTACTCCTGATTTACATACCCCGGACCATACCCTTCCGTTTCTCGCCGTAAAGTAAAAGGCTCCTCTGCTCCGGCACTTTGTTCTTCTCCGCTTAATCCATAGGTAATCGCCCCGTAGGCGTCCAAAATTCCACCGGTAGATACCTTTCCGGTCAGCCAGTCCTGTTTTCTGGCCGATTCTAAGATTGCTGTGCGAACCTGAGCAAGAGAAAGATCCGTGCGGCAGGAATAAACCAGCGCCGCTACCCCTGTTACCATAGGCGCCGACATGGATGTTCCAGTCATATATCCGTAATCACCAAAAGGCTTCGTGCTGAGTATGTAAGAGCCAGGGGCGGCAATATCCACGCCTGCCGCGCCGAAGTTAGAACTTTTCTCTAAAGAACCGTCAAACATCATATTGGATACGGATATGATATTGTCACAGGGCAGTGCCGCCGGATACATGGGGCTGGCATCGATATCATAACCAAGCCCTTCATTATTGCCGTTCCCGGAAGCCGCCACAAACAACATATGAGAATTGCGAATCAATTCCTCCGTAGTGGTATCATACTGGTAGGTACCAAGACTCAAATTACAGATATCCGCTCCATTAGCCTCCGCATAACGTATGGCATCATTCAAAGCCTGCGGCGAACCTATCGACCATAAAGAGCCCATAACTTTAAGAACCATGATTTTCACATGATCACTGTCCGCAATTCCTGTAATTCCCCGCCCATCCCATCTCCCGGCGATTGTTCCTGCCGCATGGGTCCCGTGAGCGTCCTCCAGACTGATATATGTCTGAGGGACATTCCAATAAAAATTCCAGCCGTGAATATCATCCACAAAACCGTTTCCGTCATTATCTATACCGTCTCCGGGTACTTCATCCGTATTGGTCCAAATGGCATCCCTGATATCAAAATGATTGAAATCCACCCCTGTATCAATAAGGGCAACCGTTACCGTTCGTCTCTGAGAAGTTTTTTCATAATAATCCCAGGCTGGTTCTATATTAATATCCATTCCCGGCAGTCCCCGCGAAAGAATCGTACGCTCTACTTCATAGCCCCGCTGCGCTGAAGAATCTGAGCCTGGTCCCGCCTCTTTGACATGCTCCTTAAATGTCAGCTGAGTTTCGGTGATATTACCGCTATTTTTAAGCCCCCCACTGATACGCATAATAAGACTCCGAAGGGGGCGGCAGCTGAAAGCTGCTCCCGATTCCGTCCGATGCGAGAGCATATACTTCCAACGGCAAAGACCATATGGTCATCATGACACAGACCGCGATAATAGTAAAGCGTCCGCTCGGATTTCTGTGAAACATACGCATTCCCTCCTGTCCAAAATACAAGCAAAACGTCACTGACGCTTTGTTTGCATACTGATGTAACGCAAAAAGCCTGCCAGCGGCAGCCTTTCTGCAAACTTTCATCCTCAAATTGTCTCTCCAAATACCAGTTTCCACAACAACCGGTACTCCTCATAAAACGGATACACCGCAAACTCCCCAAACGACTCGAACACACCTCGATAGTACCACGCATGCATCTGCTTATCCTTCTGACGGAATTTGTTCCAAATCTCATCTCCCATCATCAGATAATCCGCTGCCGTACTTCGAAGATTGCTGAGCTTGTCCCCAAAAGCTATCATCCTCTCATCCCGGTCAGCATGCTTTAAACGTTCTATCGTAGCCTGCTTGCGCTGCTGCCAGGTTTTAGTCTTATCTTCGCTTTCTGCCCTGACCAGCTCTGCTACAAGACTGCCGAATTTGTCCTCCAATTCCTGATAAGTCACTCCCGCATCCTCGATCACGTCATGAAGATACGCGGCCGCCACTACTTCCGGCTCCTTCGTCATGACCGACACAATCATAGCCACCTCTTTGGGATGCACTATGTAAGGCATATTGCTTCCCTTCCGCAGCGCTCCTTCATGGACCCTCGCGGCAAACTCTGCGGCTCTTTGAATCATAAATTGTCCTCTCTTTCCGTAAGCCTCTTAGAGTCAACAGTTCTCCTTCATGGAAAAAATACATTTTTATCATAACATATCTTTCGAAAATTTAGAAGATAAACTTGTAAGAAATCCAATTTTCTGCTATGCTAAATGGGTGCTATCAACAGGCTGGAACTTTGGGAGGGATTCATATGGAACAGCGCGCATATCACCGGCACTCCGTTCAGAAGAAAAAAAGCATTCTCAGCTATGAATGGGTACGGATTTTGTTATTTTATATTTTGCCGTTCGTTGTGATTAATCTGCTTATTTTTTTTCTGGTAACCTGCCGGCCTACTTATGAAGTAGAATTAAATGGCACTAATGATTACCGCACAACAGACGTAACTTTCACTATCACATCCCACATGCCTCTTAAAACTGTGACGATACGTCTGGATGACGAACCGCTGGATTTAACCCAGGTAGGCAGAAAGTCCTATCGTTCTACCGTTACCCACAATGGAATCCTGGAAGTTCATATGGTAAATTTTAACGGCGTGGAAGTCACCGGATATGAAATCATAGATATTCTTGACAACCAATTGCCTGAAGTGATAGATTACAGCATCAATGACGGTCTCCTGTCCATAGTAGTCAGCGATTCTCAATCTGGAATTGATTATGACAGTCTGACCGCCACAAGAAGCGACGGTCAGGTCATCACACCGGTATCTGTGGATAAAAATACCGGAACCGTTGTATTTGAGATGGATCCTGGCGGTCTTATCGCCAACATATGTGATATGTCCGGCAACGAATATCAGCCTTCATTCTCTGTCACCATTATTGAAGAAAACGCTGATCAAAATACCGGAACTCAAATCACGATTCAGTAATTTTACGGTGTTTCAGAATCCTTCGGTAAAGAAGGAAGCTGGCAAGGGGTAAGAAAAGAATTCCCAATCCAAGAACGACCTTGGTTCTGCGGCTCAGATTGCGAAACCATTTCAGAAGACCTCCGGAAGTATCCCGGGGGCCTTCTTCTATTATTAAAGTTTCAGGCTGATTTCCGCCTGTATCCTGCATGTTATGAAGCTCTGTTCTCTCCGGCTCGGAAGGAGTTGATACCGGAATGACATAGACCGCCTGATAAGCCTCGGTTTTCTCTGACTGGACCAGCGTTCTTCCAGTATATACGGCGGTCACATCAGCCACGTATTTCTGACCGGAGGCAATTGCCTGTCGGTATGTCAGACCGCCTTCACCAACCCAGGGGTCCGATGTCCACCAGGCGGACTCGATTTGATAATATTCCGGGTCTACCCCGATTATTTCCAGAAGTTCTTTCTCACATCCTTCAAAGGGCTCTTCCTCCTTTACCGGAACCAGTTTATCTCCCAGTTGAAAGCTTCCTGCGTCATATCCTTCCACGGTAACCAGGAACTGGAATCCGGAAAGCCAACGCCAGTTATCATATGCCACATCGGATATGGACAATACAGCGCCATCCTCCGTATCTACCGTCTGAGGAATCTCCATTGCCTGTTCCACCTCTTCATAAAGAACGGTTTCAGTCAATGCCTCCTGTCCGGCTTCTTCCTCAGCCGTGATCAGCTGGTAGGATTTCAATTCATATTCCGTTCCTTCCCACAGATATGTATCAGCGGGCAGATTTTCTTCATTTGGTTCCGCGGCAATTGGATCATAAGTGACCACTATTTCATTTTCACCTGACGGAACAACTGTTTCTGCCCTGGTCTCAACAGACGGAATGATCAGTAGCAGTACGAGTCCGCAGAAAAGTCCCGTCTTTTTACGCGTCAGCCACAGGACTGCAAGCAATATCAACGACAACGCCATAATCCCAAGAGGAATCTCATAGTTCGTATCGTCTCCCGTAACCGGTACTGGCGTTCTCTTTAATCCGCCGTAAGGGATTCCTGCAGAAGCAGTAAGTCTGACATCATAAGCCGCCAGTACCATTCCAACCGGCTTTTCTTCCCGCGGAACCTGAGGTTCTGACGGTTGTTCCGGTCCGTCTCCCGGCCTGTCGGGCAGCCGTTCATCCCTCATAATTACTTTATCTACCGTTCCATCCAAAGATACTCTGAACTCCACATTTTCCGCACGGGCATATCCTGACGGCGCTGATTCTTCCTGAAGAACATAGGTTTCTCCGGCCGTCAGCTTCCCCGTTATCTCATGGGCATCACTGCCGGAAATCCATTCTTCCACACAATTTCCCTCCTTGTCCAGAATCCGCAGCCGCGCGCCTGGCAATTCCTTTTCTCCCGTAATATCTGTTTTAGTAACAGTCACACAGGTCAGTTTATCCTCCATGACTACCTGCTGCACGGTTCCGTCTTCCAATACCGTAAAGGAAATATCAGAAGCGTACGCATATCCCTGCGGGGAAATAGTTTCTCTAAGAGTATAGCGATGTCCCGGAAGCAGTTTTGCTTCTACTTCGTGAGATGTCTCTCCGGAAATCCATTCTTCTACTATCTCCCCTTGTTCGTCCAGAATCTGCAGTTCTGCTCCGGGGATTTCCTTCTCTCCTGTCATGTCCGTCTTACTGATACATACTCTGCGGACCTGATCGTACGCCGCCATCCCTTTTAAGAAACCATACTTATCAATCATAAATGAAAACCTGGCCGCTTCTCTTCGGCTTCCGTCATTGTACAGCGTTGTCTCCACCAGACGGTAACGGCGATTAAACTTCAAAAGCTCCTCCTCTGATTCGCGGCTTCCTGCCGTAAACTCCGGTTCTTCTTCCGTAGGATACCACGCGGCAATCTGAATCCCTTCCTGGTCTTCCAGACACAAATGGGTTTTCTCAGGCATCCTGTCATTTATCCTAAAACTGCCGTTCTGAAAGCGGACGCGCTTTATCGTGCTTCCTGTCACCTCCTCACTGCCGTCACTATATATTGTTTTTTCCAGAAATCTATATACCTTCCCATCCTGGATTCCTTCTTCGCCCGTCAGTTCCCGACCCCGGCCTGTGGAAATCCATTCTACAATTTTGCGGTCTTCCTCATCAAATACCTCCATTACAGCTTTGACCGCATATCTTCCGCTCAATGTCAGCCATGACAGATGGTGTACTTCAATGGCTGTCAGCTGACTACTGACGGCGCTGATTCTTCTTCCATCCTCCGATAAGATAAAAGCAACCGGTTTCATCAGCGCATACCCTTCCGGAGCCTGAAGCTCTGCGAGAAGATACGTCTGACCGGCAACCAGTCCCTCCAGTACATAATCCGGATTGGCCTCTTCCGTAATCCACTGGGCAACGGGTTCTTCCGGATCATATATGTAATTTCCTTCTTCGTCTCTTCCCAGCACATGGTACACAGCCAGATGGGCTCCCTCCACGAAAGCATCCGCCGCATCCGAAAAAATGCTCTTTTGAAGAACGACCCTGGTCCTGTCATCCTTAATCTCCACCTGATAACGGGCAGACTCGCCCCAGCTATAAGAAATCCCCTGCCTGTCCTTTTCAAATTCAAAAGAGAATATCTGCGGATTTACAGCATAACCTTCCGGGGGAATGATTTCCTGAAGCCGATAGCTGTACGGAAGAATACTTCCATCCGCCATAACCTCCCCCACGGGCAGTCCGGTTAATTCAGCTGTCCCGGAAAAATCACTGAATATTTTCACGAAAACCGGATTCGCAAAATCCGGCTGCCTGTAAGCCGTCAGGCGAAATACGGCTCCGGATAGGGCCAGTCCCTCCGCATCTGTCTTTCTCACTTCTATTTCTCCCTTTGCGGGAGCATCTGATACCCGCACGATCCGCGTCTGTTCCTCCTGATCATAATGTATCAGCACCGGCTGAAAAGTCGTGTAATAGTCCGGACTTTTAAGCTCTACAAGCCAGTAATCGCCTGTCGGAAGATGTTTTAGAGTATGCGGCTTTAAATCTCCTTCCTGATAACCTTCCGGAATCCGGCCATTGATCCTGTCCATTTCTGTATAAACGCCGTCCTGACCGCTGATCCATCTTGCCGCCAGATATTTATCCTCCTGTATAAACTGTCCTTCATCTCCGGCCCTGTAAAGAGCCATACTCGCTCCAGCCAGTTCATTTCCGTTCTGCGTTCCGTCCTCTTCCAGCGTCTTGGATATGAGGATACTTCCTTCACCGTCAAATATACGGTATCTCTGAACATCCGCCATATCCTTTACCACTATCACAACAGGTCCCGCAGCGGCAAAACCATCCGGGACACCGGTTTCGACCAACACATACACGCCGTCTACAGGAAGATATTCGAATCTTCTTATTCCGTCTACAGTCATATAAGAAACGGCCCTGTCATTTACTTCCGGCAATTTCCGATAATCAAACTGATATTCAAACGTAAAGTCTCTGCCCTGCCTGTTACCCTGCTGCTGATAAGCGGTAATTTGAATATCTGTCCCCATATCTGTGCGGAACATCATCTGTGCTGTAGTAGGAAAGCTACCGGCATTCCCTCCCGCAACTGACGCGTCAATCTGAGCGTGCGATACATATTCCGCTGTGTGAACCGCTCCATCATAAGACCAGGACAGTACTCTTCCCGCAGTTCCGTAATCTCTGTACATGTTTTCAAACGCCGTAACGAATCCTGCATATTCCGCTCCATTTCCTGTAATAAAACAGTCAATCACTTTCTCGCCGTCGTATACGGGATTGCCGTTTCCGTCATAGACAACCTGTCCGTCTTCTCCCTGAAGCGCTTGATAGAGAGTCATTTCGGCGCCGCTTACCAGGGATTCCTTTTGACCCGCGTTATCATTCGTATACTTTTCCACTTCTATTCTCGTATGATCGTTATATAAAGTATACTCCTGTATCTGCCTTGTCTGGGAAACCGAGACTTCCACAGCCGGTGCCGAGACGAATCCTTCCGGCTGTCTCTCTTCCTCCAACAGATAATCTCCTGCCGGAATCCCTTCCAGATAAAGCGGCTGTTTCGTCGTTGTCCATTGAGCGGTAAGCTCTTCCGAACTGCTCGCCCGACTGTTCGTAGAAAGATAGGCAGCCGGCTTGTCTTCTTTTTTCTTAAGATACGTACCGTCAGGATATTTCTCCAGATCAGACGTATAGACACGTTCCGCTTCATAAAGAGCAAGAACCGCCTCCGACATCTGCGTATAACTGAAAGTGCCCTTTCCTTCCCTGACAGTTCCTATCTTCTGTGGATTTCCAGAAACTGCCTCCTGACTCATATCAAATACCGAATATGTCAGTTCATCGCTTCCGTCTATTTTGTTTATAACAATCTTAGTTGTGTAATCAGTCATCTCCGCAGTTTGAACACGGGTATCTTCCTCGACAATTACTCCGACCGGCAGGCCTTTCAAATATCCTTCCGGAGCAGATAGTTCTTCCATAATATAACTGCCGGCAGGTACTCTTTTCAGAATATCAGCCTGACCGTCGGTCATTTGTCCCGCAAAAGGATCGTCAGGTGAAGATTCCCCGGTAATCCACGTATTTTCAAGAATATAGCTTTCACCCAGCCTGTGATAAACAGGAGACTGCTGATCCGTCGAATAAGACGCTTCATCATAATCCTCCAGAAGGTCTGCCTCCTTCCTTCGAATCAAACTTCCGCTCCGATCATAAAGAGCCGTATCTTCTTCATAGGTCCCATCTCCCCTCTGATAATACACAGGCAGACCATGGCGGTCATAAACTGGATTTACCGATTTATCAAATGCCCCGTTATTTTCCGCCAGAAGCTGTTCTTCATTCATGTTCTGACCAAATCGATTTTTCCTCCATGTGGAAAGCGAATGGCTCTCTTCCCCTTCCGCGGAACACCAGGAGCCGGTCAGATATTCCTGTCCCGGATGATCCTCATTAACAGCGGCGGTCCTAAATGTTGTGATCTTATCTTTCGCCAGAATATTTCCCTCTTCATCGCGGGCAATTTTTACCGGCCATACAAGAACCTGAATCTCTCCGTCATCCTCTTCCGTGACGGCATATGCCATTCCCGTATAAGGATCTACCAGACTGTCCCGGTTTCCTTCTTCATCCAGATGATATACGGTTACTCCCTCGCCCATCACGATTTCTCCATTAACCCTTCTTATTGGTCTGGCAAAATCACCTTCCAAAGTCCTGTCTTTTGCCGAATAAACTATAGATGTAAAATCGCCTCCTACGAACTCCAACACCGGTACGCTGTCCCTGAAGGCAAATATAGAATGACCGCCGTCGGTTCTGGATACCAGTTTCTTATCTTCTTCAATCTGGCTGATGGGAATTCTCTCATGCTTTCGCCCAAAGCCATACTGTACTTTCAGACCATCTACATTCTCGGTCTGAAATATCTGAAGATTTCCCATATCATAATATAGAATATCCGTATCTTCCCGCTCTACCGTCTCAGCACTCCAACAGACTTCGTCTTCATTCTGAACCTGAACAAACCTTACACTGGAACCGGCAAAACCTTCTCTCACATACATGCGCGTCACGGTACCATTGGCCGACCGTTCCACCGTCAGTCCTTCAAATGCCTGATCCTGCGTATCTCCTGACGGTTTCAGCGGTATTCCCTCAAACAGCGTCATGACAGCCCCCGCGACATATGGATTCTCATCGTCCGCCGTTTCAAGAATGCTGGTTACATAACCATAACCGGCAAATAATCCGCCATGATAAACGATTTCAACCTGTTCACCGTTATTTTTTCTATCCTGCAGATACTCCAGCGTACCTTTTCTCCAGCCATAGCCCATATACTGCCCGTTTTGATATGCATACTCATAGTTGGGATTACCGCCAATCTGCGCCAGGCTTCCATCAATCCGTCCGCTGAGCTTGTAAGTAACGGTATCGGACTTATCGGATTCTGCTGAACTTGATGCTTCCTTCACCTTTTCAACCTGCAGTCTGGTCGGCACGTTTTCCACGTAAAGCCGGGATATGTCCTGACCCGTCTGCTCATGGTCGAAAATTTCCGCTTCTACCCGCTTATCAGGATCTCCCTCCCGATAATATGTGACCGCATCACTGTAGACCTCAACGGCTACGGGGCCGCATCTGACATATCCTGCCGGAGCCTTTGCCTCTGCCAGCACATAAACTCCCGCTTCCAAAGCCTGCGGAGTCTCAAGATAACCGACATTCTGCTCCCCTTCAGTCAATTGCGAATTCGTTTCCTCATCTTTCATGGAGCCGTCCCTGACGGTTGTGAACGATGCGAACTTTCCGATTCTCATCCCATATGCATCCGTCTGAAAAATCTGGTCTTTTTCCTGGCATATGGGCGTCCCCGCGGGCACCGTACCTGTATACAGATTGCCCGGTCCGGCATTCGTCAAACTATAAACTGCATTTATCAGCATCTGCTGCAGCCCGGAAAACAGAGAGCCATTCGCCATCTCCCGGCCGAATAGGTTCCTGGTCATAGGCCTGATATCACGAGCCCTCATGCTCTCCAGGAACTCTCTGCTTCCGGAAATAACGGTATCCTCCTCGTAGGTTTTTACCTGGCCGTTTCCGTCAGCTGCCTCTTCACAGCTTGCCTTATAAATGTTAAATATCGCTTCATCATGAAGCAGATTCTCTTTTGTTTCAGAATCCATCTTTTCAATTCGGATTTTGGTTTTATAAAGCTCATTTCTGAAGCGTATGCGCAGTAATCCGGCGGTTTCCGTACCGGTTCCGGTATCCTCCAGACTCCGAAAGACCAGAGCGGGACTGTATACGCCGTCATAAGCGGTAGTCATTCCCGTCATAGTTTCTACGCCATCTGTCATTCCCGCATTCTCCGATACGGAACTGTACCGGTAGTATTGTCCAACCTTTTCTCGTCCGCCCATTCCCTCCGCCAGATAGTACGTTACTTCACCGGCGGTCCTGTCATCCTGAGCATTATAGTAATTCTGATACGGTTTCCATCTGTCCTGCGTTAAAGCAAAATAATCGCCAGGTCCGGCCTGTCCCACTCCGTTATCAATCTTTCCAAGATTCATACCATACTTGTAAATCTGAAAATCGCCATCATTATTATGTGCAGAAAGTACGGCTTCTTCTTCGTTAAACCGTATCTCATATTGTTCTGTCAATTCTTCCGGTGACATTTCCTTTCGGAAAATATACATACCGCTCAGTGTTTCTCCCGAATTTTCATCACCTTCGTATATCGAGGGAACCACTATTTCCTTAGGTTCATCAATCGCGTAATGACGGTTGGGATAGTCCATCAATTCCGCATATCTTGGCTGCTGTTCCACTACCACATAGGTTCCGTAAGGCAGATATTCAGACACGCCATAGCAGTATCCATCCGCCTGCTGATCCGCGCTGAGAGTAGTCCGGTCTCCATCGCTTCCTCCGGACTTATCCCGTTCCCATTTTATGGAATAAATTTCATCCAGATCATAATCGAAAAACGGCTTTAAGTAATTATTGGCTTTGAGAATGGCCTGATAGAGCGCTTCATCATACAGCTGATCTCCATAAGCTGTTTCTTTTTCCGCTTCTGTCAGTTTTTCTACCTCTTTGTCCAGGTACCAGTCGATGGCAAATTGACGTACCATATCGGAAATCCTGGCGTTCGCTTCCGCTTCCTTACTGCGGTTCGATTCGTTGCCCAAAGGGCGGTAGGAGGTATAAGTCGGCGATCCGTCATCCCATTTATCGTGATTTGCCGTCTGAATCGCCTGAAAAAATTTTTTATAATTATATTGTCCGGAGGAGCCATCTTTTTCCAAAACCGCTGTATAACCGGGCGCGACTGTATTCTGCTCTTCATCATACAGCGATGTATCAGCTTCTATGGCAAGCATCGTATTCTTATATAAGGGTTCCGTTTTTTTGGGAACCCGGGTAAAAATGTCAGGCGCCAGACCCGGATAGACCGCATTTGCCGATAAAATCTCCACATTCCGGCCGCTCCTGTCAATCCAGACAATCTGTCCGTTTTCATCTCTGAACAGCCGCTCCAGATTACTCTTCAAATAAACCTTAAATCTGAAATTCCGCAGTATCTCTGTCTCTCCGCCATGAATATCCTTGATTACTTTAACCGCCTGCTTAATTATCTTTTCCTTTGTCGGAAAAGGAGTATCCCGGGTTCCGCATCCCGGAACCCCTTCCCCATCCTGCATCACAGAAATCTGACCGGGATAAACAAGCTCTATGAGCCCTGCTTCTTTTGCGGCTTCCGGTTTCTCTTTCCAATCCATTGGTCTCTCAGAAAACCGCACAGCTGCGAAAGCGCTGGCTCCTGCTCCTTTCACATTAGTGAGATAATCGCTGAAAAACATATCATGACCATCTACGGATATGGATTTCTGAGGCGCGACAGCACGAAATGTTTCTGTCACGGATACTCCGGTGGAACTCCAGTCTACTGTATTTTCCACATGGATCCTGTATGACCGGCTATGAGAATCATACACTGCCGGAAGCGGCGTCAATTTGTAGTCACTGGTAATTTCTTCCTTCTCTTCATAAATATATTCCAGGCGATACACAGGAATCGGATTGCCCTGACCATCCAACCGATTCTCACCGCCTTTGTAACGCTCATACAGCGGCTCATAAATGAGTTCAAGAGACTCTTCCAGCGCCTCGGGAAATACCACGCTTTGCCCGGACCGCTTCGCCCTCGCTACCGTTGCATAACTGCCCTCCATGACAAACTCCTCCGGCTCATATGATACGTACATATGACGCTGTCCGCTTCCTTCTGTCTCCACCGGAATCTTTACATACAGCATATGACTTCTCTCCTCATAGAAGGCGGTTCCGGGCTGTCTCAGCTGATCGTAAAAGATTATCGCCTTATAACCTCCGTCTTCCTGAATGAGGCTGTGAACCGCTCCGCTGTCCCAAAAAGAATTTAAGGCAAACCAGTCCAGAATCTCCTCAACAATCTCGCTGTTGGTCTTCCCCTTCAACTCCAATACAATCCAGGGAGCAAGGTTCTGTTCTTCCTCCTCCAGCAAATGGTATCCCATCTGTTCCAGCATTGTGCTGGTTTCTTCTTTTATATACTCCAAATCCGGTTCATTCATATCTATCCATTTATCAGGATCTACCGTGGGACTTGCCGCCCCCTGAGGATAAACATTTAGTCTCCTGGTTACATAATACGTTCTGGATGCAGGCTTTGACGTATCATAAAGCGGTCGTCCATCTTCATCCGTCATCGGAATATAATTTCCGTTTTCATCCAGGCGATACTCTCCCGCTTCTGCCTTTTCATATTCCCCGGTCTCCACCAGCCGGGTTCCTACTACCACGCCTCCTTCTACAGTCCCTTTCGTTTCCTCCATGGCAGAATGGTAGAACGTACTTCCTTCCGGGAAGCCGCTGACCACAATATCAAATCCTTCTGCAGTACCCTGATAAGTCACATCGAATTCCAGCCAGGAACCGTCATGCATATCGATCGGATGGGTCATGGCTGTCGTCACATCGGCGCGGCCAATGATCTCTGCCGATTGCCCGCCCTCGCCGGAATCATTCAGAAGCAACGAATCCGCCAGTTCATAACCCTCAGATCTGGCTATTTCCTTTACACAGTATCGTCCTGGAATCAGCGGATGTCCCGTTATTCCCAATACTGGGCTTTCCTCCGTATATGCCAGGAATGAAGCATCCCCGTTTTTATCTGTCGCGGCAATTGACGTCAGGGCCCCTGCTTCATAGATCACGCCTGTTTTTCCATCCGGATGAATAATATCTTCAGCCGCGTACAGTCCATAGACGGCCCCTTCCAGCGCAGCATCTCCCTGGGTATCTCCATAACTGTCATAAGCCAACGTGTCTCCTGCCTGAAGCTCCTGATCTCTTTTATTTATGTGGATTTCTCCCTCTGTTCTGTGATCTTCCACATGAAATGAATAGGATATGGTCTCCTCGTCCCCGGATGGTTCAATCCATGGGACATCATCATCTATCGGTTCCGGAAGCAGAACGGAATCATCTCCGGCTTCTTCTGCCTCTCCTGACCAGCTGACAGCGCGAACCGCTCTGTCCAGCAAATAGTAATTGTATTGATACCCGTCAATTAATTCTTCCTCGGCTTCAGATGGCGTAGCCATACTGTCCTCCTCCGTCCAGTCCACAGTCATCAGACCTTCCGAAGCCTCCGATGGGGTAGCGCTTCCTCTGACAGCCGATGTTTCATGTTGAACCGCCGTCTCTCCCACCAGCGTGGTTTTACGGACATCGCCGATGGTATATATGGTTTTTCTCTCGGTTATCTGTTTTTCCGCATTCTGATATATTTCATTTTCGTCCTCCTCGTCTTCCCGATCGCCATACTCCAGGGATGAACCCTCTGAACCGACGCTCTCGTTCACTATCACCTCTTTATCTATAATTTCATACCCTCCGCCCGTTTCCGACGACGCAAGTCTGACTACCGGGATCGGTTCATCGTCATTATGTTCCCCGTGACGCACATATCCATATCTGGCCTGAGTCTCCCTGAAGGTATAATCATATTCCAGCCGAATAAACCGATCATAAGCCTCCTGCCTGTCGGCAAGCATCTGTTCCAGACCTTCTCCCGGATTCATTCCATGAAAATGGTCAGGCAGACTTTCACAAGCGGCAATCAGAGCTTCCCACTGAGCCTTCAAACGGGCATTAGCTTCTTCTACAGCAGCAATTTCTCCGCTGTTGTCCGTTCCGGTCTCCGGATCCGATTCATAAGCAGGCACTTCCTGATATTCCGGCTCCGGATGACCGTCACAATAAGTTTTTTCATATTCATATCTTTTTATATCCATATGAGAAATATGTCCGTTCTCATCGGTCAGAGCATCCGCGCATACCTTAAAATCTTTCCATGTAACGGGCTTGGGAGTCATATAGGAGGAACGGATATTTCCGCCTATCTGGCTGCCGTCAAACGCTTCCAGGACCTGAAAACCAGCTCCTTCAAGGGTCTGCCCGGTCTCTGAGCAGAATTTGTCCAATTCTACAATATAGTGAGCGAGGAATGTCTCGTTATGCCTGTATATCTTAAGCTCCAAATCACCTCCGCCCCCGCTGCCGCCAGACATAGACAGCTTCAGATACGCCTTAGGAACATATGGTCCCGCAGATATCATGGCCTGTGTCTGGTCAGCCGCGCTCTGGGGTATATAGATATTCAAAGATGTGGTGTTTTTCGCCGAAGCGGCAAAGCTGGCCGGTAAATCCGCTGACAGCTGAATGCCATCCGTTTGACTTCCGGAATATGTAAAGATCAGCTTTCCATTCTCAACCCGTTTGGACCAGCCTGCAGAGTCTCCTTCAAACTTCCAGTCAAGAGCTGCCACCTGGGGATATTCGGAGACATCCAATTCCGCTGTCCAGACTCCATCAGCAAGATTCATTTGCACAGGCTGCTTCTCCGCGCCGTAGGCCGACGACTTCATCCATGAAGGCACGCCGGTCATATCATTTCCATCCGATTCTACGTATGCCTTCAAGTCCTGCCACCTTCCGGCGGTTCCCGCCACATGCCTGTCCACCTGCTGTACAAGAGAGCCCGCGCTTTCCCAACCGTCATTCATAATAGCCCAAACAGCGGTCTGTACCGCAGCGTAAGTAGCGTTGTCAGCCTGCGTAGAACCGTTCTGATCGAACCATGTACAGATAATTGCCAGTTTCTCATAATCTTCACGGCTTTTAATATACGGAATTTCTTCATCTTCAATCGTAGTACGCAGAGCTCCCGCAACTACTGTACTGCCCATATGTTTGCCGGGAGAAATACAAAATGTCATCTGATATCCGTCTGACCAGCGGTACATATAATTTCTGCTCTTGCCAAAAAGCTGTTCGCTTCCGCCGCTCCAAATATTAGTCCCGTGAAATTCAGCGGCATGGCTGATCAGGCTTGCGCCGTCAAAAGAAACAGCTGCCGCCATGAAAAGGCAAAGAACCGCCATACAGCCGGCCGCAAACCGCCTGCCCTTCCCTCGAAAACACCTATCCTTCATACAAAATACCTCGCTTATTTCATTTGAACCGCTCCGTTCACAATCCATGCGCCGTCATGGTTTACCTGATAATTGTCAGGCGTCGCCGTATCATGGAACATAGCGCCCCTCGTTCCGTCTTTTTCCTCGTTCATATAATAACAACAGATTTTTCCGTCAGAACCTTTAATCCATCGCCAGCCTGTGACCATATGCCCATTCTCGTCAAAATAAAACCAGTCGGACAATGACTGCCCTTTCAGCACATCCGCATAAGGATTATAGATATAAGCCCATTCATTGCGGTAAACTTTTTCACCTGAGGAAAAACTCCAGGTATCATCCTGCCCCAATGTCCATATGCCTACTATGCCTCCCGTTAAACTGATGCCTGGTCCCGTCAGTTGTCCGGCGCCGGAAACGCTCCCGCCAGAACTGCCGGAGCCGCCATAGCTGCCAGAACTTCCGGAGCTTCCAGAACTCTGATAAGTTACTGTTTCATCTATTGTCTCAAACTGAACTGTTACCCTGCATTCTGCAGATACGACTCCATGCGTCTGATCCTCAGATGTGGCCGTTACCACTTCCTGATGAACCGCAGAACCCTCAAGTTTGGCATACGGATCCGACTGCCGCTTCTGATTATCCTCATAGATTACATTCTGAATCCACGCCGGATTACTCTGCCCTTTTTCATCGAAACGAGCCTCCACCGTACATTGATTGGTATTGTCCCCTCCCGGTGTCAAAAGAATCGACATACCGTTATCCTGATCTTTCCAGGATACATTTTTATAAAATGGGCTCTCCGGATATAGCTGTGCCGCCAGCACTACAGGCCCCGAACTGGTTATGGTCTCCGTTGGATTTAACCGGTATCCCGTAAGTCTTCGGGTAATTTTGATCATGGCATTACTTTGACTCATCTGAAGTCCCTCGACTCGCTTTGTCGTCTGATCTATGATCTGGAAAGACACGGTTACTTTACAGTTGCCGTAAACCGCCTGTCTGTCGACAGACGTCGCCGGATTAGAAGTTGCCGTTACCACGGCTCTCCTTTCATAGACCGTAGGACTGATTGCTTCCTGATACTGACTGTCAGCCTGTTTCTTTGTCTCCTCCGCAATGATTCCCTGAATGAATTCTCCGGAAATATTAGGCATGATTCCGGCATCCTTTTCCGTGTAGCCGGATTCCGCCTCAAGATTGATCAGTTTTTCATCATCCACCGACCACAATACAGTTCTGTCAGCCGTTTCCCCGGTAACATTGTGCTCTCCATGAATCAATACCGGCTGCACCTGTACCGACGTATCCAGATTTCCATCAATGTATCTGGCAATCAGTGTACCCTCAGAATTGCGGATCTCTGTCATAATATCCGGATTCTTCCTGTCCCCGCTGCGAGTCTGTACAACAGAAATCTTTGTTTCCTGGGGCGTCATGGAAAGTACCGTAGTCACTTTTATATATTCCGCGTTTATCTCTGTATCCCGCTCCGGCATTCGGAACGTATAGGTTCCGCCCGCAACATACGTCATGGGTACTTTCCTGCCGGCAGCGTTGATATATACGGGAGCCTTTACACTGCCGGGTTCCGCAGGATCCGCCAGCATCTGGTAACGATCATTACCGCTGTTTTTCGGAGCTGTGACTACAGATACAGAGGTTCCAGGAGCAACCGCCGCAGGATGGTTCTTATCGATCGTCCGGTAAAACGACTGATTGCCCTCAGGCATTGCCGCAAGAGAAGCTACATCCGTGTCATAGGTCCCATTTCCGTTCCTGGCGTCAATTCTGGGAACCGACAGCAGATATCCCCGCACGGGCTGTCCCTGGGCTCCCGGCGCAAAATGATCCAGCCGGAACGGAAAACCTTCCGACATCCCTGCGGATGTAAATTCATTCTGCAGCTTTTCCGTAACAATATTCCGAATTCCCTCTTCCAGTTCCTCATAGAAAAACTTATCTGATGAGCCAAATTCTGTCGTCCGGGATACCAGCAGATATGTCTGCTGATTGCCCAGCCAGTATCCAACATGGGCAGCTTTTGTAAATGAATTATCCCCATCCACTTCCGAGCCTACCGCCTGTTTTGCTTTGACCGCCGTATCTGTAAACAGATATGCGAGATTATCGCCTGACGCAGTTCCATAACTGAATGATCTGTCCCCTCTTGTTCCGATAAACGTGCCCTCCCGGGCCGCTCCGCCAAGACTGGTACGCCCAATATCGCCTGCGAATCTTGCCACCATCAGGTTACCGCTTTCATATCGGCCTGCAATGCCTCCCACAGCCTTGCTCCCATTTCCTCCGATCGTACCTTCCACATAGGAATTATAGATGTTGGTATCTTCCATAATCCCAACGATACCTCCCACACAGCCAAGTCCCTGAATCCTGTCGGAGCTGCCGTCCCATGTTCTCACCTCATTATCTGTCATGTCACCATCGCGAACTGCTCCTGCAATTCCTCCTGCACCGCTTTGAGGATTATCTGAACGGATGGCAACTCCATCTGCCCGGCAATTCTCAATGGTCACACGGCCGCCGGCGCCATCCACGGTTCCCGCAATCCCTCCGGCATTTCCCAGAGGATTCCTCTGAACTCCTCCAATCACCTGCCGGCCTTCGCTTTCAGCAAACACATTACCGGATACGGTCACATTGTAAATCACCGCGTCTCCTGTTATGGTTCCCGCCAGAATGCCCACATTGTCCGTTCCGCAGATTTCTGAAGCCTGAATCGTCAGATTTTTGACGGTCCCTCCGTCAATTACTCCGAACAGCCCTATCTGCGTCAGGGGTTTGTCAGCCTGAACGATCTTAAGCCCTTTGATGGTGTTACCGCCTCCGTCAAAATTTCCCTTAAACGGAACAGTCACATTCTCACCCATTTGACTGTTATCCAGATACCAGCCTATAGGATTCCAATTACCGGAATTAATATTGAGACCTCCCAGATCCAGACTGCGGGTCAACTCAAAATACTGGCCTTCAAAAGTTTCTCCTTCGGCTACCGCCTGGGATAACCCCATCAGATGTGATAATGTGCGAATCTGAAAAGGCGCATCCTCCGTTCCGTCACCGGGAAATTCCATATCTCCAGTCCAGTCATTCCACAAATCCTCCCCTTCTATCTGTCTTCTCATGGCCATGGCAGGCGTAGCAATTCTTATTGCCTCCGATGGTGTCGCCGCTTCTTTGTCTGGCGAAACCGCAAATACCGGGATACACAGCATACCGCTTTGCAAAAAACATGCCGCCGCTGCCGCATAAAGTATGTTGTACATATACTTCTTTATTATCTTTTCTTTCTTCATAATCCTTTCCATCTCCTTCCGTCAATCCCTCTGCGGCAGCAGGAACGCCGGCCGCAGCCCTATAGAACTCGTCACCGCAAGCTCCTGCAGCTGCGCCGCTTCAACCCCGGAAACGTTCTTCGCCTCCGAATTCTTCTCGTCCTCCTCCAGTTCCGGTTTTACCGCGCATGGATGAATACTTCCATCCTCCAGATCCACTACATATACATAGCCAGACTCCTCCTGATCCGCGCTGCTCATAGGCGAACGCAGCCAGTATCCTCTGGCAAAAGCAGAGTTGGAAGGCACCTCCGCATCCCACAGATATTCTCTGTATCGCAGAGCCTCATCTAAGGAAAAGATAAATAATTTATCCATGAGATGCTGGCTGCCCAGATTATAGGCTTCGATTGCTGCGGAATCGAACTGATCATAAGTCCCGCTTTCTGTCCTCCCTCTGTAGCCTTTAGTCACTCCGACATTAACACTGGGAGACGTCAGAAGCTGCCCTTCCTGTTCTTTCAGCCAGCCGCGGAGCCGCGACTCCTTATATTCGCTGCTGTCTCCAAAATTCACAATGGGGCCCGGCCGGAACATATATCCATGAGTTCCGTCTTCCAAAAGCCCATATTCATAACCGGAGCCTGTATTGGCAGGAATCACAGAAGTGCATAAAAACAGCGCCATCCCCTGATAATTCTGATCAATACAGCGAAAATGATAAGTAGTTTCTCCGATTTTCTGGGCTACGACATCACCCAGATTCCAATAGCCTTTTTCATCTTCTGACAATACCGGTTCTTCAGATCGTTCCTCCGATTCCGCCGGCTTCACTGCAAATCTTACCAGCTCGTATGAGTCTCCTTCCCATTCTCCCTGGCAATCAGAAGTACTGGAATACTCTATGCCGGACCCAAACAGCGTCGGCAAAATACTTCCTTCCGGCGCAAAGTTTTTTCCCACCATATAAAAGACCTGCTCTTTTCCTGTTTCCATACATTGTTTTGCCATAGACATAACCCGAATATCATTCTGCGTCCTGTCTTCCGCCAGGAAACGGGTATCCGAAATATACTCCGGTTCTTTCCCGGTTATTTTAGACTCCTGCTCTTTGGATATCCTGAGCATTTCCTCGAGGATATTCCGGTCCATTCCGTCTGAAACGGCATAAGAAACCGAACAGGCATACAGAGCCGCGCAGGCAGTGAAAACGCCCAGCGCAGCTCCTCTCCATATTTTCTTTCTCATAGAATTGTCCTTTCCTAAAACATATTTCATTACAGGCGACAGTCACAATCCTTCGTCAAACAATCAAAGGCACCACTCCTTCCCTGTTGGTTTTCATACTTACAAATGGTAAAATCGGGAGAAATCCCACATACAGGAATATAGAAATTCCGAAAATCCGGCTTCGGAGAATCCTCTGCCCAGATTTGTAGTTATTAATATACGGCTTTTTTATCGCCCGGTCAATAGAATTTGCCCAGTTTCTTCTTTTTTAATAATTTACAAAAATTAAGCAGGCGTCTTTCAACGTCCTGCCTAATCCCGTGCTCTCCAAAAAAGCAGTAATCCGATCCCTATTTTTCTTTCCACTTAAACACATGTATACCGTAAGGCGCCACATCAATTTTCACGGAATACATCCGGCCGTCATGCTCAGTTGTACCCGCAGATACAGGCTGCCGATTTTCCATACCGCCACCGCCGAAAGACACTGCATCGCTGGACAGGATCTCCTGCCACCATCCAGGCAAAGGCACGCCCACCTGATAATCTTTATGAACTGTCGGAGCAAAATTGCACACCACCAGAAGCGTCTCCTGAACACAGTTGCCTCTTCTTAAAAACGCGATCATATTTTCCTGTCCGCTCAGACAGTCAATCCACTCGAACCCATCCGGATGAAAATCCAGTTCATGGAGCGCCGGCTGTGAACGATACAGACCATTCAGCGTCCTTACATAGGACTGAAGCTGGCGGCATACAGCCGTCTCATTCTCCCATGCCGGTCCCTCCCTCTCGCTCCAGCCGCTGTCCTGACCCATATCCTGGCCCATAAACAGCATCTTCTTGCCCGGATGCGTCATCCAGTACCCATATGCGGCCCGAAGGTTAGCCAGCCGCTCCGCCGCCGTGTCCCCTGGCATCCGGTTCAGCAGGGAACCCTTTTCCTTCGTCACATCGTCGTGAGTGAACCCCACAATAAAATCTTCACTGTACGCGTACAGCATACTGTAGGTCATCTGACCGTAATATCTGCTTCGCTCTGTTGGTTTTACAAACATATACCGCTGAAAATCCGTGCTCCATCCCAGATTCCATTTATAATCCAGTCCCAAAGCTCCTTCTTTCAGATCTCCCGTCACCTTGCCCCACATCTCTGATTCCTCGGCAATCAGAATAGCTCCTTTTGTGCTCTTGTGAAAAATTGATGCAAGATGCTTCAGAAACTCTATAGCTTCCAGGTTCTCATTGCCGCCGTACAGATTGGGAATCCACTGTCCGGGGCGCTTATCATAATCTAAATACAGCATAATCGCCATGGAACTGACACAAAGTCCATCCACGTGAAATTTATCTGCCCAATATAACGCATTAGCAATCAGGAAATTGGACACCTGAGGCCTTCCGTAATTAAAAAGCAGCGTCCCCCACCGGGGATTCTCCCCCTGTCTGGGATCCAGGTGCTCATAGACGCAGGTTCCGTCAAACCGGGCCAGTCCAACCTGATCTTTGGGAAAATGCGACGGCACCCAGTCGATGATAACGCCTATATTATGACTGTGCAGATAATCCACAAAATACTGAAAATCCTCCGGCGTCCCGAAACGGCTGGTCGGAGCATAGTATCCGGTAATCTGAAATCCCCCGGACGCATCCAGCGGATGTTCCATGACCGGCAGAAGCTCAACATGAGTATATCCCATATTCTCCACATATCCGGCCAGCTTTTCAGCAAGTTCCCTGTAATTATAAAATTCACTGCCTTCCACGATACTGCCGACTTCGTCTGTCTCCGGTTCCTTTCTCATCCAGGAACCGAGATGAACCTCATAAATGGAAAGCGGATCCTTTCTCGCATTTTTAGAAGACCGCTCTGCAAGCCATCCGGCATCGTTCCATTCATATTCGTCCACATTCCAGACTACAGACGCATTACGCGGCCGAACCTCAGAATACGCGGCATACGGATCAGCCTTAAGGACCGTCTCTCCGTCTTCCTGCTTCACCGCGTATTTATACAAAGTCCCTGCATGCAATCCCGCAACAAATAATTCATATACTCCGGAATCGCCTACCTTCCTCATCGGACAGCTTTGCGTATCCCAGTGATTAAATGCGCCAACCACACTGACACTGACTGCCCTGGGCGCCCATACGGCAAAATAAACTCCTGACACGCCGTCCTGTTCCGTCACATGCGCTCCTAAATTATTGTACACATCATAACAGATTCCGGCGTCAAACGCCTTCAGCATCTCCTCCGAAACCCGCGGCGTCAATACCTGCTTCCCCATACCATTTCCCCTCCTGAATACCGACCTTCTTTCCTATAGACAGTTTACCATGTTACTCCATAACATTCAATGAAATTTCCCTATAATATGCCAGCATCAGGTCTACCATCCTGCCGTAACTCTGAACTCCGTCAGTCTGATTATTGGCTTTCAGATACACATCATTCATCTGGTTGGACACTTCCGCCACTTTTCCCTCAAACCGATTCCAGAACGCATTATTTGCCTGCAGATCTTTTACCGCCTGACCGTCCAGACGCTCATAAAGCCGGCCGTACAATTCTCCATCCTGTTTCGCCAGGGCATTACCGGCATATACCCACCCAGTCAGGTATCCGCTGTACTGAAACGCCTCGTTTTCCGAGCTAATACAGGCCAGATATCCGATGAAATTAGCCTCATCCTCTCTCATAAATCCCCGCAGATGGGACAGTTCATGGCATATGGTATGCGGAATATTATAATCCGTCATCTCCTGATTATAATTGGCTTCCACCGTAAATGGAGAATAGACGCCGCTAAGCTGCTGCACAGACAAAATTCTGGATACAAGTAATCCTTTCGGTCTGGGATAATAACCGGAAAGCTGAGGATATTCACATCCCAGATGAAGCATGGCCTCCTGACCGGTCAACGTCCATGAGCGCTCATAGACATAGTTATCCACTGTCTCATTGACCTTTTCCGTAAGATATTCACACAATGTATAAAGTTCTTCCACAGAAGAATCACGAATCTCCAGACCAAGATAATCGGAAAACGGCCTTCTGTAATAATTGACGCCGCAGTTTGAGGTGTAAAGAAACGCCAGAAGACCTGTAACAAAAATCAAAGCGGAAGCGATCGATGCAGGACGTGATAAATGGGACAGAATATACCATATCAGCCAGATTATCCCAACATAAAGCATAATCTCCACCACTGAAATCGGAAAAATCCCGCATATCCTTCCATATATTCCCACAATCATGGTATATATCCCCTGCGCGTACCACTCGCCAAATCCGGGAAGCAGCCTGGCTGCCGCCTGAAGACTACAGGCCAGCGCAAGAAAAATCAGCCCCGCGGCAAGAAACGCGGCGTTTCTTCGGCCGTCTGCCTTCTCTCTGTCAAAATGATTTTTTTCCACTGCATTTTTCACTCTTATCTCCGGCCTTTCCTTCATTCTGTCCTCATCTTTTAGTCATACGGATGTTCTATGCCTCCATAAAAGTATAACACAGCAACCTGACAGCCGCATAAATTTTTTCTTACCTTTTTCTAAAACCCCTTGCAGAAACGCTGGAAGTCATTTACACTTATAAACATGTGCATAGAAAGAAGGTCTTAAAAAGCATATGAAGAATGTCAAGTCTCAGAAGGAGAAAGACGACCAGCCGTTCAACTGGAAAGCAGAGCTTATCAGCTGGTTACAGATTCTCGTAACAGCTGCCGCTATTGCTTTTGTTTTAGATACCTTTATTATCGCCAACAGCCGGGTTCCCACTGCTTCCATGGAAAACACGATCATGACGGGAGACCGGGTCATCGGTTCCCGCCTTACTTACTATTTTAATCAGCCGGAGAGAGGCGATATCGCTATTTTTGTATTCGGATATTCCTGCCGCGGCTGCCGCGCCCAGTATCAGGAAACGCCGGATGGCGTCTGCCCAAACTGCGGACGGTCTGACCGGCGCAATACTACCATTTATTATGTAAAGCGTGTCATTGGTCTTCCCGGAGACGTGGTCGATATCCACGACGGACACGTATATCTGAATGGCTCCGCCGAACCTTATGATGAGCCTTATCTGGCGGAGGATATGGCGACTCCCTACGCGCTTCATTATGAAGTGCCGGAAGACTGCTATTTTATGATGGGCGACAATCGCAATTACTCTCTGGATGCCAGGTTCTGGGATAATCCCTATATCTCGGAGGATAAGATTCTCGCCAAGGTTCTGTTCCGATATTTCCCGAGAATAGGAACCATACGGTAACTGACCGTTTTACGGCAGTTCACCCCATATATCTTCACAAAATACAAAAAACGCGTCACTGGCGCGTTTTTTGCATACTGACGTCTTTTGTTGTCTGACCGTCAGTCTTCCCGATATGCCAAGGCCTCAATCTCGCACAATACGCCTTTAGGCAGGTCCTTTACTGCCACACAGGAACGGGCCGGCCTGCTCACGAAATATTTCTCATAAACTCCGTTGAACCTGGGGAAATCGGCAATATCCGCCAGGAAGCAGGTAGTCTTGACTACCTTTTCCATGGAAGAACCTGCCGCCTCCAGAACCGCCGCTACATTTTTACATGACTGTTCTGTCTGCTCTTCAATAGACGGACCCGCAACCTCGCCGGTAGCAGGAACCACAGGAATCTGTCCGGATGAGAACACAAGATTACCGAGAATCATTCCCTGGGAATAGGGTCCGATTGCCGCCGGAGCGTTATTTGTAACAATTTTTTCCATTTTGATTTCTCCTTTTTCTCTATAAATTAATTTATTTTTATTCAAAATCTTCTTTAATCACATTCCAGGCAGCCTCCACGCTGTAATTCTCCCTGATATACTCCTGAGTTCTCTGACTCATTGCCTGGCAATCCGCGGGATTCATATACAACGCTGAGACAACTTCGGCAAAGGCCTCAGGCTGATCGGCAATAGCCATCACCTGTTCTGCCTGAGGAATCCCCTCCGCGCCAATGGAAGTCGTAACGACAGCAGCCCCATGATACAGAGCCTCTACCACTTTGCCTTTTACGCCCGCGCCATAACGGAGCGGAACCACCACCATTCTGGTGGTATCGTACAGCCCGGCCAGTTCCTCTTCGCTGACAAAGCCCTTGATGACGATGCCGCTGCCCGGCTGTTCCAGGGCCTTGATCTCTTCTGTCACCCGGGAACCAACCACATAGAAATCCGGCGGCGTCTGACCTGCATCTTCAAGATTCTTCCGAATCAGCGGATATACTTCCCGCGCAAACCACAAAACCGCGTCTCCATTAGGCGGATGAGCAAAGCCGCCTACAAACAGCAGCCCCTCTCTTTTCTCAAAGTTCGCAGGAATGTTATCCTTAAATCGGTCGTAAACATACGCCACAATGTCCTTCACAACAATGGCCTCATCTTCCGCTTTCACGGCATCCCGTTCCACAGAAGATGGATAATAGGACACATCCGCTTTATAGAACAGAGACATCTCGATAGCCTTCCAGTATTCAGCGGATTTCAGCCTCTCTTCGTCCCTGCTCAGCATATATTCTCTGCCTTCTCTCAGGAAATGCAGATCGTGTCCATAGTAGATAATCCTGCAATTGGTATTCTCTTTCAGGAAATCCACATATTTAATGGCGATATGAGGGCGGTTCAAATAGGCAATGGCGATATCTTTGCCATGATCTCTCAGCCAGTTCCAGATACCGGCCTCATAGTCGGCGCCGGACAAAATTTCAATTCCCATCTGTTCAAGAACCGTAGAGTAAGGTTCCTCATGGGCGAAATTATCTCCCAGGAACTTAACAATATAGCCTTTGTCCACAAACATCTTCAGATATTGGAAGGTCGTCTTGGATCCAGCGTCCTTGTCATAGGTGGGCACATAATGGTCGATCACCAGGATGATCTTTTTCCCCATGCTTCGCTCTCTGGCCCGGAAAGGATCCGGATTTCCGGTATTCTCACATTGATCCGTCAGTTCATCTGCCCATTTTTCTTTCAACTTCTCCATGTTCTCCAGCTGATACCTTTTCAGACCTGTGCCCTGCACATCCGTTCCGTTGGATACGCCTTCGTAATGGATCACTTTGGAAAGAGGCTGATAGACCACCCGGTATCCGGCCTTTCTCACCTCAAAGGCCAGATCCGAATCTTCACAGTACGCCGGGGCGTACCGCTCATCAAAGCCGCCGATCTGTTTCCACAGGTCATTGGGCAACAAAATTGCCGCGCCGGAAATGTAATCCACCTCCTTCACATAATTGTACTCCGGCTTATCCGGATTGTCCATGCGTCCATAATTCCAGCCGGAGCCGTCGCTCCAGATAATTCCGCCGGCCTCCTGAAGCTTTCCGTCAGGATAAACCAGCTTGGAACCCACCATTCCAATTGACGAATCCGATTTAATCAGATTTACCAGAGCGCTAAGCCAGCCTTCCGTCACCTGGGTATCGTTATTCAGGAACATAAGATACCGCCCTCTGGCTTTTTTCGCCGCGTTATTACAGTTCTTCAAAAATCCCTGATTGGTCCCATTACGGCAGATTACGATTCCCTGGGCGTACTGTTCCAAATGACTTGTAGCGTCTGTGGACACATCGTCAGCGATAATAACCTCATAAGACACATCGGGCGTGTGGGCCAAAACAGATACCAGACACAGGTACGTATACTGAATCTGATTGTATACCGGAACGATAATAGATACTTCCGGATTCTCCGCGTAAGGAAATACCAGTTTCCCATGTTCCCGGTATACATCGCCGATCTCAAAATCTCCGTCCCGCAGGTTACGGCCCTCTTCTGTCTTATAAAACATGAAAGACCGAATGGGATGAAGCATATATTCTTTTCTGTAGTGAAGCTTCTTCCGTTCCAGGGAACCTTGGGGGTATCTGGCGTTAAATTTCTCTCCCAGTTTTCTGCGAATCTTGAACACGACTGCCTCATGACGGTTCAGGTACGCCATAGTCTTGGCCATCTCATCGATTTCATGGCGCAGATCGCGGATCATCACCTCCAGATTGGCCACATGGTTATCCGTCAGTCGTTTTACTTCCGTCATTTTGCGCATGGCTGTATTCTGATCATGAACCTGAAGCCGCAGCCGCTCCGCCTGCTCTCTGGCCTGGGCCAATTCTCTGGACATACGGCTGTATTCATTCTCCATCTGATCATAATCGGAAAACATTCTGGCATCTACAAGATAATTTTCCAGATAGATCTTCTGATTCTCCCCATGCACGTAATACTGGAAGGACCGTTCCATCTCCCCGTAGACTGCCTGAACCTCTTCCGCAATTCCGAAGGCGCTCAGCCACTGTCCCACGCCGGTATACCCGGCTAAAAGACTCTTAAACTGACGGTAAGCATAGTAAAGAATCCGATAACGTATAAACTCCACCGGAATGGGAAAAGAAAACACCCACTCATAATCCAGGCAGTACATACCGTCATCCGTCAACAAAATATTTTCAAATAAAAGATCAATGTTGGATACACGGAAACAGGCCATCTGTTCACCGGTCTTCTCTTCCCTTTCGAGAAGCGCTTCCATAGACTCCCGGCCAAACACCTGCTCAAACGCCTCGCTCGCCGTGAAGGGGATTATAGCCGCCTCTTCCGCAGCCAGCAGAATATCAATGGTCTGCCGCATCAGTTCTACCGGTTCCTGTCCGGCATGAATCTCTTCATCCAGACGTCCGGATAAGGATCTGCCCTGAAGATACGGGAAACGACAGCTGCGCCTGTCAGCTCCGTCCTGCGGCCTGAGATACTTTAATATCTCATGCTGATTGGTCAGTGCCTCACAGTTAGCCGAAAACGCCCGGATATGCGCTTCGCCGGCAGGCATAAGAGCGGATTTCTCTACATATCGATTTATCCCGCTGCCGCAGATAGCTGTTTTAAGCTGAAACTCTTCCTCTCTGGTACGATTATATTTTAAATATTGAGGTCCGTCTGTCTGCAGATATTTTCCTCTGTCCTTTCTCCAGATAATCAGATAGCCATTGGCATACTGCTCAAACTGACCGTCCCTGCAGACCGCGTCATAAGACGCAGCCAGATCAAGAAAACTATACTGGGGAAAATCATAGGCAGTAATCGTATCCGTCAGATCTCCCTCTTTAGGCAGATAGGCATCAGAAAAAATGGAAATCGGCAGTTTGTAATCCGGCATGGGGTAATAAAACTCCAAATCTCCACCGTTTTCCTCTTCCGAAATCAGCTTTATCAGCGTCTTCTTTGAAAAACTGCAGTCATCCCTGGCCGCCCCTGCCCAATATTTCAACCCGAAGGGATTGGCCGCCGCTGCCAGAAGCTGTCCGCCCGGCTTCAGAAACTTCTTCGCCAGGCGGATTTGTTCCTGACAGTCTTCCTCCAGCGTCCCGATCAGAATCACATAATCATAACGTTCATCTGTCTGAGCCAGATATTCCTCCAGACTCCCCTGAACATAATTTACATTGGCGCATTCTCCCGATTCTACATGACGGAGACGGTTAATCTCCAGGTTGACCCATGACGTGTCAATTACGTCTACTTTCGACACCCTGCTGCTATAGAGACCGGTCATGGCGCCGAAATCCGAGCCAATCTGCAGAAGCGTCCCTTCCGCCCGGAACGGATACCACTCCAACAGATTCTCTCTCATGGGCGACAGGGCATATAGATAATCAAGACTTACGTTCGTGCTGAGAGCCGCCCGATTGTCCCCTCCGTAAGTCTTTACCACTCCCAGCACTTTTCTTTCCAGTTCTGTTCTTTCTTTCTCAGATCTCATGCTTATCCTTTCGTCTTCACAAGCGTTGCCTCTACCTGTGATTCCATATCATAAACACCTACTGTATTTTTGTTGGAAATTACTGTCAGATTTAAAATATCATACAGGCGGTGATACACCACATGTTCGCCCAGCTCAAAACCGGTACAGCTCATAGACAGCAGATACTCGCCGCCCTGAAGAGTCATTTTCTGAGTGAAAGATACTTCGTACTCATCTCCGTTTCCTACCGGTTTGATGTCCGTCCCCTCATACATAGTATTGGTGCCCGACAGATCGGTGCCCTTTTTATCTTTAATCGTATAGGTAAAAATCGGCGTCTGTACGGAGGCATGAAAACGGATCTTCTCTTTAATGGTAAACTGTTCTCCCTTCAAAAGAAGATTAGTCAGATTCCCTCTCCCGTCAAGAAGCCCCATATCATAGATCTCAGCCCGGCCATCACCATACTCAGTACGGTTAGGATTAATGGTCAGCTTGTCCTTCATAAGACCGCTGCGGGATTTCCCTGAGCCGCCGACTGTTTTTTCAGGACTCTCTTTCCCACCGCCGGTTCCGTCCATTTCCCGGGACTGTTCTTCCCCTGAGACGCCCTCCTTCTGCCGGCGCTCTTCCTCCAGTTCCTCCGCCAGAGAGTCCATCTGGTTAGCCAGAATCTTCTTATACAAATCCACCATATGTCCGGCGGTTCCCTCCGCCACAAAATTACCTTTATTCAGAAGGACCACCTTATCGCAATATTTAAGAATACTGCCCATGTCATGAGTCACCATAAGAATGGTAGTCCCCTTCTCACGAATCTCCTCCATCCGGCGGTAACATTTTGCCTGAAAGAACACATCGCCTACGGACAAAGCTTCATCTACAATCAGGATCTCCGGTTCCACATTGATGGCCAGGGCAAAGGCCAGGCGAACAAACATACCGCTGGAATAGGTTTTCACCGGCTGATACACAAAATCACCGATGTCGGCAAAATCCAGGATATCCGCCAGCTTAGCCTCCATTTCCTTTCGTGAAAAACCCATCATGCTGCCGTTCATGTAGATATTCTCGATGCCGGTATAATCCATATTGAATCCAGCCCCCAGCTCCAGAAGGGCCGACACGGTCCCATTCACCTTCACTTCTCCCGTCGTAGGAGACAGCACGCCGGTGATAATCTTCAAAATCGTGGATTTGCCGGAGCCGTTGGTCCCGATAATGCCTACCGTCTGCCCTTTTTCCACGGAAAAGGAAAGGCCGTTCAGGGCGTAGAATTTCTTATGATACTCCTTATGAAAAGGACTGAGGGATTCTTTCAGCCGGTCGATGGGCTTATCATACAGCTTATATACTTTTGTCACATCTTTTACGACGATGGCATGTTCCATTCTGATTCCTTCCTCCTACAGCACATCGGAAAAATGCGGCCTCAGCCGTTTAAAGACCTTAAGTCCCGCCAGGAAAAGCGCTGCCGTCACCGCCCAGAAATACAGAGTATTGAAGGGTCTCTCCCAGAATCCATGGCCCGTCAGCATACTGTCCCGATATCCGGCAGAAATATAATATACCGGATTGATCTTAAGCACCTGGTCAAGCCAGGCCGGACGGCTGGGGAACATAGCCGGATCCCACATAATGGGCGTCAGCCACATGCCAAACTGAAGACAGATATTGACGATCTGCGCCATATCCTTGAAAAATACGTTGACCGCACTGGTAAAATAAGTGATTCCCAGAGAAAACACACTGGCCGCCAGACTATAATAGGCCACCTGAATCCAGCTGATACGGGGAAAGCGGCCGTACAGCAGAAACACCACCGTCATAATAACGACAAAAATTCCGTGAACCAGCAGACAGGAGATCATCTTGATGATCGGCAGAATCTCCACCTGGAAAACCACCTTCTTTACCAGATAATTGTATTCCTGCAGACATCCGGTTCCCGCGTTCAGAGCCTCACTTACATAGAACCAGGGCACAATACCCGGTATCAGCCACAGCACATAAGGAAAACCCGGCACCGGCGGCGCGCTCTTAAAACCCATCTGAAACACAAAAAAATAGATAAGTACCGTAACTACCGGCTGAACGAACATCCATACTACGCCAAAATAAGAACCCACGAACCGCTTTCGAAAATCGGCCTTCGACAGATCCCAGATCAGCTTTCTTTTCTTGATAATCTCCTTTGACAGAGACAGCAGGTAATTCATAGCATCATTCCCATACATCCGTGCATCCGGAAACCCAACGACACGGGTTTTTCTCAAAATTTAAAGGTCTCGGCAAGGCCGCCCCATTTTTTGTCTTTCTCGGACATAATCAGCTCCATATCTTCCGGAATCGGCCAGTCTACTCCGATTTCCGGATCGTTATAGGCCAATCCGCCCTCATCTCCCGGGTGATAAAAATCTGTCACTTTATAAGCGAATTCCGCTTCCTCAGATAACACCAGAAATCCATGGGCAAACCCTTCCGATATGTAAAACTGTTTCTTATTCTCGGCAGTCAGTTCTACACCGACCCACTTTCCATAGGTTTTGGAACTGGTCCGCAGATCTACCGCCACATCAAAGACCCGGCCGCTGATAACCCGTACCAGCTTGCCCTGAGGGAACTGTTTCTGATAATGAAGACCGCGAAGAACTCCCCTAACAGACATGGACTGATTATCCTGTACAAAAACCATGTTCAGCCCGGCTTCCGCAAAATCTTTCTGATTATATGTCTCTACAAAGTATCCTCTTTCGTCCTTAAACACTGTCGGTTCAATTACATAGAGTCCTTCTATCTCACAGGGGGTCACTTTTATCTTTCCCATAAACCTATCCTTTCTTATAATCTGGTGCAGACCACGCTGAACAGTCTGAATACTACATATAGATTCATACAACACATCACATACAATATACTACGGTTTCTGTTCTTTGTCAAAACCAACCAGTCATTTTTGCACGTCATAAGGAGAACCGGCAGAAACGGCAGAAAATACCGTCCCTGAACTCCTTCTATTACCGTTGAAGTCTGAGGTGTGCAGGAAATCAGCATGGACAGCATGAGCGCCGCTCCGCAGACCACGCAGACCACGATCACCCAGACCCGCCGGCCTCCGACAATCCGAAGAGACTCGCCGGGTTTGCGGAAGGCCAGAAGCAGCAGCCCCGCCGTGTAAAGAAGGACCGCCTGATAGGGCACGTACAGCACCGGATCCAGGTTGCCCAGGTTGGAGCCGATCATGGTAAGATGATACTCATCCATCTGGTGGACAATAGTATTGGAAAAAATCTGCATAAGCAGCCCCGGCCGGTGAAGAAGAAGTCTCAGACTGAAACCGGCTTCCTCCGTTCCGGAAACCAGAGCATCTGTGACCGCGGCGTAATCTGCTACTACCCGGCCGTTTACCAGAACCATGGCAATCACCCAGACTCCTGCCACCGCCATCGCAGAAAGCAGCCATTTCCCCCAACCGCCGAACTTCTTAACAGGAATCAAAAGGCACAGCCCCATGAGGACCCCGTAAACCATCTTACAGGGGCCTGCAACGCCCATGAGGACAGCCAGAAGCAAAATATCCCTCACTTCCACCTTCTCCTTCTCATATGCCAGATCCAGACACACTGCAGTAAACAGAAACATACAGGCCAGAATCATCACGTCATAGGAAAAGGAGGCCGAAAGATGCAGCGTCATCGGCAGCAGAGCAACGCCGAAAAGCACTTCCTTTCCGAAAGGCAGACGCTTCATGGCCAGCCACGTTATCGCTACAAAAAACAACAGATTCATCAGCCTTCCAAGATACAGAAGCCACAGGCTGTCCCGATTCAGAAGCCGGGCCAGAGCGATTCCCACCGCCTGGGGCACATACACAAGCGGAGTAGTCACAACCGGCGGATAGGGCGATACCGCATATTCCGAAAGAGTCCCGTCTCCCCCCTGTTGGCTTAACGACTCCGCCAGACGGTCCATCCAGGCGTCAACGTCTAAATCCGATCCGTAGATAACCTTATAGGTATCTTCCGTCAGAACCTGCCCCAAAAGCGTCGGCCATCTGCTCTCATCGGAGGATTCCTGCCGCGTCAAATAGTCCTTCTCCTGAACCGGAGCCACCCCATACACATCCTCAATCATCCAGTCCTGGACCCGGACCAGCACATGGCCGTCCTCACTGTTGGAAGGCTGTCCAAGCATATGGCTGGACAACTGATAAGCGCTGATATAATGGCTGATCTCATCCGGAGCTGAAAGCGGCGGCAGAACCGTCATATATAGCAGACCAAGAAAAAGGCCTGCGGCCGGATAAATCTGTGACAGCTTCCATTCATGTCCCCTGCATTTTTCAAAAAACAAAAAACCCACGGCAGCCGCCCCGGCGAGACCGGCCGCCAACAGCTTTACATACAGTCCAAACAGCCAGCTGTCCCCGGTTGCCAAAGCTCCGGACTGCACCGCCGGCATATGCAGAAGCCACAGAATTATCAGAACCGGAATCCCGATAATCCAGAGCCTACTTCGTCCCTTCATCGGCTTCCTCCATTCCCTGTTCACGTTCTTCCGTTTTCTTCTCATCCAGAGCCATTTTCTGCACCAGTTCCTTAATTCTTGTTTCCAGCTGAGAGATATGAATAGTCATGTAAAATACTTTTACAATCAATACAAAGATAGCAAACAAAAACAGAAAATTAGCGGTAGAATAAATTCCCAGGCAATGAGCGATAAAATCCGCCACGGCGGGAAAAATACTGAACACAACCAGTACCAGCGACAGAACAAGCCAAAAGACAGCGCTCTCAATCTGTATTTTTGACTGACGGATCTTGCGCAGCATCAAAAACATGGTCGTTACCGATACCAGTATCAGCAGAACACGCAGCGTTACGGTCATCATGATCTATCCCTCCCTTTCCGCTTTTCCCAGTATGTCCGGTTGGCCGTGCACATAAGTACCAGAAATCCCGGCAGAGAATGATAACGCTTGCCCAGACAATAGCCGGCGTATTTACATCCGCTGCTTACGATCAGCGACGGCAAGAGCCAGAATTTTCCCTGACGCAGAAGCCATTCGGCAGTCTGTTTCACAAGCCGAATCCCCTCTCCTTCCGAGGGCAGGTTCAGGAATACTTCCGGATGGTCGGCCTGTGACACAGCCAGATCAAAATTCCGCCGGAACTGCTGAAGCGGCGACAGATTATGGGAATGTATCACCCTGGCCTCCGCGGCATAGGCAATCGCATAATCTGCGCGAATAACGCCTGCAGCATAAATCATATCCTCATTAAAAATAGTCCGATTCACGAATCCGCCCTGCTTTTCGAAAATATCTCTCCAGTATCCGCAGCACACATTTGAGGCAAAATATGTTTTTATTCCCAGTTCAGGCAGATCCTCTTTCGTCTTTATGACGCTCTTTCCCGGATAATTAAAACTCCTGGTGTATCTCTCTATCGTTCTGCAGTCTCTGGCGGGCATCTGCCTGGCATAGGCCATGGCCACCCGCTCCCCCTTCGGTCCTCTCTGGTTCAGAGCGGCTGTCAGCCGTTCCACCAGATAAACATCCTGGGGAACCGCGTCATCTGTCATGAAAATTATAATATCCGCCCTGGAAAAACCGGCCCCCAGATTTCTTGAGGCCCCATGGTCAAACTGCTCCCTGGTCACATGATGAACCGTCAGATTATCAAGGCCCTCATAACCCGAAGCATTCCAGTATTTTTTCTCCGTATTAATGACAATAATCCGATTCACCGGGTACGTCTGCTTTTCCAGCATCATAAGAAGCCGGGCAAAATGCCTGTCCGGCTGAAATACCGGTATGATTACATCCACGCTGAACCTGTTATTATCCATTCTCTTTCCCTTTCCTGCAAGCCCACAATCCTCCAGCCACAAATCCTGCCGCCATAACCGCCATCAAAATCAAATAGGCGCATGCAGCTCCGTAAATCCCTCTCTTCACAACCATCGCAGGCGCAAGCGCCGCCGCTGCCGCTGTAAGAACCACATAGATGCCAAATATAATTTTCTGTCTGCGAAGGATCACAAGCACATAATAGTACAGATTCAAAACAGCATAAAATCCCCCGCCAAGCACCACAATTATAAACGGCAGATGGTACTGAGCCAGACTCCCTTCATAGGATGGCCCCAAAAGTCTTTCCATGATTTTGAGAACCGGCCTGCCCAAAAAACATGTCAGCGCCACCGCAAACATGCTTAAAGCCCAGATCAGCGCCGTTATTTTTCCAAGCAGCCGTTCAAAAGCCCCGTAATCTTTGCCGTTCCAATAATCCGTCAGATAAGTCAATACTGGACGAATCACAAAACCCGCGGCAAGATTGATAACTGACGTCGGCATAAATATCACATTGAAATAACCCGACGCCGCGTCATCCATGTATGCGTCTATAGCATATTTTGACGCTGAAAAGATATAAAAATCCAAAAACACAGATAAAAAAAGAAGAAATGCCGCTTTCGTCAGAGGAACCGCGCGGCTGAAATCCCCTCTGGTATCTATCTCCGGCATTCTTTTCAATACCGTCACGTCAAAAATCAAAACCCCTGCTGCCTGGGCCGCCACCGCTGCAGCGCAGGCTGCTGTCAGGCTTTGGCAGACCAGCAGAGCGGCTAGAAACACGCTTACCGACAATATCGTCCGAAACGCATTGGACTTGCCGGTCAAATGGAGATTTCCGCTCCGCTGAAACTCTGATTCATATACATCTGCAAATCCGTCTATGACCTTATAACACACCAGCAAAAACACCGCCAGTGCTTTCCGGGCCGTATAGCCGCTGTGCAGAAGAAACAGCAGTCCTGCAAGTACAGCCAGGCCGCAGGTCAGATACCTGTGCCGCAGATAATCACCAAACCGGTATTCTCCGGTTCCGTCAGTAATCTGAAAAGGACGCAGGCCAAAATACGCCACGATAAACATCTGCTGGCCTAAGGTACTGTAACCGAAAGCAAAAACTCCGCCTTCATCCTCCCCCGCAATTCTCATGACAAGGAATGCCAGAACCATACTGGCAAAGGCATAGCAAAAGCTGCCTATCATATTCCATACAATATTCTGCTTTTCCTTGTCAGAGCCGGTCTTCATAAGAAAACCCGCCCATCGGTCAGCCAGGCTCATGAGCCTTTCTTCTCCTTCCCCGGGATCAACGTTTGCGGAAATTCTGTATCAAAAAAATGGATAAAAGCATCCGCACCATATAATTAACCGCCACTGTCGGCTTCAAATAGCTTTCTCCGCCCTGACGGGAAATGATCACCACAGGCACTTCCGCCACTTTTGCTCCCTGTTTCAGCAAGTATGAAATCGTATCCGGTTCCGGTCCGTAATTCAGCTTTAATGCAAACTCGCTGATCATCCTTCGATTAAACATCCTCATGCCTGAAGTGGGATCCATTACCTGCACACCTGTAGTCAGGCGGATCGCTGCCGAAATCATACGGCTTCCGATCATTCGCATGGAAACGTCCTTATGTCCCTCCACAAAACGGCTTCCGATGACAATATCATAACCTTCTTCCATCTTCTTCCGCATAGGTTCGATAAACTCAGGACGATGCTGTCCATCTCCGTCAAACTGAATCGCGCAGTCATATCCCTGCTGATACGCATATTTCATTCCCGCCTGAAAACATCCCGCCAGGCCAAGATTCACCGGCAGATTCAGAAGGTTATATCCCTTTTCGTGGCAAATCGTGGCTGTCCGGTCTGTGGAACCGTCATTGACCACAATATAATCAAACTGCGGGCAGCTTTTTATCAGCCCTTCAACCGCTGCCTCAATATTGGCTTCTTCATTAAATGCCGGTATGATCACCAGCACTCTCTCAAGCTGAGTCATCTTCTCTCCTGTCCTTCCAACGCCCGGCGGCACCGGAGCCCGTTTACAGATTCCTACTCCAGTATGATATCACATATCATATCCACAATCTCCGGCTCCAGATCCGCGTAGATCGGCAGTGTCAGTACTTTCCGGGAGATTTCCGCCGCCACAGGCGTATCCGCTTCGCTGAAACGTCCCTTATAACAGTCAAAATTATTGATACATGGATAAAAATATTTCCGGGCATGAATATCATAAGCGGCCAGTTCTGCGAATATCCGGTCCCGGTCCTTTCTGTATCCGTCAAAAACCACCGGCATATAGGCGTAATTATAGCGGACCCTCGGATTCTCCGGACACAGCCGGATTCCCTCCACTCCGCCGAGCCTCCGGCGATACTGCATGGCCAGCTCCTTCCTCTTCCTGATCTCTCCATCCACATAGCGCAGATTACAGATTCCCATAGCCGCCTGGAACTCATTCATCTTCCCATTGGTCCCTACGGAATCCACTTTTTCATAGTCGGTAATTCCAAAATTCTTAAGCTCATACAATACAGGAGCCAGCTCCGGATCGCGGAATACCGCAGCTCCGCCCTCAATGCTGTGAAACACCTTTGTAGCGTGAAAACTGAACATGGACGCGTCGCCAAAAGTTCCCACTCCCCGCCCGTCATAGGTTTCCCCGAACGTATGAGCCGCGTCATAAATTACCTTCAGTCCATGCCGTCCGGCTATCTCTTCTATCCGCTCCACATCGCAGATATTTCCATACACATGAACCGGCACGATCGCTGAAGTTCTGTCTGTGATCAGCGTTTCCAGCTTATTCACGTCAATCGTATAATCTGCTGCGTTAATATCGCAGAATACAGGAGTCAGTCCGTTTCTCACAATCGCATGAGTTGTTGACGCGAAGCTGAACGGAGTAGTAATGACCTCACCGCTTAAATCCATAGCCTGGAGCAGCAGTTCCAAAGCCATATGGCCATTGACAAACAGCTCCAGATTGGGCGTCTGAAGATACTCTTTCAGCAAAACCGCAAACCTCTTATGATATTGTCCCATATTGGTCAGCCAGGCGCTGTCCCACAGCGGTTTCAGCATCTCCGTATATTCCTCCAGAGGCGGAAGAGACGACCGGGTTACCAGTATGGGATGGGCAGGTTTCTTTCTTTTCATACTATCTTCTATCCTTGTTATTATTCAATCTTCATGCAGTATTCCGTATATCGTTTTGCCAGATACTGATTCCTGATCTCACCCGGTTCGTCCAGACGCTCTCTGGTAAAACACCGCATATGGTTCCGCACCATATCATAACCCGCCATGCACGAGAAAGCGACTCCGCCGGAAAATCTGGGATTGCATTCCATAAAATACCAGTTCCCTGCGCTCTCTTCAATAAACTCAAAATTCACGCAGCCGCAAATATCCAGCGCATTGGCGACGGCAGCGCATACTTTCTCCAGATTTTCATCCCGAAATACATAAACCGAGGTTCCCGCCCCATTAGGCGTCCGTAAAAGTTCCCGCCTGGGCAGGCAGGCTACCTGCCTGGTTGCAGGATTTCTCACCACATCCACGGTAATTACATACCCGGGTATCTTCGGCTGTACCAGATAGAAATCCGTCATAATTCTCATACGGCTCATAATCATTCTCATCTGATCCGCATCTTCCACTATGGTAAGTCCCTGACTGCTGCGCCCATTATCCGGTTTCAGAACCACAGGATAATAAAGCAGTTCATATCCTGTATCAGCCTCCGTGTCCATCACTTCCGTCAGTCTTTTGGTAGGAATGATCCTGCATGTCTTTTGGTTCTCCAGAAACTCTGCAAGCCGTCCTTTATCACGGCACAGTCCAACCGCACGGACCGAAGACAGACAAATCACGACTCCCAGCTTTGCAGCCGTATCCCTCCAGTCATTAACAGCATCTACTTCCACATCCGTCAGGGGCACCAGATAATCTACTTTGTTCTCACGGCAAACCCGCTCCAGAAATAACAAATAAGCTTCATTATCCGATGCATACGGCGCCTGAAAGAAGCGTTCCACTTCCATAGAGGCCACAATCCACTCGGCCGGATAAATATCACAACCAAGCACGCGATATCCCATGTTTTTATAACCCTGAATGACTGTCTCTGCCGAGAAAGAACCGACAGCAGTCACCAGTACCGTCTTTTTCATTCCGCGGATACTCCTTCCTCCAGCTCCTTACTTCTTCTGCCCCAGATGATACAGCCGGAATAAAAATCTGTAAATTCCCGGCGCAGCCGTCTCCAGACGGATGAAAAACCGGGTTCTGAAATTTAATTCCCGATAGAATTCCCGGTACTTTTCCGACAGAACCAGCTTATAATCCTTGTTATTGATCTTCGTGAGAAAATAAATCCGTCTGACAGCTCTCAGGACTTCCTCATGAAACCGCTGCCCGGTCATCTTGTCAAATTCCCGGTACATCTCCTTCATCTGAAGATAATAACGCCGTGATTTTTCCTCCTGATCATCCTTCTTCATCAGCTCCGTCCAGGAATACATGCCTCCCAGCCGATAAACACACATAGGCCTGTCCATATAATAAGCCCATCCACACGCGGCCGCCATAAGCTGAAGAGGGATATCCGCTATCGGCGCTTTCACATAAAACGCAGGCAGCTCTTTTACCATGTCGGTCCGAAACAAAAGGGATGCCGTAGGATAGCCGGAAATCTTATCAATTATTTTCTCCGGAGCAATTTTCATGCTTCGCCGGTACGGACGCATACTCCTCTCAGTAAACGCTCTTCCCTCAACATTAATCTTCGCGCTGTGAAATACAAGAGAACAATCCGGATTGGCCTCCATAAAATCCACCTGTTTCTGCAGCTTGCAGGGGTCTGTCCAGTAATCATCACCTTCGCACATGGCGATATACCGGCCCCTGGCGCGGGGAAAGTTATACGTCCCGCTGATATTGGTAAATCCCCTGGAATACTGATTCTCCGTCTGAAAAACCGGCTTTATCACCTCAGGATACCGCTCCGCATATTCCCGGATAATATCCGCTGTCCGATCTGTAGACGCGTCATCATGAATCAGCACCTCAAAGGGAAACGTCGTTTTCTGACTCATAAATCCATCCAGAGCTGCGCGGATATATTGTTCCTGATTATAAGTAAGGCAGCAGACGCTGACCATGACCTGCCCACATTCCAAAGGCATCCTGTTTCCCCCAGTTCTTCCGTTTTTTTCCATTATGGCATGAAATTCTTAATTTCTTTATTCTATATTTTTTCATTTTGCTTACAATTCTACCATGACACAACAAAAAAGTAAATTGTATATGGCATTTTCCCTCTAAATGTGGTAGATTAAGTAATGTATACCAATAGAGGAGGGGTTTTCTATGCGTAAGACTCTGAAAAATATTTTAATCACAGCTCTATCGGCCGCAATGGTACTGGGACAGGCTGCCACTGCACTTGCTACCGAGTCGTCTGTCACGCAGGGACCGGGAGCAGCGCTTCCGCAGTCCATCACGGGCGAATCAGTCGGTCCGGGCTTTGCCAACCTGCCTCCCGAAACTGTCGGCCCTGGCGTTTCCGGTCCCGGCAGCGAGAATACAGAGAGTACTCCGACCGAGCAGCCGGAGACAGAAGTTCCGGCCGAACAGCCGAATATAGAGCTCCCTGCCGATATTCAACAGCGTGTTAATGATGCCCACGTCTCCGTCACTCTGTTAAGACCGGAGCAAACCTGGACTGACGTTATCTATGCAAGTCCTGAGGGTGCGTCCGTCACCGCAGAGCAGGGCTTTATGTCCATGTCAATTTATCCCATGAGCCTCCCCGGAGATGTCCTCTACAGGACCTACTGCTCTTCGACCGGCTGGTCAAGATGGGTCATGAACGGGGCGCACTCCCCCTGGAACGCCGGAGTACTGGTAGAGGCGGTTCAGATCCGCCTGAACGGCGTTATCAACGATTACTATGACCTCAGCTATGCTGCCACATTGTCCGACGGCACCACCTGCGGATGGTCATACAACGGCGATACCAACGGTACCATGGCTGCAGGCAAATATATTACCGGACTGCAGGTTTATCTGACCCGTAAGGGAGTTCACAGCGCCAACAAGTCAAACAATCGTGTAGTTTGCGCGTCTTCCTATGATGGAATTCAGTTTGGCGACGGACTTCCTGTGTATGTAAACGGTACCGGCGAACCCTTTACGGGCTGGGCGTGGGATTGCAATAACCGTTATTATTTTGTAGACAATAATGCCGTTACCGGCTGGCAGTATATCGATGGCTACAAATACTATTTCGATGAAAGCGGTAAACTGGTTACCGATCTGGAACCGATTATCGGCGCCGGCGGCCCTTACCTGATCAAAATAAATAAGCAGATGAACTGTACCACCGTATATGTTCAGGATGGCGGCAACGGCTACATTATTCCGCTGAAGAGCTTCCTGTGCTCTACCGGCGACGATACGCCGATTGGAACATTCCACACACCGGAAAAATATCGCTGGCATCTGATGATCCACGATGTATATTGCCAGTACCTGACCCGTCTGGGCTCCGGGCTTCATATCCTGCTTCACTCTGCGGTTTACAATGCACCCAACGCCAATGCTTTGCAGACAGACACTTATAATTACATGGGTGTGGCGCGCTCAGCCGGATGTATTCGCTTTATGACCAAAGACTGTAAATGGATTTACGATAATTGTCCTCTGGGCACCACGATTCAAGTTTACAATTCTTCGATTCCCGGTCCTTATGAGAGACCCTGTGTACCGGAACTGATCTCGTTGAATCAGACCTGGGATCCGACAGATCCTGATGCCATAGCACAGCATCAGCCTGCGGCAGCGGCACCTGTCATTACGGAAACCGAAATAGATACGAATCCGGACAATGCGGCAACAGACACAGAATTCTGGTCCGCCTGATTCCAGTATACAAACTTGTGACTGAGCAGCAGCAAAGAAGTGTCCCTCATTATGAAATCATGATTGAGGGACACTTCTCTTCATATTTCTGACAGTCTCTTCCAGATACTGAAAACTTTCCAGCCGCAGCAGCCATGCCAATCCGACATATATAAATACACCGGCTGAAATCTGAATTCCCAGCTTCATCCATACCCCGCCGGGAAGAATAAGCTGCAGCCCGTACACACACAGACACATAACCGCTGAAAGCATTATAGAAGGGGCGATATCTCTCAGCTGCTGGCTTATACTGTATCCCAGCAGTTTTTTATTGGGCCAGGCATTAATAAACACACATATAAAATCAACCGCGGCCTTGATCGAGATCAGAACAATCGGACTGTATCGGATTCCAATTATCAGACCGACAATGCCCACTGCCTTTTTGATTACCTCCAGCCGAAGGAAAATATCACTCCTCCCAACCGCGTTGATTGCCTGAAGATTCGTAATATGAATCGGATAAAACGCGTACGCGATACACATGATCCGCAGATAAGGAACACAGACGGACCACTTTTCTCCGAGAAGGGCAAGTACCATGGTATCAGCGACACCAATAAGACCGAACAGCATGGGCAGTACCAGAAACGAACTGGTACGGACGGCTCTGCTCACCATGCTTTTTACAAGCGCCGCATCTTCCTGCCTGGAAGAAAAAGCCGGCAAAAGCACAGCCTGAATAGCCGCGCTCAGATTCGTCGTAATCAGCTTGGGAAACTGTTCTCCCCTATTATAAGCTCCCAGCATCTCATCATTATAAATCTTCCCCATAATCAGGCCGTATAGATTAGTAAAAACCGTATCAATCAGAGAGGCCAGCAAAAGCTTCCAGCCAAAAGACAGCAGCCGGCGGATTCGATTGAGGGAAAAACACAAAGCAGGTCTCCAGGTTACGCTGATAAACAAGCTGATCATCAACGCTGCATAATAGACAATCTGCTGCCCTACCATTGCCCATACCCCATAACCGGTATAGGCCATTGTGATACTCACAACACCAGATACCACCACAGCGGCCATCGTAGCCAGAAACAAACCGCGAAACTCCATCCGTCTGGATACATAAGCCGTCTGAACGGAAATAACCGCCCCCGGGAACAATACGACCGCCAGCACCCGGACAATACGTCCCAGCAGCGGATTATCATAAAATCTGCCGATGGCCGGAGCAGCCAGGTACAGAATCAGATAAATGACCGCTGCCATAGCCAGGCTGAAATAAAATACCGAAGAAAAATCCGTTTCATCAGAATTTTTCTTCTGAATCAGCGCCGTACTGAATCCATTCTGCACCAACACATTGGCGATGATAATAAAAATCATGATAATTCCGACCTGACCGTATTCCGCAGGACTTAAGAGTCTGGCCAGAATAATGGCAACCACAAACTGAAGGCCCTGGGCTCCGCCGTTCTCCAGGACTTTCCAAAAAAGGCCTTTCATAATTTTATTCTTTATCTCTGTATTCGCCAACGTATTCTCTCCTATATCTTCAGGCATTTCCCCAACAGGGCCGCCGCATAATCCTCCAGAAGGATTCCCCCAAACCACAGACGCGCGGCTATCTTCTGCCAGCTGTTTATATGCAGATAACGCTCCATATAATACATCTCGCTTTGATTGCGTATCCGCTGTCTGGCCGTAAGAGTATCATAAGCTTTACTAATGGAAACAGAGTGTTCATGGCGATACCGCTGATTCAAAAGCAATACCATACGATACCCGCCGGCCCGCATTCTTTGTCCCAGAACTGCCTCCTCCTGATAAAGAAATATGTTCTCATCGTATCCACCGCAATCCAGGAATGCCTTTCCGTTCACCATCAGCATGGAGCCATGTACCGCGTCAACATAAACGGCCTTTTTCCCGCGGAAATATTTTTCGGGATAATTCAGGAATCTGCCGAATACCCGCCGGCTGACAGGCCCCATGCTCAAAAGCTCTCCCCCAAAACCGCGCAGTTTCCAACCGTTCATCTGGCCGCCGTACACTGCGTCTTCTACAATCGCGGATGCAGCTCCGATATCCGGTCTGGCTTCCAGAACACGCGCCAGACACCGAACACATTCTTCCGAAAAAATCACATCAGGATTGGCAATTAAAATCTGCGACATTCCCAGCTGCTCCACACTGTAGCGAATCCCCATATTATTTCCGGATCCGTACCCGCCGTTTTTCTCTGCCAGAAGAACAGTCACTTTTTCATCTTTCATCCTCAGGAGCTGCTGATAGGAATCGTCGGATGACGCATTATCCACCAGAACAATATGTTTCAATATCTTATAATCATGAATTCTTTCCACCAGGGTTTTCACGGTGGGCCAGTCATTGTAATTCAAAATAACACAGCTTACGTTCACAAGTCATATTCCCTTCTATTTTCTGCCCGGAGACGGTATGGTAACACACTGGGCCCAGGTCTGAATCACTGAGCTTTTATAAAAATGATTCCGGGCAATATTACGCGCCCGTCCTATGGGCGACTGCAGCGGCAATGCCAGATACGCGGAAAGAACCGCCTGCTGTCCATCGCTTAGATAGTTATCGTAGGTTTTCGAAAATGCTTTCGCCTGCGCGAACATTCGCCGGTAATTCCGGGCTACTTCCCCGCTTCGTCCCAGACGTTCCACGGCGTCCTTCAATATTCCGGTCTCCTTCGCTCCCATCACATTATCCTCATGCTGCCGGTAGCTGTACAACGGCTCGTCTATCCACTCGATAACTCCGAAACAAGAGGCGGCCAGCGCAATCCACCAGTCATGCATACAGCAGTCTGACGGAACGGTCCGTACCAGCTCAAGAAGACTGCGGTTCATCATCATGGCTCCTCCTGTCACGGGATTTTCTGTCAGAATCTGAGCCAGCGCAGTCCTTTCCGGGCGGCACTTGCTGTATCTTACAAAACTCGGCGAAATCTGCCTAAGATTCCGGTCTGTCACCTCCATGTCAGAAAAGGCCAGAACCGGTATTTTCTCTGGGCCGCGGGCCTCCACCGACTTTATCCGGTCAAGAAGCTTTTCCGCCTTATCCGGTCTCCACACATCATCCTGATCGCTGAGCATCACATAATCTGCATCCGCCAGAGACAACAGCCAGAAAAAGTTCATAGCCGCCGCCGGCACCCTCCCCGGGCGATCTCCAAATTCTCCGCTTTTGTCCCGATTCCTTACCCGGACACGCCACGGAAATTTTCGCTCATATTCCCGCAAAATATCCAGAGTTCCATCAGCAGAACCGTCATCCGACACAAGAATATCAATATCCGGAATCGTCTGGTTCAGAATCGAATCCAGCTGTTCGCTTATATAGTTCTCTCCGTTATAAGATGCCAAAAGCACCTCGATCCGCTGCTCTCTCATTGCGCTCCTATTTCTTTCTTGCCTCCACCGCTTTCATTCCGAACATACGGCTGATCAGCCACCGCGCGTCCGGCCAGAGTACCGTCAGATAATCCATCATATGATAGGCAAACATGTAAAGCCTGCGCCCTTCTTCCTTCGGAGTTCCCGCCCAGGGTGTCAGCTCCAGATAATGCTCATAGGCCTTCCGGTAATGGTTCATATTCCCCGCAATCCACGGCCGCTCATCACCTGCGTAGTGAATAATCACCGGGTGTCTTTTCGCTTCAATAAACTCTTCCTCTTTCACAGCCCGATACGTTGGAACACGATCAGCCAGATTCCGATAACCAAAATACCGATAATTGGGGAAAAAATTATATTTGGGCGGAAGCGGACAAATCTCACCCTTCAGCGCTCCGTTCAGAGTATCCTGGTCACAGGCAAACAGGCTTCCGCCCATCGTCCTGTAAAAGTCCAGAAGCCGTTTCTCCACACCAGCCGCTCTCCATCGCTTCAGATCGATCAGCAGCACTCCGGAATTCACGTAAAAGTCATTCTCCGACAATCCAATCTGCTTCTTTACCGCTTCGTAGATGGTTGGCTCCATGACAGCCCCTATAACGCACCCTCTCAGATCCATCCTCCAAAGTTCCATAAGGGACTGAGCCACAATGGTGTCGCAGTCCAGATACAGAACCCGTTCCACGGAAGCCGGCAGAAGCCGTCCCACAAACAGACGCCCCATGGCACTGACGTCAAATCCCCGGGTATCGATCTCATAATTGAACTGCTTTTTCACATCTTTCAGTTCCAGAAAATATATCTCCCGGCCATATTCTTTTCCTATGGATTCCAGTTTCTCTCTGCTTTCCTCACGGATTCCCATGGAGATAATATATATCGTAATCTCCTTCGCTCTCCGGTTGCGGTCAAAAAGAGAAAGCATGGACGCCGCCAGATGTCTGGCATAACCGTCATTTGACGCATAGACGATATTCATGAGAAACCCCACCATTCATCGTTAAGTAAAATTAAACCGTCTTGTAAGCCCGGAATAGCCTCGGAAAAGGTCTCAGTCCTTCAGGGCTGTGATCGGAATGACAAACACACCGTCCGGCCGCCGGTAGGCCGCCTTCGCCATACCGCAGATCACTCCCAATACTGCCGGCGGATTCCCTTTCGGATCTTCCTCAAATTCCTTCTTTAATTTTACAAGACTTTCCGCCGCGGTGTCAATCTGATTCGCTCCCAATTTAATCTCAAAGGCGCACCACCGCCCGTCTGTCAGCTCGATCACCGCGTCGATCTCCCGCCCCTGATAGTCCTGATAATGATAGAGGGCACCGCCGAAAGACTCCGCGTATATCTTCAAATCCCGCTCGCACAGCGCTTCAAACAAAAACCCCAGGGTTTTCAGATCTCCCAGAAGTCCCTGGGGAGATACCTTCAAAAGGGCGCAGGCCAGAGACGGATCCGCAAAATGCCGCTTCACAGCCTGCTTCACCCTGACAGAGGAGCGGACACCGGTAGAAAAGGGAAGCTGATTATCCGTAAGGAACAGCCGTTCAAAAATGTCCAGATACTCCTTCACCGTCTCCACATCGATATCCTCGTCATCAATCTCAGAGATGTCATTCTTCAGCCTCTTATTGGTGGCCGTGGTACTCTCATTCCTGGCCAGAGACCGAAGCAGCAAACGCATCTTCACGGTATTGCGCTTAATTCCGTCCATGCGGTACACATCATCATCGATAACCGCGTTCAGATATTCCTCCGGCAGAAACGCCGCCTGATCCGCCGGCATCCCGATGCTTCCAGGCCAGCCGCCCCGGATGATCAGCGCAATCAGCTTCTTCAGAAAATCCGCCCCTGTTCCTCCTTAGTTTGTTTCCTGTTTCAACCTGCGCAGGTTTTAAAACCGATACAGATTCAGTCCGATTTCTTCGTTGAATTTTCTCCCCACAGCGCCGTCTATGATACGGATTACAATCTCAGCCGTGGCGCTTACCACCGCCCGGTTCAGATGGCCGCCCACAACATTTCCCTGCCTGTCCCCAGCGCTCATATGAACATGAAGATAAGGCTGTCCGTCCTTCCTGGTAAGGGTCCCCACAAGGGATGTAATCTCGTAAAGCCCTGAAAAATCGTTGGAATAATATTTCTTTTCTGCCGTGTCAAATACGCCTGTAGTAAACTCTTTTATGGCTCCCAGACCGCTGATCTCCGCGAGGGCAATCTTCTCCGCCTCCGCCACCGCAAGCAGCTTTTCGCAGATTTCCTCATCCGGATCCACTCTCAGTATGATCGTATCGTGAAAACGCCGGTATTCCATATAATCTCTCCTTTCGCAGTGCAGGCAGGACATCTCTCGGCCCTGCCGGATCCCGTTCAGTTATTCCTCTCCATATACTCCATCATGGCCTTCGCGGCCCTCTTAGCCTCAGCCACCGCGTGTACCACAGTTTTGGGACCGTGCACCACATCCCCGGCGGCAAAGACCCCCGGAATCGTTGTCATGCAGTTCTCATCTACGACCAGAAGCCCCTTATCCGTTCCTTCCAGCCCATGAGTGGTATTGATCAGCTTGTCCTTCGGTCCCTGGCTGATGCAGATAATGGTAGAATCGGCATGAACCAGTTCCCGGTCCTCCTCATAGCCGATAATTTTGCCATTCTCGTCCAGAACAGACTTCTTGAACACCGGTCCCTCCGGAGTAATCGACTCAATCTCCCTGGCATACATGAACTCCGCGCCATCCAGCATGGCGTAGGACATCTCATGGGAACTGGCTGTCGCCTTCTTTCCTCTGGCAAACAGCATCACTCTCCTGGCTCCATGGCGGAAGGCCGTCCGGGCCACATCCATCGCCACATTGCCCATACCGATGATCGCCACCGTCTCACCCAGATTGTAAGCGGATGGCGTTGCCAGATAATCAATCCCAAAATGAACATTGCCCAGGCTCTCGCCCTGAACTCCTACTGTCTTGGGCCGCCATACGCCGGTCCCCACGAATACACTGGCGTAGCCGTCCCGAATCAGGTCGCCGATCTTCAAAGCGCCGCCGATAGTGGTGTTTGGGCGGATCACGATGCCGATCTCCTGCATTTTCTTCTTATACCGGGTCAGAACGCTCTTGGGAAGCCGGAATTCAGGGATTCCGTACTGCATCACTCCGCCGATTTTGTCCCTGGACTCAAAAACCGTCACATCATACCCCTGCTCTCCCAGCACGATTGCCACAGTCATGCCTGCAGGACCGCTTCCGATCACCGCCACCCGCTTATTTTTCTTCACAATCGGCGGACAGGTCATACGGTCCAGATACGCGTCGGAAATATAGCTTTCAATACTGGAAAAATGAACCGGCGTTCCCTTCCTGCCCAGCACGCAGTTACCCGCACACTGCATCTCATGATTGCACACAGTAGCGCAGATTACCGACATGGGATTGTTGGCAAACAACTCCCGTCCCGCCTCCATCATCCGATTCTCCTTAAATAACTGAATGATGTGGGGAATCGGCGTCGATACCGGGCAGCCCTGCTGGCACATGGGTTTTTTGCAGTTTAAGCAGCGGTTCGCCTCATCAATAATATGTAACGCCATAAATAACCTACCTCTTTTCTACATTAGTCTTTACCATAACACGCTCACCTCCAGATTCCCGCGGTCTTTCAATCTGGCCGCCTGAACCGGCATCTGAATCATCTCAGCCGGAAGAGCTTTTCTCATCTTCTTCTCAGCCACTATATTCCCGTTCTGTGACAGCCGGATCACACAGTTTCTCAGCGGCCTTCTCACACGCAGGGAAATCTTAAAATCATTTCTTCCGCTGATTCGCTGCGGAACGGTATGGGTCACATTGCCGTCGGTAACCACTTCAAGTTCACATTGAAGAAGGCTTCCGTCTTTCAGATACTGATACGCAGAGTCGGCCAGCTCTTCCGCTTCCATGGACACAAAATCAACCAGATCATGAACCTGGAGGACATTTCCCGCCGCAAAGATTCCGGGAAC
>CANQBN010000002.1 GCA_947588855.1 uncultured Lachnospiraceae bacterium
TCTTTGAGGGCATCCTGGATATCCTGTGCGGATTCGATGTCGTACTCCTGCAGGAGCTGGCGGATGATGTTGCGTTTTTCTTCGGCCATTTGGACTTTGTATACGGGTTTCTTCTCTTTTGCCATGATAAAAGGCCTCCTATGATTTTTTATTTTACCATAGACGACCTGTTTTTACAGAAAAAGTTTCATAGACTCGATTCCTTTTATCCCATAAATGAAGACGAACTCCCATTCTTCTAAAATGCCGGCAGAACCATGAGAACTACCTCTACCCCATGAAGAGGTGAAGCCGTAAAAATCCCATCAAAAAAGGGTCTTCACGGTCCTCCTGATGTACTTAACCCTGACCATGATACACCCAAAATCCAGCCTGAAAAACGGCCTTTGTTTGTCAGGTCTGGTTGAGGTATGCCATTTTTACGTTTTCATCGATATCAGATTCCTCCAAACCATTGATTTTACGTGGTTTTCTCAACGCCTGTCACCTAGCTTTTGAGAAGAGCCCAATTTATTTGCGTATTCGCAGCCATACATATCTCTACTTCCTTGAGTACAACTTCTCAGCATACCCAATATACCGCAAAGTTCAAAATACTGTGTGTCCGTCAACAGTCCCCTCACCTTTTCCAGGTACGATATATCTGAATCCAGGACAGTGACAAATTCCTTCTCATATCCAATGTCATGATGACGGGGTCAAAACATGGGATAATCCATACCACAGCAACTTTGTCAGAGTTTCTCTCGCTTCCTGCATTTCCATGGCATTTCCAAAAAGCATACGCTGCTCTTTTAATATCTGGATGTTATTCATAATCCTATTGATGATCCGCTTCCGTATTTCCGCTTTTTCTCCCTTCTTCAACGAGAATGAAACAATCCTGCGATGGTTAATACCAAAAGGAAGTTCTTCTATACCCCTATTGTTTGTATTGCATAGCAACATAATAAAACGATATATAAAGAATTACTGTTATAAATCTTTCTCGTTTAAATCTTTTTTATATAATGTAGCTATCTTCCTTTTCATCCCTTTAGAAACTATGGACGTTTTCATACCAAATCTTTTTAAATTGTATTTTTTATAATATATATCAATTAAATCAATCAATTCCACCTGCGCTTTCTCTTTTCGTTTAGACATTACATTTTCATCTATACATTTAATTCTTTGTTTAATTTCCTCATCAGCATATGCATAAAATAAATAAAAGAAAGCTTTATATTTTTTATAATCATCTTCAGATTCTCCCGCCAAGCATATACCTAAAAAAGAAATATACATTTCAAATGCCCATTGTGTCCTACTAATTCTATCACTTATATTTGAATTATTAGATTTGATTAATGCATACGCTCCAATTAACGCAGCAATTATTGTACCAATAACCTGAAATATATTAATGATACTGACTGTTTCCATATGCCACCCCTCCATGTAACTTTAGAAGTCAGAATGAGGACCGCTGATCTCATTCCAAAATTTCTATTGTGTTTTTCAGAATCATATATATCGGTTAATTAATCTATTCAAAATTCTCTTCTCAAATTTCCAGAAAATCTGCTTTTCTATAAAAATCCTCCACTACTCCGCAAATGGCTTCCGAAATCCCCTTATTGATATAAGAACCGTTCTTCCCCGTCTCTATAGCTTTACAGAACGCCACCAGCTCATACCGTATCCCTTCCCCGTCTAGCTGGTAGAAATATCTCTGGTTCCTCGCCGGGTCCTCATAACGGATCTCAAAATAATCCGTCTTCCACCACGGCGCCGGCACATAAATGTATCCTTCTGTCCCGGAAACGATCAGTTCTCCTTCCGATTTGACCCCCTTGCCAACCTTGACGGTCGCTACTGCGTGCTCGTATGTAAAATTGATCTTCGTAAACTGGTCGTAGCCCTCCGACTTCAGGTGGGAAATGATTGATTTCGAACAGTAATCCGTCCCTAAAAGATTAAATACCGGCAGCAACGCCGTCGGACCCCACCCGCAGATACTGTTCCATGAATCTTCAGTCGCTGCCTGAAGGCTGGTACAGGTTGCATCCACGGAATAGACTGTTCCTATTTTTCCACCCTTCGCAAGCAGAAGAAGCCTGGCATAAGCCGTCGAATATGCCGTTTTAATTGAATCCATAAGCACACAGCCGTTTTCTTCCGCAAGCCGGAACAACTCCATGCACTCTTCTGCCTTTGTCGCGACAGGCGATTCACAAAGCACATGTTTTCCCATCTTTAAGGCCTGTCTGATCTGGGCATAATGCATCTGAGGCAGCGATGCAATATACACAGCATCGACACATTCAAGCAGCTCCCCGTAATCTTCCGTCTTTAGTATTTCTTCGTCAAATCTACCTACTGCGTTTGAGCGGATTCCCGCAGTTTCTATTCCATTGACCAACCGGCTCTCGCGGATAAATTTTTTTACAACAGCAGACTCCCCGATGAATCCCAACTTGAGACGCCGTTTTTCCGACCGGATCTCAGTGCTCGACACTCCCTCTGTTCTGTCCAGATAGATAACCTGACAATACTCGCGCAGATAATCAAACTTTCCCACCCAGTCGGTCCCCACCGTAAAAATATCGATATCATAGCGCCGTATATCATCGATCTTCTGACCCTCATATTCCTCCACGATGATCTCATCTGCAATGCCTGATTCGCGCACCGCCTCGATCCGTTCCATCAGTGACTGCCTGACATTGATCTTGCCGCGGGATTTGTCATAATCTTCAGCGGTGACCCCCACAATCAGGTAATCACCCAATGCCTTGGCCCGCTCCAAAAGCCGCCTGTGCCCGTAGTGAAACAGGTCGAACGTACCGTATGTAATCACTTTTACCATTAGCATACCTCCTGCATTTCGGCCATATCGTAAATTGGGAAAATAAACCATCTACCGGTATGACATCCTCACTGCCAGCCGGATGCAGATATTTTACAGAAGTCCCCTTCGCCGCATATCATCCAATGCGCCAAACAGAATATCATAATCCTCCTTACGGATATAACCAATATGCCCGATTCGGAACACCTTATCCGCCATATCGCCTCCGTTCGGGCAGGCCCATATCCCATATTCATCCTTCAGAATCTGGACAATTTCTTTTGCGCTGCGTTCTAAGGTCCGGAGCGCTGTAACCGCATTTGACCTGTCCTCTGCCACAAATTCAAATGGATAATGACGAATCCTTTCCCGGAAATACTCAGTTAAAGCGGCCGTTTTTTGACGTTCTGTATCTATTCCCCCATGCTCCTTGATCATCTTCAAACGTCTGTTGATCTGGAGTAAAATAGTTACTGCCGGTGTGAACGGTGTCTGCCCTCTCTCCATATTTTTCAAAGCCTCTTTCAAGCTCAGGTACATACAGGTCTCCGGATTCTCTTCAATTCTCTCCAGTGCCGCAGGTGAAAGCGCAATCACGGAAATTCCCGGCTGTACTGCCAACGCCTTCTGAGAACCGGTGATCACCGCGGCGGCTCCAAGGCCTTCCATACTAAGTTCATCTGTTATGAATGCGCTGATGGCGTCAATAATAAGGAGGATACCATTCTCCCGGCAGAACTGCGAAATCATGGGCATATCATAAAGCACTCCCGAAGAGGTCTCATCCATATTAACTAATAGGGTTGTATAACCCTGGGCAGACAGGATATCCAACTGTTCCCGCCTTACCTGTCTCCCAAATTCGCACCGAACCTCCATCAGCCTTCGTCCGTGCAGGCGGCACAGATCAGCAAACCTCTGTCCGAATGTCCCGCCATTGATTACAATGACCTTGTCATCCCCATTCAGGATGTTCATTACACAGGATTCCATGGCACCTGTCCCCGATGCCGTCAGAAACACGCACTTGCTGCCGGCTGGTGCGTGAAGATATTCCAACATCATCTCTTCATTTTCATACATTATTTCGGAAAACTCCGGTGTCCTGAAGTATGGCGTTGAATGGCCCGCAACCTCAATAACAGCCGGATCAGACATCACCGGCCCCACGGTAAAATTGAGCATCTTAATCTCCTCTTTTCACATAATCATCCTGTTAAACCAATCAATATCCCCATCTTGGTGCAGGCATATGAGCCGCACATTCTCAGGAAGTCTCTGCTTCAGATACGCACATATCTCTTCCTGGAGACGGAAGTGCATGACGACCATTGCCTCAACACCGCTGATTTCTATTTCTTCCGGCGAGAGAATGTGGTTTCCCCGGAATTCCCTTCCCTTCATGGCCGGGGATGCATTGAAAAATTCGCATTTATTCTCAAACTCGGGATTGTTCCAGAAGTCAAAGATCCTGGAAGCATAGTCCGCAGCAGGCCAGATGCCGACTCGTCGGCAATCCTCACAGAGCCTTTCTATTTCACGCAGTCTGTCTTCCATCCCGCTGTTCGTATAACCGTGTGCTGCAGCCGCAGATTCCAGCCACTTCATCCGGCGGCTGATGGGTATTTTCTGTGTACATTTTCTCTCACAGGCCCTGCATGAAATACATTTATTGAGGTCAGGAAATATCACACCGTTTGCCCTTACCCGCGTAAAGATCTCATTAGCCAGCCCAATATTCCCCTGTTTTATGCTCATCTCCCTGCCGGTCTCTTGTTCACAGGACATTTGGCCGCCAGTCATTAAGTTTTTTGCGGATTCTACAAGTATTTTGTGGTTATATGCCTGCATACAGGATGATATTGGAATCCCGACAGAACATGGAGAACAGTATCCGCAGCCGGAGCAGAGCGTCTCATCTACACGGATCTCAAACTCATCCCGCGCAACAGCGTTTTCCACCGTATACGCCCTGCTAAAAGCGCGGATATTTTCATCAACTATTTCTTTGGTCGGCATTCCGGACAACAGCACACTGATTTCCGGAAAAGATGCCATATACCGCAGCGCCTTCACAGAAACCGGGGCGTCTGAACTGTCGACCGTCTCAAAAAGCGGCGCATACCGAGGGATCACCCCCCCGCCAAGGCTGTTCATCGTCACGACTGCTACCTTTTTTTCCGCCGCTGCATGCATAACAGGAACCCACTTCTTATAGTTCATAACATTGGCAGATATGACGATCCCTTCAAACAGATCCTTTTTTAAGATGGTCAGAGCATCCTTTACATCACAGTGAAGAGAGATACACAGATGGCTGATCAAACCTTCTTCTCTGGCCCTGGCGCAACCTTCATATAATCCGCCTTTACGCAGCACTTCTTCGAGTTGTTCCAAATTCAATACCGACCAGATATGATAGAAATCGATCTTCTCTTTGCGAAGAAGCTTCAGGCTCTGTTCCAGACGCCTCCGCGCCTCCCCGCCGTCTCTGTCAATCATAAGTCCGGTCTTCGCCGCAACATATACTGTGTTCTCCGTATGCTGGAACGCATTACCAAGTATCTCCTCTGCGTAACCATTGGAGTAGGTTGGCGCAACATCAAAATAATTGATTCCCTTTTCAATGGCATATTCCACCAACTCTGAGCAACGGGCACGGCCTTCCGCATCCATCGTGTCATCCGGGTTAAATCTGGTAGTCCCAAATCCCAGTTTTGATACCAATGGGCCATCTTTCCTGTTCCCCCATCTGGAATAGATCATATTTCTTCTCCTTCAAGAACAGGCGCTATACATTTTTCAAGTTCACGGTAAACGTAAAGCGTGAACTCACCATCTGTTTTCATCTTCGTGAATACCTCAAAGATAACCGGAGCGTCATGATTCGCACATACAAACCTGTCCATAGCCTCTTCCAACGATTTCTCGTCATCCGCCGACATATATTCATATCCAAGAGAATCTGCCCATCCCTTCGCTGAATCACTATGAGCCGCCCCAATATGCAGATCAATGGTCGGAATTTCGTTGCTGTCCGGCTGAATATGGAATTCAGCGGCACCTCCATTGTTCAGAAGGAGTATCCTTATATTATTCCTGCGGTGGCGGATTTTCAGAGCATTCATCCCATAAAAGAAACTCAGGTCACCGATTACCAAGAAAGAAAGCTGATCAGTGACATATGCATGCCCCATGAAAGTGGGCAGGCATCCGTCAATTCCAAAAGCATTTACATTGGCATACACTTCCACAGATTCATCAAGCTTAAAGAACTGCATCAGTCTAGTGGAATTAAGGATTGCCAGATGAAGTACGGAATTACCAGGAATCCGGTCGGCCAGCGTTTTCACAGCGCAGAAATTATTGAACGGCATTTTCGGAAGCCGGATGGAAGCTTCCAGGTCTTTCCAGCGTTTCAAATATGCGCCAGAAGCCTTCGGTGCAGCGCCTGATATTTTCTCAAGCTCCCGGTTCATCCTCTGGAAAAACTGAATCGGTGTGCTCTCAAACAAAGCTGTCTGGCTCTTAAAAACATCCCGCACCACGCCATCCGCTTCAATGGACCAATGCTCAAACGTACCCTGATGGGCTTTCAGCAGATCCTTGATTCGTTCCTGAAAATTTGCGCCAAAAGAGACCACGATATCCGGCAGAAAAGTTTCCACCGTCTTACTGTTCAACGCCTTTATCACTCCCTCCGCAAAGATCATGTTTTCACACCGAAAGTTGGAAAGATTATCCGCCAAGAGAGGACATCCCAATAATTCCGTAAAAAGGGTAATCTCCCGTCTCACATTCTCGTCAAGCGGCAGGGCCTGTCCCATGACTATCAGTACTTTCCCTGCATTGTGCAGCCTCAACGCCTTCTCTTGCCATCCTTTCTCCTCTGACATGGTAATATAATCAATTCTGTTGACATTCTCCAAGAGTTTTAATGAAAGGCTTTCCGATATAATGGTATTTGTATCACCCGCCAGTGGAACATTGATATGAACAGGCCCGCCCTGGCGCTGGGTAAGTGCAATCAGAGCTTCATTAATAAGCCGTTGACAATACCATGCATCCTCTCCGTCCTTTACGATAGGCAGCGTCACTGACTTTCTGCAAACACTGGAGAAAATGGCAGGCTGATCGATCTTCTGGGTTTCAAGCTGATTCAACGAATAAGGACTGCGGTCAAATGTGATTACCACCAGCGGTGCGTTCGCATAATACGCTTCTGTAACCCCACTCAGATAATTGGATGCCGCCGTCCCGCTTGTGCAAGCGATTGCGACCGGTTCCTGCAGCTTCTGGCAAATGCCTAGCGCAAAGAAGGCTGCGTTCCTTTCATCAATCACAGAATAGCAGGTAAACTGTTGATCCGTTTCAACCGCATTAACAAACGGTATGTTTCTTGCACCTGATGAAAGCACCAGATGATGTATATTATATTTACGCAGAAGCGCAATCAAAATGCTGTTGCTTAAGTAGTTCGCCATAACTTCTATTCCCCTTCCTCTTCCGCCAAAAGTCCCAATTCATAATTCAGGAATTCCAGCGATGCGCTCCTTGCGCTCTCTATTCTCCTTTGAACGTCATTATAATCCAAGGACGCCACAGTCTCATGGCCGGATACCATCCTTCGATCCGAAAGCCCCAGAAAATCCAGCAGTTCCGTGATTTTCCCATCACACTGCTCCCTGGAAAAAACAGTGAACATCTTCTTGAACTGTATGCTAAAGATCATTCCATGGTAAGAATTGGTCACGACCATCTCCGCATACTTCACAAGCGACAGGAACTCCTCCACCCCTGCGTCATAAAACATCCTGTGCCCCTTTTCAGCATTAGATGCACGCAAACTGATCTCCACAATCTTCCACCCATTACGAGCCGCCATATCCTCGGCATATGCCTCCATTGCGCTATTGTATCTTCTGGCGTAGAGAAGCAGATACGGCCTGCTCTCCAGGCGTTCCCCCGTGATCGAATCATATTCCGGAGTCTCCAGCAGCAGCGTTGGATCCAGCACTTTTTTCACCGGCACCTCCGTATGATCCGCAACATAAGGGATCATAGCATTCTCTCTCAGGCCGAGCGCACGGAAATTCAACAGCCGCTCATTCAGTACCGAATACATTCTTTCTGTAAAATGCGGATCCCCAAAGCTCGCGGCATAAGCAACGGAATGTCTCTTCATGGGAGGATATTCTGCAAAATAGCCATCATCGATTCCAAACTCATCCGGGCAAAAAATCGTATCGCTCCCGCAGATGAAACCATCCAGATGTTCATCTGCCGCTATGTCACTGAAATTGACCGACGTATATTTTTTTTCAGTCCGGACGAAACGCTCACGGTAGAATCGATCAAACTTATAATAATTCTTATGTATCGCCGGCAGGGACAGCAGGCACATCCGCTGCGATTCCGCATCCCGGTCCCACATATTCTTAAAGGGGTTCAGTGGATCCTTATCCGCCAGGATATCCGGACAATAATCAACAAGGACAGCCTTCCACTTCCCCCTTCCAAGCGCATTGACTGCCTGATGCAGGGCCCACGTCTGAAGGGCAGAACCGTAGTTTGTGAAATTGCAGTAAATATTGTAGCTGACTGTGCCGAATCGTTTCATAGGACTGTCCACTCCTCTGGTTCTTACATATATTTCAGATATTCCTCTTTGTTTTCCTCAATCCGTGTAATGGCCTGAATTATATATTCTGCCCCGACTTTCCCGCTGCTGCCCAGACTGAATATCTCATGCTCCCTTACCTCACGGATCTTTTCAGCGTAGGAAGCTGCATTCTTTATGAAGTCATCTACAATGCCATTAATCTTCCCAAGTTCATCAAGCTCCACATCCATGCCAATCTCTTTACGCATGGCTATATCTAACGGGACTACATCAATCTTCTGCCATTCCTGGTTCACAACAGTCATCGGAGCATTGATGAACAGAGTCGGTTTCAATGTTGCAAATGAATACTCAAAGGCAATACTGGACCAGTCTGTAATCAGCACATCCGCCATATATACCGTTTCATTGGATGAAAAATCTGTTTCCATAACAAAATTCTTACATCCAGAATATTTCTTCTTCAGCATCTCGATACGATCCATCGCATACCTGAGGTACTGTGGATGCGGACGCAGGATAATCCTGTATTCTGTCGTAAGCAGCTGGTCGAGCATCTCCTCTGCGCACAGATCCAGAAGATTGTCCTCTTTCCATGACGGAGCGATCAGAACAGTTTTCTCCCGTTTACTCTCCGCCGCTTTCTGCATGGAAGCATATCGGATAAGCATATTGTCAATCACGCTGGATCCCCATTCTACCAGCGTCTTCTCTTTTGTCCCATGCAGCTTCTCGATTGCGCGGATTTCCTGCACATTTCTGGGCCCTGGAGCAAAGATCGTATCAAAATAGTCAAGGGCCCCTGTCCGCAGGAAGGCATTCCCGCTGTTCACCCCATGCGGCAGATAGATATACTCCACATCCTTCCTCACCAGCGACCTCTTGATCTGGTATTTCTCCAGATCCGGCGTGCTCATCACCACAACATCCGCATCCATCTTCATCATGAATGAGATGATCTTCTTCGGTCCGATATAGTAGGTCCTAAACCGCTCCGACGTCTTTTCAAAAATGGCGTCCTTCGAGTCGTTCGTCACATAGTCGATCACGATATCCGAATTCTCCAGAAGATACTCGATGATGTTCTGGAAATATTTATAGAATCCATTCTTCTCGGAATAAAAAACAAGCTTCTTGTTATGAAGCTTGTAAAAGGCCTTATAATCCTGCTTCTCCTTATCCCTGTACGGGTCTTTCTCAAACAGTTTTTTATTCGCTTTCGCCCGCCGGGAAACTTTCGCCAACGCGGCCTTGCTCTTCTCCAGCTGTTCGTAGTCAATATACTTCTTCGGGCTGATAACCGCGTTCAGGAAGAACAACTGCAGGATCGCGGTCAGGTTCCCGTACATCCAATACACCCCAACACCGGCTGGGACAAAGAACCCAAGATAAAGAGAAAGTCCAACCGACAGCAGCATGGTCCCGATCTTATTCACTTTTCCCTGCTCGGACTGGAGCACATTCACGCGGTTCTGGACTTCACACAAAAGCCATGCGCAGAACGCCGCCAGCAGCGGGACCAGGATCAGCACCCCGCCTGCTTGGCTTGGAATATCCGCCAGATTGAGGCCAAGGAAATTCATATGGAACGCCTGCATCCGGGTCAGAGCGTCCTGGCCAAGAATGGCTCCCATCTCATCCAGATATTTCCCATTGCGCACCGCGTCGACGATGGCGATCTGGACGGTACGGGACTCCGGGTTCATGCCGGTCAGACTGATGAACCGGGCCGTAGCCTCAGCGACCTGATCCGCAGGGAACCGGAGGATATGCCGCAGCGGCTTATAGATCACATCGATAACGCCCATGAGCAGGATCAGCTGGGTGGCCAGCGGCACCAGGCCCAACATGGGGTGGTAGTTGTATTTCTTATAGAGCTTCAGCTGCTCCTCACCGATCTGATCCGTGGCCCCAAAGTTATTGGCCTTGATGAAATTCAGCTCCGGCTGCATTTTCACCATCTTGATGGAGTTCTTATGGAGCATAATGGAAACTGGCAGAAGGATGATCTTCACCAGGATCGTGAACAGGAGGATCGCCAGGCCGTAATTCGGCACCAGATCATAGCAGAACTTCATCACATGGCCAAGGATATCCCCCAGAAAGCTTACGATTGCGTCCAAATGTATATACCTCTTTTCCAGTTACTTGTATTCATGTACATGTCTTTCTGCAATAAAAAAAGACTACCCAAAGCAGTCCTCCTCTGCAGATTGTTAATATACTCTGGGAAGCGCTGTTATTTTCCAGCCGTAGCTTCTTTCTCTCCCGCGCGCTCCTTCTCATTCTTTTTTGCCAGGCGTCCATAGTACCACTTGCGCCAGGCGGCAGTGATCTTGTGGCGGAAAATAGTGACCGAGGCGCCTATGGCGATCAGCACACCTGCAACGGCCTGGATAATATAGGTCGTGGTCGACGGATCAATGTAGGCGTAGACCGTATTGGAAAACAGCATAGTGCTGCAGGTAAAAAAATAGGCAAACGCCCCCATCTTAAATAATCTGTCTTTCATGATAAATGATCTCCTTTTCGTTTTTGAATTTGATATTATATTTAACTGACCGGATTGCTAACCGATCAGAGAATATCATTGTAACGGTATCCATAATATATTCTTCCTTGCCGACCAACACAGCCCCCGTCAAGTACACTCTTTTCTCCTGGGATGCCCGCCACGAAAGCACATTGTCCGACTTTCCACACAGATTCCTTGCAGCCCCGGGCACACCAACAGGCACGCAAGTTAGATGAAGGGGAACAGCGTTGAAGAGCGTTGGTACTTCCAATGCTTGTATAACGCCTGCATCTCTTCCGTAAGGGCAGCTTGATCTCTATAGAGCTGGATTTTGATTTCATTCTGCTCTGGTGTTAGCTCCACCATCCGAATACCATTCCAGTGTGCCCAAGAGTGATAATAAACAGGATCACCTTGGTCAGTACCGTAAATAAAATGATGGCAGCCGTGTAGCTGCCAAGGAAGCGATAACACAGGGCTATCAGGGATGAAAGTATGTTGGTAAAGAAATTCATGGGTGCCTGTCTATCCTTTCTGGAATATTACAAAACATCTTCAATGAATGAATACTATCATTGTTCAATGCTCTACTCCTTCGCATCGTCTTTCTCCGTCATGCGCTGCGCCTTCGGAAACACCTGCGTAATGCCATTTTCCCGCAGCCTGTTAAGGTAATCGCAGATCTCATCATCACTGTACAAAGGATATCCATTCGCATCAGACTGTTTGGAAAGAGAACACGCCAGCAGAGAATATTCGTTCACCAACGACGTATCAAAAACTCCCTGGTCATCTGTGTTGACTGATACATACATACCACCGTAACTGCCGTTCCCATCCCTAATTGGAGCAAATCGAAAAATAGGATGTTCATTATATCGGTCAATCGGCGCGATCAGAACATTGGAGCTCGGATTACATTCGATTGCTATGCCCTCGGATGCAATTTCCTGCTGCATTTTCATCTGCATATTACTTATTAATGAAATATAAGCCGGTTCAATTCTCACAACCGTCATTTCATAGCCTTTCTTCCGCACTTTATAATCAAAATGATAGGCTGCATACAATTCGCTTACCTGGAGGTTCTTGCGGTATATATCCAGGTTATCTCTGCGGCCGTGACGCAAGATCTTATGATAATCATACTGTGATTTCAAGCCATATTGAGATTGTCCCGGCTTATTATTCACTGTTCCGTTATACCTGCCATACCGGTATAATTCAGGCTCATCTCCCCTGATATGCCAGCTGTTGTAATAATCATTCAAGTCAATTGGATTTTTAACTGATGCAGCAAATATATCATTAAGCAATTGGCAGGCTTCATCTTTCATCTTCTGAAACAATATCGGATCTATCGCGCAGCCCAATTCTCTGGATCTGTATAATAACCAGATAATATCATCCAGCCGCACCTGTTTAGGCATTACAAGCCGAAAGTCCTTCTTCTGATAATATACTTCCGGAGATAATCCAAGCGCCAACGCATGTCCCAGACGGTCATTACGATGCAGTTCCAGAAAGAAAACCGTCTCATCAATGGCGCGCAGGCCATCTGCCAGATCTAAAAAATCTTCCCCTGCATGATAGGTAACAGATATACGTGGCGCAAGAGTTCCCTTTCCAACTATCCTGTCGGAAGATCTATTCCAGGGCACAAACTCCCTTAGGAAGCGAAACTCTGTGGCAAACGTCTCAGGGCGGCAGCCTATTTCAAAATTGCAGGCATCTATACCTCTGATCCTTGCGCATAAATAGTTATATTTTTCCATGCCCCTTGCAATCGACAATGCCTGTTTCCTTACACAATCACGTGTATCACTGTTCCGCGGCTTGACCAACACTGACCATTTTTCCGATTCATCAAATATGTCCACCCGCTTTACGAAATGTAACGTATAAAAATATTTTGCCTCCCGTCTCCGCTCTTTCAGATCCTCAGGCGAACATTCCAGACCCTTTTCATGCAATAGAAAACCAATTTTCTGATCCAGATTCCAAACGTACTTCATCATAGCATCTGGTTTTTCTTTTGGTGTGACGCGCAGTTCATGGGATATGACATGCTCCTCACGGAGCGCAGTCGCTACGGATGTATTATATGCTTCCAGCTTATAATCCGGATATATGTCAAACAATACATCCTTGCGGTTTTCATAGTAAGCAAAATTCCTGAAACCAATCCTTCCATTTAACTGAACTATTTCGTTTCTAAACTGCGTCTTCAACAGCAAATATAAATAGAACAGGTTCATAAAATCAAGATTCTGTTCTTCATCCATGATTTTCCGGGAAAAAATCCACTGAAAGGCTGTATACAGGAAAGCTCTTTCTCCACTTAATATACGATATGCACTGTCCCGATCTTCTTTTATCCTATCGGCTGCGACAGCATAGTCCAGACAGCTGCGGATCCCTTTGTACTGTGGAAATGAAGCTCCCTCAAAATACATGCATCGGATCGTCTGAACTTTTTTCTCGATAAGAGGTGTATACATGACAAGGAGTTTTGAAACTTTTCCCAGTTCGCGCAGTTTGTCCATCTCACCCGAAAGGTCTTGCCAAAACTCAGGGCCATTCTGCATCCACTGAAAAAGCATAACTCGTATCCATGCCGCAATGTAAAACCGGTTTTCCCACGACCAGTGATTGTCGTCTGTTCCCAGCATCGTTCCTCCGTACAGATCCTCACAGAATCGAATATTTCTGTCATATTCTGTATCATTCTTTTTGTCTCTTCCACCGGCAAAGTATTCTCGAATCCTGTCAGGATGATTCATCAGACACAGCCATGAAATATCAAATATACGGGCGGACCCATTAATATGAAAGTGGTTTTCCGCTATTCCCCTCTTCATGATCTGATTCAATCTTGCATCATCTGTATGGATTTGCGCCGGCCAACAAAATGAACGTATAACTGTACCATGTTCTATCTTCTGATATGCCAAATACGCCGTCACAAGCATATCCTGCCCCAATCTGAGGGAACATTCGCGCCATCCCAGTACCTTCTCCCTGCGGCAGTAGGGAACTCCGTTCCTTTCTTCCAATACGGATACTGTGTACTCAGCTAATAACGAAAAAATGCTTTCTCCTCCGCAGCATGCCGATTTCTCTTTCATACATGCGTTCATATCAGCATACATATTCATTATCTCGTCAGGATTCAAATTGCTCAACACTCCGTAGGCATAATGCCGATAGCTTCCGGCTCCTACAAAGCATGCTGACAGAGAATACGGATCTGCCTTAAACAGTATCCGGTTCATTTTCTCGTTTCTGCATATAATTCTATTAAAAAGATATTCTGGTTGAACCTGACTGAACAGGATATTCAAATGCTGACGGAGGATCTTCATGTTAAAGGTAACCTATTACTTTCCATATTTAGTTATTGCTGCATTCTTTTCAAAAACTCTATCTATCTTATTGTTTGTGCTTTTCTTCAATATAGCACAAAACTTCTTACAGTCATTAAAGATCGGCATTATCTGCTCAGCCTTATAGTCCTTAAGTATTTGATTACACTGATTTATAATTTGCTCAGATAATTTTGCCTCCTCACCGAAAATGGAACAGTTTCTGAAATCAACTGGGCATCTATTAAGTATTGTTACTATTCCAAGAATAAATGAAATATGCGCTGTTTGCTCCTCCTTCATCTCCCCATTCTGTGCAATCAAATGATTCAAATTGTAGGTAAATAGATTTAGGAGATGTTTGAGGTACTCTTTATTCCCATAATATAAAGTCTCAAAGCCATTTGGTAATATAGCATTGATCGGAAACACTGTATTATCAAATGTCAGGGCAGATAATTGCTCAGCCCATTTGATATACTTTTGTGTGCTTATTTGCTCTATAAGTTTTTCCCAATACGAAGCGATCCAACTCTTTAAATTGGATGTATTATCGTAATCAGATGTTCCATCTTGTTTTAAGTTTTTGGCCAAATAATGCTGGACATCCCAGCTAAACAGAAACTGCAGACTCATATTTAGTACATTTACACGCATTTCCCAAGCTTTCAATTCTTCATCCGTTGAAGGAATAACATAGGTGCCTGATTTTCCCAACACGAGAGACATAAAATAAAAACTCCAATCAAACATTACGTGAATGTTGCTTTCAGCGTCGCTTGCGGGCTTACTCATATACTTCAGGATATCTTCTTTTTCAATACCACGAGCTTCACCTGCCGGCAGAATTATATAAAGCATCTGATTCAAACGATTCAATAAGCCAGGCAGATCGCCCGCATCTCCTATCCGAAATTCAGGACGAAATACATTTAGCGCATAAAGGTTCACTTCAAATCTTCCATATGAATATTCTTTCTGCATCTTGGAATAATCCGGTATCCAGCTCTCGTATTTCACCTCCTGAAGGAGTTGCTCATATCCATCATCATCTCCTGTCACCGCAACCAGTTTTTTAAAGATATGCAGCATATAGTAGAATCGGAGCGCATATACAATATTATAATCTTCTTCTTTTCTAATTTCTGGGGAAAGACTGGTTAGCTTATTCATAACATACGCATAAGAATACTTTGCATAGATAGTATCAGGTAATACCGACTCATATACATGGAGTCTTTCCGCTATACTATCAGAGAATGCACAAATCATCTGCGCCTTCCGCGTATCCGCTGCTGCTTCAACTTCCTGCATCATTCTTTGTCCTTCACGGCTCAGGTGCAATCCTGTCCAATTTTTAAGGAAATACTGCTCTAATCCCTGCAGATTCCCAATCCAACGCTCCTTCGTCTCCAATGCCTCTTTACGTTTCTCTTTCCAAATACCATTAAGTTCGCTTTGTGTTTTTCGCAAAAGAGCGTGGATCTTTATAATATTATACTCTGTATTCAAATTTTCCATTTTCCCAAAAAAAGCAAGAAAATGAGTTAATTCCCGCAGATGCCCAGGCAATATATTATGTCGGTAAGTTATCGGCCTGATGAGCGCAATTCCGATTTTCTGATATAACCAACCCAAGAGCCGCTCCTGATAATCAGTAATTGCCTCATCCATTTTCCCAAAAGCATCTGCCACACTGTCACGACCACCATCATTCTGAGGAATCGTGTAACTGACAGAAAGATCGATTGTCTCATCCTTCAGTACTGCATCTATCTGCGGCAAATGAATCTGCCGACTTCCAGGAATAACCTTATCAATATACATCATTGCCATATGGCGGCAATGACGTAAAGACAAGGGTGCATCTTCCAAATTCTTTTTTTCACCATATTTCAGCAACAAATCAAAATCACGAATATAATGCTGTTCGATAATCTGCTGTAATTGCTTCATATTCATTGCCATCAGTATAACCACTTCCGGCACCGTGCAGAAACTTCGAATATCCTCCAGGATTCCATATGCCTGGCCAATATTAAGATCGGCATCGTCTATCTGCAATACAAGATAGGAATTGCTTTCATTCATAGGATGACCCTGGTTCATTATATCAAGGTAGTCCTTAACTAATTCACGAAACTTTAATTTTAAACTCCCACTGTCTCCCAGACTGGCAATCTCCTCAAGATCATCGTATCTATTGTCAATATCCGGTTTCTTACTCAACGTATCCAGATAAGCATAGCACTCTCGAAATACTTCCAATATTTTTTCAATTTGTCCATACCCGGGCATATCATGACGAAAGCGCAGATTCTCATAATTTTTTGAATACTCAGAAAATGATTCCCAGCGCTTTTTCACCTGCGCAAACATCCGAGACAAGATTACCCGCATAAAGGAATCCTGCGTCCGCATCATCGTCGGGTCGATAACAGGCAAAACTTCAAAAGAATAGTGTGAAATCGGCATTCCCCAGAACTGTTCTAATACTTCAGCGGTATAATTCTGTCGGTCAACGTCTATACGCTCCAGAGCATGTGCAAAGGTCCGCATGGAACTGGATTTTCCTTCTCCTCGTTCGCCGCAGAAAGCTATAATATTGTTGGAGAACTCATATGTATTATCATCTTCCGTTCTCACAGAGCCATAATAATCCCCTGTTGATCCTTTTCTGATTTCGTCTGAGACCAGCAGGGTTTCTTTTAGGATTTCTGCTCCGTGCTTATAGGCAGCAAAAAACAAACCCTCCTTTTCATAAACACACCCCAAACGGATTTTATATTCCTCTCCACGTTTTACTTTAAGACATCTTTTGATCTTATCCATCATTTTCCTCCTAAGTAAAAAGGTAAAGCATCTCTGCTTCACCTTTTCATCTTTTCTCTATTAACTCACGAATTTTAGATATTTAGTTAATAACTCGCTCTGTATCACCAGATTGTCTAAAAGTACATTCATACTCCGTCTCTGAACGTCCGGCGGTTTTATGGTATCAGCGCTGTCTGACTCCTCCCATGACCAATCGACCCATCCGGATAAATCTATATCCCAATCCTGCAGGTACTGACCTATCTCGTATAAACTCTCAGTAAATGTGATAAGATCGCCCACCGTTTTCTGTTTCAAAATCGGCGTTAAGAATTCTTTCATCCGGTACGTCAACCGTTCAAGATCCCGCATGCAATCCTGCTCCATCACGCTCAGTATCGGAAGATAACAGGAATAACGCTGCGGCAGAATAAAAAGGGATTGTTCTCCGGCCCTGCACATATTACTGTATCCTTCATAATCGCTCGATTCATTATAAGATACTACCGTGGCTGCTGCCCCTATATCCATATAACGCAAGAGCACCGATACTACACAACTCAAAATCTGTTTATTGGGAATCGTCTGCGTCATTCCTTCACTATAGTTATGGCTCACCTGATACAGAATATCAGATAATGGTTTATTCGCAATTCCTCGACCTGACAGAAATTCCCGCCCCGTACGCTGTCTGAACGCATGGTATTCTGCCTGCTGCCCATATTTTGATAATACATCACCGACTGTATTCTCTATTGGGACAATCCATTCATTTGACTCTTTTGACTTCTCAGTATCATCAATATTCTGGATATGGCAAAGCGGCTCTGCATCATATGTTAATTCCAGCAACGCTTTGTTCATCTGCTCTAGAGCCATCCAAGGAGTCGTTCGTTCCACAATGCGATCATAAAAAAGAGCTGCAACATCATTATTCAAACTTCGGAAGGACATTCTTATCTTTTCATAATCGATGCCTTTCTCCCACCCGGGAATCTTACAATCTTGCATCAATAGTAATAATAGATTCTGACTAAATATCAACGACAATGCTTCCATCCAAGCCGGAGAATCTGCCTGCCAATAACGCAAAACATTATCCAAAGCCACTTGCATTTCTAAATCGAAGTTCTTAAAAAGTTTTGAACATAACATCTGATATAAACTACCCTTTTGCGCTCTAATATCAGAAAAAATGACAAACGGAACGATCAGCTTTGTACCATCCATCTCGCTCGGAACAACCCGCAATGTATAGATGGCCTTAACGGCGCCATCCTCATTTGTCAACGGATATATCCAGGCTTTCTCCAAAAATCTCTTGCGCCATGAAAAAGCAGTGAACAAAGAATCCGCTCTTTCACTCAGATGTCGATATATCTTTTTAGCATCGTTGTCCGCAAATGCACGCATCTGCAGAGTCGGTACAAAACTGGTATTCGCAACTACACCACCGGCTATTGCCTGGGATACCCCCGACGAAAACTGATGCCATTTACGAATTGGACGGATTTTCTCGGATCTCAGATTTCTCTGATATATACCATACAAAAGCAATTGCTTGTTATTCTGCAAAATCACCCGGATGTGTACCGCGTTGAGTACATCCGTTTCAAGACGCGTCCGGTCAACATCATCGCCTTCTTCGCATAAGAAACGGTAAATTCTTTCCACAAGTTCCGAAATCAACTGATTAAGAGTTCTTCCATGAATCAATAACTCATCCACAATCAGGATTTCAGGAACAGTATGCGACTCGCGATAAATTTCCGCAATCTCGCGCGCGTTCGACAGCAAAGCCCCGTCTGAGAAAAATGAACTCTCCAAAGAATCTCTATGCCAATCATCATCTGCACACATATAAAACATATACATCAGGTTCATGCAGCGCCGAGCAAGAAAAACCTTATATGGTGCGCTTGATCCCCATACTGATTCAAAGAAATTTTTACACAACAAAAATAAATCTTCACCGAGCATTCGACGAAGATAGTCTTTTACTCTCTGTTCAATATTTCCTTTGTTGCCGCCGTCCGCTTCAGAGAGTTCTTTTATAACCTCCAACGACGCCATAATATCCTCCTGACTGCTAGCTGTTCGTCAAGAACTAGCATATGTATATCCTAGCACAGAAATGCACAAAAGTAAAGCCTGAAAAGCAAAAGTTTTTGCTAAAAATGCATTGTTTTGTCATTTTTTCTATGTAATAAAGAAATTGATCAATGCCAGCAACCCCTTCCGCGGCAATTCAATCAGTGTAGTGGCATCCAATTGGAACTCTGCAGGTCTGTGTATTACCCAATTCAATGGATCAATATTGTCTCCATAATTTCCAAATAGTGCCATGAAATATTGCCTCATATAGGTATCAGTAATGTAATTATGGAGATTCTGCTTGTATTTATCAATAATCTTACTCAGTTTGGTTAAATTCTTGATATCCTCCCATATCAGTTTATCCTGCCCCTGAATATAATGCTTTTTGGAATAGTACTTGATCGCCTGCTCAATGATGGCACGTACAAGAGACGAGGCCGCGATCGGGCATGCCACAACAAGCTTTCTATCAGAGAACAACTGGAGCTCCCTGCATACAGCAGCAACGCCATGGGTATCTGCATCATTCGGGTTCAGCTCACCATATTGAAGCCCCTGGAAGAAATACGGCAGGTTCCTGTTCCCCCCGGAACCAGCGCCGGCAGCCGCACTTCCCGTACTACCGGCAGATTCGCTTCCCGAGCCGTTGGAATTTCCACTTCCTGCAGCACCATGGTCATTCTGGTCTGACGCATTCGTCCCGCCGTTTGCTCCAGAATCAGCAGCCGTCGAGGCTCCCTCATCACTATTCTCTGCATCACCTGCTTCCGCTGTTTCTGCTGTTTCATCCTGCTGCGTTTGAGCTTCCGCATCTTTCTTTCCAGCCTTATCCGCACAGTTCTGCATATAATCCCGGAGCCACGGCAATAACTTGTCTTCGATCATCCGTGCCTTATTAAAAAGCCGGGTTACCGCAATACCAGAAGCATTCGCCTCTGCTGCGATCCATTGGGAAGCATCTATGATTAATTGCATTTTTTCTCTTGTAAAAGTCGACTCATCGGAGACATCCAGGCCGATCATGTTCTTTACTTCGCGGTTGTTAAATATCCGCTGGATCGTTGTAAATGGCAAAACCAGTGTAATATCAAACCCTTCAAAATACTTCTTGATATAGAAACTCACCAAATAAGAAAGACTTTTCTTATTGCCCTGGCGGACTATGAAAGCCTCCTTCTCGCGCGGGGTCCACTGCTTCGTGCCTCTTCCTTTATCTTCTCCGGAATGCACTCTCTCCATGATCAAAAAAGCTTCCTGCTCATCCGTTACATAGCAGTTGACCGTATCCGGGATTCCCCCCTCCTGAGCGATTCTTCTGGCTCTGTCGAGCGTCGCCCTGTCAAGGAATCCAAATGAATCGATATCCAATAACATTTTGATGGCCGCTATTCTCCTGTTGCCTTCGTACACTACATATTTCTGCTCATCTTCAGAATATACCGCCACAATCTGCTGATTGCCGAGCAGTCCGTTTTTCTGTATATCTTCAGCCAGATTGAGCATGTACTGGTTCCCAACGGCGGCAAACAGTTTCTTTAACGTGTCCTCCTCATCGCTGCCAATGGCGTGGCGGGGATTCTCATAATAATTAAGCAGTTTACCAACCTTTATCTCCCGTATTGTCCCGCGCATCTTTCTCCCCTCACTTCACAAGTATATTGATAAGATTACTTTCATTTGCAGGCCTTTGTACGTTTCTGGCAAAGAACATCACTTCGCTCCCGGAACGTTTCTCCTGTAGCGAATACTGCAGTTCAAATTCAAGGTTCGGCGATTTCGCATACATCGCTTTGACCGCGTTTACATTATCGTATGTAACAATCCACTTCCGGTTCTTCAGGCGGCGCGTTATCATATTGGCCAGATTTACATGGTCGCCATGGGAATAGAAGTTCGTGTACAGCCCCGGACCCTTTCCATAATACGGAGGATCAAAAAAAATAAAGGCATTCCTTTTTCTCAGAATTACCTCTTCGATGAAATCAAGCGCTTCCAAATTATAAAGTCCGATATGCTCTCTGTACTCCGCGATCTTCTCAATCCGGAAGATAAGCCGCATTTTATTAAAACGGCAATCGATCGGATAATCCCCGGTCTGACCTGCGCCCCCGATCGGCCCGGCCTTGTCAATAATGCCCGATCTGTTTGTACGATTAAGAAAGAATGTGGAAAATCCGATCTCTAAAACCGAATGTTCATTCAAATTGTCCCTGACCGCTTTCTGCCGCTCCCATTCATCCATAGTGACATCCGTGTCCCATATCATCTGCACAAACTCATTCGTCTGATGGATGACGCTATTCCAAAAACAGAATATGGTATAGTCATAATCATTGATAACGATGTCTTTCACTATACCCTTAAACAGCAGTTCCAGAGCGACCGCCGCACCACCGCAAAACGGCTCGATATAAGTATTGCAGTCATTTTCTCTTATTAGTTCTGCTACATATTCATAAAGCTTGTACTTACCGCCCGGGTATCGTAGCGGAGAGGGGTTCATCGGAGTTTCCTTCTTTCCATTCTCATCTTTCTGTGTAACCTTGATCAGGAATCAGCTCTTCCTTGTTAGCTTCTTTTTAATGCACTTTTTCACAACACTGCTTAATAATAATCTCAGTTTCTCTTCAAAACAGAAATGAGAAATAGAGCCTATAATTAAAACAATAACTATCCAAAATATAAAAAACATTCGTGAGTACAAGCGAAGACCTGGAAACCAACCAGATTTCCATATTAGTACAAACAAAATTAACAGAGGATAATGCCACAAAAACATATCATATGATATTTTGCCTAGAAACTGAAATATGGGATTCCGCAGTATTTTTGCTATCCAACAATTATTTAAAAATAGAATCAATAATAATGGCCAAAATACTATAGCATACAAAAGAACCTCATTCCCTATAATGGTTGCGCCAAATATTACCATTAGCACGGACATTAAAAACAAAGTCCCAAAAATCACATATAAATTCACTTGATACATGGAATTAAAACGGAAAAGCAAAACCCCCATAAAAAAACCTACCATTCCTCTGCCAACAGTATAATTAATTAAAGGATATTGGCAATTTAGACAGACAATACAACCCCCAAGCAGTATACCTATCATAACTGTAATGCTGCTCTTTAAATGGCGCTGTCCTCCAAAATATAATATATACATTAATACTAGTATTCCCACATACCACGCTGGTCCATTGAAGGTAAGTTCAGAAAAACCCGCATTTTGTAGCCCAAATATATGCAAAACCAATCCCCATAACGATATAGGGTAACAACAAAAAGTTCGCTCATATGAATAGTATACTAATTGCAAGCCGCCTACAACTAAAGTAGTTAATAAATATAATGGATATAACCTCCTAAGTCTTCCTATAATGAAATCTCTAAATGTTATTTCTGATACCCTTTTACCATATGAATGCTCTATTACAAATCCTGATAATATAAAAAAGAAATCTACACACAAATATCCATACTGGTAGACTATGGCCAGCACATGATTAAATGGATAAGGATTTCCCTCCAAAAAAGGAGAAAAGTGTCCATAATGGTAAATCACAATAACTAATGCCAATATCCCCCTAATTCCATCTATTTCTCGGATTCTACCCCCCCGAGACAATCGCCTGCTTTCATGTCACCCTCCAATATTATTCAACGAATGGACTTGCAGAAAATTCCAAACTTTCAAATCCCAGCCCAAGTGTTCGAGTGTCTTCACTCCATCCCAATTCTTTTGGAGAAATTGCAGATGGAATCTGAAATTTCACTTCTACATTTCCATTAACTAGTTCTTTGGGAATCTTAAATGTAATGATTTCCTTTCGATCTGTAATCTCTTTGTCATACAATATTTGATCCTGACAAGACACAATCAAATGTTGCGGTCCTCTACTAATTGTATAGCAAGACAGTTTGACATAAATATCCTTCGTTTCATCTGCATGAAACGCCATAACTGGAGTTTTTCCAACTGTCCATGTATGTTCATTTTCTGCAAATGACAGTCCTTGTAAAAAATATGTATTTGCTCTTGCACTGCCCTTTTTGAAGGACAACTCTTCGCCATAAACGATCTGAGAATACGACATAGGCTCTTTAGAAAATGTCAATTCCCGCAAAGCATAAATATTATGATGCTCATTATCCCCTGTTACTGTATTCGAGTCCCTCACATATTGAAAATGAATTTCCACTGTACCATCAGCTGCCTGTATCAATTCTTTAGGAATCATAAAATAAGCTTTGCCCTTTCCTTGAATTGCATCATTACTATATAGCACCTGATCATCCATTCTGATTTCAAGGAACTGTTCTCCAGAAACACTGGATGCCCATTCCAGACAAGCATAAATATTATCTCGTTCTGTTGTTTCACAACGCAAAATCCCCTCTGCGCCATCACTCCAAGTATATTCGCTGCCTATCCATCCCAGGCCTTGTATGAATAAATCATTCGCCGTTTTTTCATCATAAAAAACATATTTCTTATCTAATTTCAATTTTGGTATTTCAGAGGAGAAAAAGCGTCCCGTAGCAATTATTTGAGCGGTGTCATTTACATTTCCTAGAATTTCATATTCTTTCATAGTCGGCATATAATCCGCACTCCACTTATCATTCCATTCATAATACAAGAATCGTCGTTCTGGCATTGGATCAATATTAACAAGATTACTACCTTCTACCCATTCAGACAATAAATCCTGTATCCCTGCATAAGAAAACGCAGTAGAATCTGTTGATAAAAAATCTCCTGTTTTTCCAGCTTCCTTTATCATAAAAAGCGGGCAATGACAGTATTTTGATTGTACTCCATGATCGGCTAAAACTATAATACAACTATTATTATAAACGCCTTTTTCTTTCAATTCTTCAAAAAATAAATTCACCATATTACATACACCAATATACTGTTGCTCCAACGTCCCTCCGCTCAATGCGTTCATATTCTCATCCATGTCATACGGTGCATGTACTCCATGTAAATGAATAAATTTAAAATCTCTTTTATCATCAACGGATAGCCCTTTATTTGATAATGCTTCTAGGAAATCCAAATTAGAGCCACTAAATAATTCACCCTCTATACTTCCCTTCGTTAAATTAAAATCATCCGAATAAACCCAAAACCATTGTTTTATCTGTTGTGGAACAAATTTAAACCAGCTTGCCTGAAATAAAAGCAATCCCAACTCAGGATAAGATGTAACAGTTGGCATATTGAATACCCCATTTACACTATCTTTCATTGTATCATCATGTAAAAAAGTCTCATTAGTATAGATGCCATACTGATATTTATTCTTTTTTAGCAGATTAAACAATTCTGTCTCATCATAAGCCCGATCTATATAATCTCTGTACGGCTCCTGGTTTTCATAAGGTATCCCAGTTAATATATATGGTATGGATGCTTTGGTAGATGGATACATCCCAGAAGTATTATCATAATATGTAAAGTCTTTGAATATATTACTAATCTCTGGATTGTTCTCTAATATTTCTGTAAACACAGTACTATCTGCTGCATCCAATAACAGCACAATAATATTTCTATCTGATGAATAGTTCATCAAACCTTCTGATGACGCGTCATATAGCTGCACATCCTTAGCGGGCTTATTATATATTAAAAACGCCAATCCAACCGACTGCATTGCAACAAGAACAAGACTTAAATATATAAGTACTTTACTCTTATACTCTTTTAATTTTCGCATTAGAATCACGACTATCAGAATCACAAGTATCCATGTAATAATACTAATGTAGCCCCTAATCGCATAATTCTTCCATATGATTTCCTTGCCGTCCAGGACACCATAGTTATTATTCAAATAATTGCCCTGAACATAAAAAGCAACAGTAAATGCAAAAACTGCCGTTGTAAATCCGTTATAAATTCTGCTCGGCAATACATAGCCTATAAAAGCCATGATACATATACACGTTATACTCATTACCAAGATAATGGGCAAAATTGTTCTAAAAGTAAACCAAAACTCATTAACATTTGTCAAATACAGCTCACATGGAGGATAAACAAAACAAGTAAATGAAGCTAATAGTGCAACAAATATTATCTCTTTTCGGTTCGATAAATGTCCTTTATTCATGCTTACTCCTTTCTATCCTGTCTTTTCCATTAACTCATTCCGCTATTTCGATGCCGAGTCCCTGACAGATATTCTCAAAAACCGTGTCGCTCTTCTCATTTATTCTTAGTTCCGATGTCTCCCGCAAAGATAAATACACCTTTATCTTTGGTTCCGTTCCAGAGGGACGAACTGTAACTCTTCCTCCATCCTGTAATCGGAATTCCATCACATCAGATGCTGGCAACTCCGTTTTCTCCGTCTTAAGATAATCAATAATTTCGACAACTTTCTTCCCAGCTAACTCAGCAGGAGGCATATCCCGCAATCTAGTCATATCCTTTTTCATTCTCTCCATGCCTACTATGCCTGGAAAATCAAAAACTCGAAGTTCCTCCCAATAATAACCACATTCCGCTTTCAAATTATCAAGTACCTGCAGTACGCTATATCCTTTTTCCTTATAATAAGCTACCATCTCGCAAAATATAAGACAGGCATTAACAGCGTCCTTGTCACGAACATGAGAACCGCTCAAATACCCAAAGCTTTCCTCAAAACCGAACAAGAAGCATTCCTGTTTTCCGTCTTCTTCCAATTTTCCGATTTGCTCCCCAATATATTTAAATCCTGTCAATGTCCTGCGCAACTCAATACCATATTTAACCGCAACCACAGATGCCATCTCAGTTGAAACAACAGTTGTAATCGCCACTGGCTGTCTTGGCATCGTTCCTAGTTCCTGTCGTCTTCTGCAAATATAATCAAATAAGAGAATTCCTACCTCATTTCCGTTCAAAAGATGGTAGTCGCCCATGTCATCCTGTACAGCTGTTCCCATTCTATCGCAGTCTGGGTCTGTTGCCAAAAGAATATCTGGCTTGAAACTTTCGCAAAGTCTGAGGCCAAGTTCCATGGCCTCCTTCTTCTCCGGATTAGGAGATGGGCATGTAGTAAAATTGCCATCTGGCCGCTCCTGTTCCGGAACAACCACAAATTCCGATATTCCAGCCTTAATCAGGGCTTTCCGCACGCACTCCAGCCCTGTGCCATTTAAAGGTGTATAAACCACATGGAGCCCATCTAACGTCATGGTCAAATAAGACAGTTCTCTTTCCAAATACTCATCTAGTATATTTTCAGGTATCTGAAGAATTTTCCCCTTTCTTTCTTTCTGAATCTCATCAAAATACCCCAGGGCCAAAATCTCATTAAAAATTTTTTCCGCCACATTGTCCGTAATTTGGCATCCATCTGAACCATAAACCTTATATCCATTGTATTCCGCAGGATTATGGCTTGCGGTAATCATAATGCCGGCACCACATCCTAACTTCCGAACTGCCCAGCTTAATGCAGGAGTAGGCTCAATCCTCGGGTAAAGCCAGACATCCATGCCGCAAGCAGTCAGCGCCTCTGCCGCTTCTTGAGCAAATAACTGAGAATGAATTCGACTATCATAACCTATAGCCACAGTAAAAGGCAGTCCTGTCTTCTTCATGTAGGCGGCCAACCCTCTTGTTGCCCGACGCACCACATATCGGTTCATTCGAGCTGTACCGGCTCCCATAATACCTCTAAGCCCTCCTGTGCCAAACCTCAGTTCAACTCCAAAGCGCTCCTGAATCGCTTCATCATCTCCATCTATCATTTCAAGTTCCAACCTCATATCCGCATCTGCCGCCGTTTGGGTACACCACTGGGTATATCTTTCCTTATAGATTTGACTCGCACATCCTCCAATCCGAAATACATCCTTTTCACTGTCACTCATAATCTCCTGTCTCCTTCCCAGCTCCAGGAAAAACGTTCAATATCATCCTCTGATACTTCCTCCCCAATCTGCACCTCAATCAAGTGAAGATGTGTAGCCGCCCGGACAGAATGCTTCATCAGTCTATCAATATAAGCCACATCACCACGGCGCACATTCCTTACATGTCCATCCAGTACAATATCTCCTGTCCCATCCACTACCGTCCATATCTCATCTCGATTTTTATGTAACTGATAACTTAGAGATTTTCCCGGTAATATCTCCAGGTGTTTTGTTAAAGACTTCTTCCCGTCCCCATGATTCATGTAGTTCAGGACTTTATAGCTTCCCCACTGTCTCGCCTCATACATAGGACGTTGATCAATCTGATCAACATATTCCTTTATCAGGCTGCTGTGCCATTTTTCTGTCACAAGAATCCCATCCGGACACGCAGCAACTACTACATTCTTCAATCCCAGCGCCACCACTGGGATATCCAACTCATTGATAACATGGGTATTTTCCATTCCCTGACCGCTGACCACATAACCGGCATTTAAGTCCTCCATCACATCACACAGAGTATTCCAAGTGCCAAGATCTTTCCACATACCGTAATATGGTACCATAGCGATGGAATTACAAGTCTCAACAATCTCATAATCAAAGCTGATTTTGTGAAGTTTCCCATAGTTTTCCCTTATATAAGCATAGCTTCTGGGCTCCATATACCGTTTAACAATGTCCAGAAGATATTTCATTTTAAACGCAAAAACTCCACCGTTCCAGAATGCACCCATATCCAATAATTCCACGGCCTTTTCTACAGACGGTTTCTCCACGAAATACGAGACCTTCATCAAACTTGATGTCTGCTCTGCCACTGGGACAATATACCCATATTTAGCAGCTGGATAAGTTGGCCTTATACCCATGAGCACCATATCCGCAGCACCGTTCTGAACCGCCTGATCCATTTTTTGAAGAGTTTTAAAGTAACCCTCCTCTGCGTAAGCATCAACCGGCATTACAAGAACCGTCTCCTCCTCCGAGCAGCCTCGCTCAGAAGCCAAAAATACCGCCGCCAGGGCGATGGCCGGGAAAGTATCCCGACGTTCTGGTTCTAATGCAATATCCACATCTTCTCCCAACTGCCGCCGTATGGTATCTCTCTGGGCATCAGTCGTAGACACCACCACAGGGATATCCCCCAAGTTTTCATGAAGCTGGCGGTAAACTCGCTGGATCATGGATTCATGCTCCCCATTCGGCGAGCGCAAGACTTTCAGAAACTGTTTAGATCTCGTATTGCTGGATAGAGGCCACAAGCGCTTCCCTGAACCTCCTGAAAGTAAAATGATATTCATTCCTCTTCTGTCCTTTCCTAGTACCTTCACCCTTCCTCCATGACAAGCTTCATATCGTGCTCTACCATGATTCCCACCAATCCTTCAAAAGAAGTCCTGCAAGGATTCCATCCCAGTTCCACCTTGGCTTTCGATGGATCACCCCATAAATCCACCACATCTGTCGGGCGAAAGAATTCCCTGCTTACTTCCACCAGTACTCTTCCTGTGACACGATCTGTTCCCTTCTCATCTACACCTGATCCATTCCATTCCAGTTCAATCCCCGCGTACTTAAAAGCCAGCGTCGTAAATTCCCGCACACTGTGACGCTCCCCTGTAGCAATCACAAAATCATCCGGCTTATCCTGCTGTAGGATCAACCACATGCACTCCACATAATCCTTTGCATACCCCCAATCCCGCAGAGAATCCAGATTTCCCAGATAAAGCCGCTCCTGTTTTCCCTGGGCAATCCGGGCAGCCGCCAACGTAATCTTTCTTGTCACAAAAGTCTCGCCCCGTCTCTCTGACTCATGATTAAAAAGGATTCCGTTGGAAGCAAACATTCCATAGGCCTCCCGATATTCCTTCGTAATCCAGAAAGCGTATTGTTTCGCCACTGCGTAAGGGCTGTAAGGATGAAAAGGTGTCCTCTCATTCTGCGGTACTTCCTCTACCTTCCCATACAGTTCCGATGTAGATGCCTGATAAATCCGACATGATTTTACCATTCCCAGAAGACGCACTGCTTCCAGGATTCGAAGCGTTCCTAGTGCGTCTGCTTCAGCCGTATATTCCGGCACCTCAAAGGAAACATGAACATGGGACTGCGCTGCCAAGTTATAGATTTCGTCCGGCTGCACTTCTGATATAATGCGGATCAGGCTCATGGAATCCGTCATATCTCCATAATGGATGTGGAAATGGGGATTCCCCTTCAGATGCTCGATCCGTTCCCTCTTTTCAACAGAAGTCCTGCGAATCAGTCCATGGACTTCATATCCTTTTTTCAGCAAAAACTCAGAAAGAAAGGAGCCATCCTGTCCGGTGACTCCTGTAATTAACGCACGCATGCTCATATCCTCCTTTTATTCATTATAATTATTCCCACTTCAAGAGACAGTGGATCCTGCCATCCAATGAAGGCAATCCTTATCTCTCCACTCTTGTAGGTTTACTCAGAAAATCCTCATAACTTAGCCGGATTCCTTCCTCCAGCTCCGTTCTGTATCTCCATCCTAACGCTTCTGCTTTACTGGTATCCAGAAGTTTCCTAGGCGTACCATTAGGCCGACTTGTATCCCATTCGATTTTCCCTTCATAGCCGACAACCCGTGCAACAGTTTCTGCAAGTTCACGAATCGTAAGTTCTTTTCCAGTCCCCGCGTTAATACACTCATTTCCGCTGTATTTGTCCATCAAAAACACACAAAGATTAGCCAAATCGTCTACATACAGGAACTCCCTTAATGGGGAGCCATCACCCCAACACACAACTTTACCGGCTCCCTCCATCTTTGCCTCATGGAACCGTCGAATCAATGCCGGTAACACATGGCTATGTTCTGGATGGTAATTGTCATTGGGGCCGTATAAGTTTGTGGGCATTACAGAAATATAATCCGTTCCATATTGACGGTTCAAAAACTCGCAGTACTTAAGACCCGCTATCTTTGCTAAGGCATATCCCTCATTAGTCTTTTCCAACTCGGAAGTCAAAAGACAGTCTTCCTTCATTGGCTGAGGGGCCATCCGGGGATAAATACAGGAGCTCCCCAGAAATTCCAACTTTTTACACCCGTTCTGCCACGCGGAATGAATCACATTCATCTCAATCATCATATTAAACCACAAAAAATCCGCCAAAGCTGCCTGATTGGCGGCGATCCCGCCAACCTTCGCCGCTGCCAAAAAAACATACTCCGGCCTCTCTTTACTGAAAAACATTTCCACTTCATCCTGCCTGCATAAATCCAATTCCTTATGAGATTTTGCAATGATATTTTCATATCCTTGCCTTTTTAATTCTCTGACAATGGCAGAACCGACCATTCCATTATGCCCTGCTACATATATTTTCGCATCTTTTTTCATTATTATTTCATTCTCCCTCATATGATAGATATTAATGCTTCTAGTCTCTTTGAAATTCACCGGCTTATTAAAAATATGCCTAAAACCACTTTAGAAAATCTATTTCTGAGGAACTGCTAAGTAGTATTTATGTAGAAATCACGCTGCTTTTCTATCCTCTTTTGCTCGTCTCTAATTGTGTCAGAATATTCAATCACCATACTTTTGAACATAACCGATAATAATCTCGAATCTCCAGGAATCAACGTCGCCTTTGGCCATTGAAATACCAATAGAATTTTGCCGTCTTGTATGCATTCTTTAGGGATTTTAAAATGCGCCAGAGAGGAAAAGATATTAAGTTTGCCCGTTAAATATCCATTTATATAAATTATCATTTCTTGATAAAAATCAATTATACGGCTGAATTTTATCGTACAAACTAAGTCTTCACTGAAATCAAAATCTTCAAATTCAAAATAGAACCCTGAGCTATCTCCCGTCCATGAGCCAAATTTTTCTGGAGGGCAAAAGCCCAGGGTCAGATACTCGCTGTTCCTTTTTTGTGTGAAATATATTTTGGTTCCGATCTTATAAGAAATACATCTTTTTATATATGGAGTTATATTCATAACTCCATAAAGTATCTTTTCGTAATCATCAATGTCCCCATAACACTTTCTGTAACTCACGCCTTCAAACGCAACGATTGAAATATTACTATAGAATGGATATAAATTTGATAATGCTATTAATTCCTCTGTTTCTTTTATCGTTAACATTTTCGCATTCCATTCATCACTTTGAACAATTCTTTTATCATAACCATACTTCTCATTAAAGCCAATGCACACTGGAACGCAGCCATTAAGAAAATAAAGCAAATCTCTATTATTATTAATAATCTCTAAATATTTAGGATTATATTCTAAAAGCAGAATAATTCGTTCATTTCTATTGATTTCTTTCTCAAACACAGAATTAAAGAGTTTCAATCCTTTATAAGCCTGACAAATTTCATAATATATTTCTTTATCTAGTATCACATCATTCACCCTTATCTATATTCTTTTTATAATAATCAATCCACTCGATATTATTTTCGTTGATTCCCTTATCAATCAATTTAAAATACTCATAGGTCTCTCCAATACTGCTCTTATATATTCTTGCAGCAATATTTACCTGCGAAGCGCCGACAATCAATCCCTGGCAATTACCCAATGTATAAACATCTCTGATAACCTCATATCCTAACCGGTAATGGTGATTTTCTCTTTCATCATTACTATATGCCACAGAAACATTTCCTTTTGCTCTAAAAACATCTTTATAATAAACAATGTTCTTGTACCGTTTTGAAAAACATTCAATAGCCTCTAAATCATCCGTCGCCAAATAAATTTGTTCATATTTATTTGATGCTAATGCTTCATCGATATAAAAAAAATAATCATCTTCTGAAATAGATTTCGGATGATTATTAACATTCAATTTGAAGTCAGTCCCTCTAAAATGAACTCCCAAAGTTTTTTTTGAAAGCAAAATCTCTCGCATTTCATTGAAAACTTGGGTTTTTAAGTTTTCTTTTAAATGTATGTATTTTCTCCATACATTTCCCATATGTAAAACATATTCTTCTGACGGTGCATACCACTTTTCTACATTATATTGGTTTAATACCAAATCCATATTGGGATTTGATGGTATTATCACACTAAAACTTTTATAAGCCTCATCAATGGATATTGCCGACAACGGTTGGAAATAATATTCAAATACATTCTCACTTCCGTTGACCCTGCCTTTCTCTTCATAAGCGCAGGCATTCCAATTTTCGATCGTCGGAATCAAACCCAACCTATCGCAAAAAGACAACGCACATAAAGTCCGATTAAACAAAGCAAAAAAACCTGCCGTCTTTATCCAAAGAGCAGGAAATTGTATAACAGCAACCGTCTTTCCATAATTCAAATCTCCAAATTGATGAATCTTCACATTATAAGGGTTTATCAATTCTTCCAATGCATAATTGCAGTTTCCGAGAAACACCGGATGAAATTTAGCTTCCTTATATTTCTTTCCTAATGCTTTTAGGTATCGAAACATATCTTTTAATAAATCCCAATAGTGCCTAATCCTCATAACTCTTCTCCTTAAGTCGTAAAGCATCAATCACACTTTGTATATAGTCAGGATGAGCCATATAGGTCAACTCAATAAAGTTACGCGCACCCGGAATTTTCCGCAAAGAATAATATTTTTTTACACTCAAATATTCTTTAGAACTTGGTGAATATATAATTACTTTCCTGCATTCTGATGAACTGATAATATCGCAAAAGCCACTACGTAATCCGACAAAATAGCCGCACTGATTCAGTACGGACACTGCGTCTTTCAAAGAAAATAAAAATACTTCCGTTCCCTCAATTGGTTTTTCTTTATTGCCATCACAGTTAGTAAAAACCAGAAAGCCCTGTTCTTTTAACCGATATGCTAGTTCTTTCCAAAACGATAGTGGCAACGCTGGCATTGATTTCGCATACGGTGATAAAATAACAGTATTCCCCTTATGTATCTTCTCTGTAGGATGTATTTCCGTGTTGATCATAATATGGTTTAAATATTCTGGTGAGTAATTCCAATCTAGTTTTTCCTGGAACACTAATTTTTCGTAACAGGTCACAAAATGCCACCTATTAAAATTACTTATACCTGCCGATAAACTGGTATGCGGATATTGAAAATGTAAAATTTCAATATTCTTTAGCTTTTCATGAAATGTAATTGCGAACTGTGATAAACGTCTCATTTCCCTTTCCGTAATATTTATCACATTATCGATTCGCAACATCTCAGCTACAGCCTTACATCCGCCACCTGTTATAACCAAGCAGTATGGGTCGCTGAATTTCTTGCATTTGCAAAGATGAAATAAACCTATAATATATATGTCTCCTAGACTATTATAGGGGAACACAAATATATTCTTCTGAGTTTCCTTTAATAATGATTCATAAATTTGTTTTCCCTGTCTAAGATTTCTCCATTCTAATAGACACGTAGTAATTGCATGAGCTCTTGCCTGAAAATACAAATAGTCTTTAACCTGGTGCAATTTCTCTTTAATTTTGCGCATAAATATCATGTTTTACAACTGCTCAGAAATATTAATCGTAAAATTAATATCAGAGTCCCTGTCCTTTCTCAATGCATATGCCATTGCAAGTCCTGATGGTTTATCATCATTTATAACTATTCTTTCACCATAGGGCATACCGCATAATAAGTACGAATATCTTATACCTTTTTCCTTTAAAAACTGTTCTGTCTGTTTCCGATACTCTTCAGTTCTCGATGTTAAAAGAATTATCATATCATTTTGAGGCAAGGATGCAAGAAACTCTTCTGCCCCTTTCAAAAACACATCATGACCATATATCTTATAGCCGTTATGAACCACCAAAGTTCCATCAAGATCCAGAATCCATGTATGCGGGAGCGGCGACAACGTCAATGTCATACGGATTCTCCTCTCAATTTCGCGCCGATTCCACCGCCCGGATGGTTCACACGGAAATCATCCAGCGTCACTCCAAGCCGCTCACTTACCTGCATAGCCACCCCCTGGAGAAGAATCAGATAAATAGTTGTCGAGTTATTCGGAACGATATCCCAGGCATCTCCCTCATTCCTTATTCTCAGGATCAGCTTATTGACCAGCATTTTGCTCAAACGGCTGTTTTCATTAAAACTCAAAAGCCAGGTCTCTGTCCCCCTCTCCTGCAGATAGCCCGCTAACAAAACGGACTCCTCCGTATTCCCACTCTTCGATAAGAGCAGAACAATGTCTTTCTTCCCCACCATTCCGAGATCGCCGTGCACCGCTGTATTGGTATGCAGAAACCTTGCGTCCATTCCGAGAGAATTCATTGTACCGACAAACTTTTCACAGATAGGGACATTCTTTCCCAGCCCGCTAGCCACGATCTTTCCCCCCGCCTGGATACAGGACACACAGTGATCGATCAATATATTGAATGTCCTCTCATCCAGCGAACTGATCGAATCCTTCACAGTATCAAGAATATCGTAAAAGTAATGGATCATCGCTCTCTCCTCCGCTTATCAATCGTAACATGATTCTTAAAGAAACTCTTCCATCAGGTACGTCCCGTTATAAAAAGCTCCGCAGATGGAATCATAGTCCTCCCAGGCATACGTAGTAAGCGACAGCCAGATGATGGCATGAAGGAAACGGATCCGCTCCGGATCGCAACCATGTATCTGTGAAAGGTAATAGTCTCCCATCTCTTTCCATCCATTTGTTTCGATCTGCAGGCAGACCTCGCTATCCCGTATGTCCAGAGAAAACTTCCCATTATTAAACTGGTCATAATCCCCGCAGATGGAATAGTAAGCTTTTGCCCAGTCATAATAAACATCCCCATACAGTTCCGTATACCCGAAATACCCGCGCGGGTCTAAAAAAACAATGTTCAGATCCCTATCAACCATGGTATTGGAAAATGTACAATCGCCATGGATCAGGGCAAATTCCCTGCAGTCTTTTACAAGCTTCTCCACCAGTTCACGGATACGCGCCTTTTGAAAGTAAGGATTCCTGCAGTTTTTTCCGTTAATCCGTATATACTCGCGGTCGGCAAACGGGATTAAATCCCTTACTCCTGCAAGACGTTGCATCGTCTTATGGTAATACGCTTCCATAATACTGAAGCAATCCGCAGGTACTTTCTTCAGTTCATGCAGCCTTTCTAAGGATTCAACAAGATGATCGATCACCGTCTTCTTTTCATCTGCAGTAAGCTCCGCCCGGAAAATATTCACACCGTCTATTTTTCCCATTGTCAGCGGCTCAAGACAATAAAGCTTCGGAATCTGCTCAAAACCGTACTTCTGCACTTCCCGGTACCACTGGATTTCCCTGACCGCAAGCTTACATCCCTGTTCGTCCACCGGCCGTTTTACGATCGTATCACCGGTTATCTCCAGGCTGTTAAACGGGCGGCACCTGTATTCCCCGGAACTGTTTTCTGACATCGCCAATAAAGTCCCTATCTCCTTCGTTCCGGTTAATGGAAGTTCCTCAAACGAAAGTCCGGCCTTTCCGAGCCATCTGACAAATTCTCCTCCTTCCGGAGCTCCCAAAAGGCAGGACTTTTCTTTAAAGATAAAATAGCTGGCCACCCCGTGTTCACACGATGGAGATTCCACAAACGTTCCGTCTTCAAATGACCAGCGGCATTCGAAATCCTTCGATATGCCTATGTAATTTCCCTCCGGTATCTGTTCAGGCTCCGCGGCATCTGACAGGATCAGATCTGACCAGGTCAATATAAATGCCTCACCCTCCGGGATCAGGGAAACCGCATCCCGGATACCGGCGCACGTTCCTGTTCCCTCTGCCTTCACGGTAATGTACCTGACATTCCCGAACGCCTCCAGATATTCCTCCAGAACACCGTGCAGATAATCGCCTATAATAATATATTTCTTCTCCGGATATTTCCTGAAAAGATGAAAGATAATGGGGAGGTTGTTTACCGGAACAATTCCTTTTGGTTTATTGCGCGTCAGATGTTTTAGCCTTGTCCCTTTTCCTCCGGCCTGGATGATGATGTAATCAGCCTTCATAAATCTTCCTCCTGAAAATAGATAAGCAGCCGCTCTATATCTTTTCCGATATCCCCTGAAAGCAGAAACTGATGAACTCTGGCTTTGTGCCCTGGGAATGCCTCCATATCAAAAAAGCGCCTAGCTGGATCGTTCTCCACATACAAAGACACTAAACGGCAGTCAGCATACGACAGAAGATCCATTAGACCATTTCGCGTTCCAATAACATATCCGCACATCTGTGCAAATACCGGCATCATATCCAGTGGAAGCTTTATTTTATCCGTTCCTGAAACGGGTTCTCCATTGTCTCCAGTTACATTGGTCACTACCTGAAAACCGTTATCGTTCAAACATTTTACCAAAGCTTCAAAAAAGGCTGCCGGCACCCGTTTCACGGACCTTGCATCCGGAACCAGTAGAACCGTCCGATCCCTACTCGCGCTATTCCCTCTTTTATCCGCTGGATATGACGGAAAACAACTGAAATTGGGAGAACAAAAAGAAGCTGTTTCCGGCAGCTTCATATCTCCATAACGAATGCAGTCGCAAAATGTAAGATTTGGATACCGTACAGCCGCCCTGAAATTATTCCCGGTGAACTGATTGGCAGGATTGATCAGCGTCACTTTTTTCATCTGACCTGTTAGATACGAACCAAAATGAGTCGAACCAAGGTTCAGCAGGCAGTAGAGCTGATTCCTGCCAAGTACTTTAACCGCGTCAGGACCAATATCCTTTTCATATGCGTGAAGAAGCGATGCAAACTTATCGGTGATGCACAGCGTGACATGCGTATACCCATGATATTTCCTGAATGCGTCCAGATACCCCATTGTCAGGATAAAGTCACCTATATGGTCATTCACTATAATGTAATGGGTTTTCTTTTCCCGGAAAAATAACAGATATAAGACAATTCCCGCAGGAATCCCAAATATTGAACGCGCTGCATTACGGAATATCATTTTTACTGCAATTACCGCCAGCCATAGTTTTCGCTTCATTCGTCCCACCGATTAAGTTTGTAACGATTCCATATATTTCTTACATACAGCTTCCGCTTCTCCGCTCATCCGCGCTTCTCCTTTATCCAGCCACAACGCATGATCGCAGACCTCCTTCACCGAATCGATGGAATGGGAAACATATAAAAGCGTTGTCCTCTTTTCGCGCATCTCAGCCATCCGTTTCTCACATTTCTGCTGAAACGCATAGTCGCCCACTGCCAGAACCTCGTCACAGATCAAGATATCCGGTCTTACGATCGTCGCGATAGCAAATCCCAGACGGGCCGCCATTCCGGAAGAATAATTCTTGATCGGCATATTCAAAAAGTTCTGCAGCTCTGCGAATTCTACAATTTCCTCAAAGTGCTCTTCCATGTATTTCTGATCATATCCAAGCACTGCCCCGTTCAGGAAAATATTCTCCCGGGCAGTCAGCTCCCCATCGAATCCTGCTCCCAACTCAATCAGCGGTGCTATGGAACCATTAATCGATACGGTTCCTTTGTACGGCTTCAGGATCCCGCAGATCAGCTTCAGAAGCGTTGATTTTCCGGACCCATTAGTTCCCACAATTCCCCAGGCCTCGCCTTTTCGCACTTTCAGGGTGACATCCTTAAGTGCCAGGAATTCCTGAAACATCAGCTCCCGCTTTACCAACTTTACGAAATATTCCTTTAGATTATCGATACGTTCTGATGCTATGTTGAACCGCACTGTGGCATTATCTACGATAACCACATATTCATTTTCCACGTTCTTTTCCATTCTGCATCCATCCTAAATATACAGTATGAACCGATCCTGGTTCTTCATAAACACCCAAGTTCCGACTGCCATAACCACAAACGCCACCACAAATCCGCTTGCTACCTGTACTCCCTCTGGCAACACACCTTCAAGCACAACCGTGCGCAGTTGGGTAATGTAATTGTAAAGCGGATTGAATATCATAATCGCCTGTTTCAAAGGTTCCTCCAGCATTGTAACCGGATAGAAAATCGGTGTCAGATACATCCATGCCGTCAGGAACGCTGCGTAAATATGCTGCACATCCCTGAAAAATACCGTCGCCTGCGCAAGGAAAAGCCCAAGTCCTACGCAGAAGACGTATACCTCCAGGATAATAACCGGTATAAATAACATACAGATCTGAAACTTTACACGACACACAATAAATACAATCAGCATCGCCCCTAACGCAAAGAATGTATTCACCAGGCTACTGGTCACCTTTGAAAGAGTGAAGATGTATTTAGGCACATATGTTTTTTTCAGTAGTGCCGCGTTCCCTGTGATAGAAAACAAAGCCTGATTCGTAGCATCCGATACGAAATTGAACACTGTCTGACCCGTTATTAAATACACCGGAAAATTCTCAATACCAAGCCGAAACACGTTTGAGAATACCATCACCATGATAATCATAATCATCAGCGGGTTTAAGATGCTCCACAGATATCCAAGAAAGCTCCTCCGGTACTTTAACTTAATATCTTTTGCTACCAACTGCTTTAGAAGCGGCTGATAACGCTGAAGGCCACGAAGCCTTGCTATCATCTTACTCATCAGATTTTAAGATATTCCTCCCATGCTTTTTGTGTTGTGATCTTATGAACATACCGCTTGTACGCTCTGGCGGCTGCACCAAAATGCAACAAGATCTTTTCAGTTGATTTTATGCTTAACCAGAGGCATGATAAAAAACCAGTCACTTTCCATTCCAATAAGACTGCTTTATTGCTGCGGGTATCGTAATAGATCCGCTTACCGCTTCCCAACGCACTTCCAAAGAAATCCAGAGGGAATATCACCTTCAGCTCCTTTCCATGCCCCCGCAGGGATGCACCAAGCGCAGACATATACAAAGCTAAAGTTCTATTGCCCCTTTGTTCCCAGTACCCGCTTACCGTGCCCATGCTGTAACTTTCTGTGTACCCCCTTATCTGTTTAACTGTTGACCGATATTCTTCTCCGGAAAGCTTCTTCCGGAGTTCCTCTACTGGTTCAAGCACATATACCATATTGCGTACCTGATTGTTCAGCTTCTCCGGATCCTGATAATAAAGCCACGCAGGTCCCCGCAGAAAATCTTCCAACCCCTTATATACGAGACCTGCTTCATCATATCTGCGTCTTATTATTCTTACTAACAGGGATTTCCATATAAGTTTCAATGCCGATCTTATCCTATGCTTTTCCTGATGCAATGACATTGTTATGAACATATTACGGATGTAATACACATTCGAACCTGAAAAATCAGCCTCGAATCCTTTATGCCAAACCGAAACACCATTTAAATACAAAACACCATTTTCCAAATTTCGGATACCGTATTCAATGTCATCCCCATGTATAAACTCTGGTAGTGGCAGATTATCCGGTCTAACCGTATTCAGAGAATAACAGCACAACCACCATCCAGAGTACAATTCTTTCTCATGACCAGTCCCAGTCAGATACTCTCCTGATGCCTGGCTATAAGAACGCAGGTCCAGATTTCTCTCATCTTCCACAGCCGGACCGGAGCCCCAGTGCTCCCCTGCGCAGTACAAAATGTACGGGAAATCCTCACGCAGCATCGCCCCGCCGATCGTGATATCCTTCCATTTCTCCTTCAGGGTCGCAGCAAGCCCATGAATACGCACAAAGGCGTCCGGTTCAAAGACGGCATCGTCATCCATCAGGAGCACATGGGTGAAATCTTCCTGTTCCTTTGCCTTCAGTACTTCAATCATACCACGTGTGAAGCCCCCTGCTCCTCCGGCATTCTTATTCGGCAGAATCACTATCCTTCCAGCACAGTCCGCAGCCAGATTCTGAACCTCTCTGCAGTTGTCAAGAGTTCTTCCATTATCAATGATATAGAGCTTTACGCGGGAAGAAACGTCAAGTTCAGGGCGTTCCAAGATTCGCTCTTTCAGCTGTCTTAAATTCCGCTCTACATATGCCTCGCGCTTATAGGTACAGATTACAGCACCGATATGAATGTCACGCACCTTATCCGAATCGAGGTCCGTTATATAGGAACCGGAGGCAATGCTGGCAGACTTCTCCGTATTCTCTCCAATCAACGCAAACCAGAAGCATCCGTCCCGATATTTCCCATACGGCAACAGAATCCGGTAATCTTTTAATTTCCCGGCTTCCAGTTCCACTCTCCTGATGTCTTTTCCGTTATGCACCAGGATCAAGAAATGATAACCCTTAAGCCGTATGTCCAGACTCAAATTATAAATACTTGTGTACCGTTTCCACTTCTCTATATAAAACAAATTGAAGTACCCGTTGAAATCTGTCCTGTTTCCTTTTCTATGATAATACAACTCCTCCACATCACACACTGCTTCGTCCGGGCACAGAATGCTTTGAAGCTGTACTGTCTTCTCCTGCAATTTGTTATTTTCCCCCCTCTTCAAGTTAATGATAACCGTCAGCTTATCTCTTCTGCTTCTGTAGTCATTATTATCGCAAAACTGCCACCCTTCCTCGCCATCGCAGACGCTGTCGGCCATCATCTCTCACGGTATCTCCATCTAACCAGCATACTGACCAGACGATACGTCAAGTATCTGCTCCTGCGCAGAATACTGACAGCCAGATTATCATTTCCGGCATAAACCTCGGGATATTGTTCTCTCAATCGCCTGTCCAATCGCACCATCTGCATCTTCTTCTCCTTTGATGCCGGATAACTCAGAATGACCTTCATCTTCCCTGTAATATATTTGGATAATATCTTACATACATAAGCTTTACCGGAAGGCGTACACGGAATCTCATTACCCAGTTTTCTGTAGAACCCAAATAGAGAAGCTCCAACTCTGTCATAATCCCTTTCGTTCCGTCTCATTTGCCTGATATCCACGCTCTGACCGACGCGACCGATGCGATATCGATAGACATTCGCGTCCACAAAGCATATGGTCTTCACCCATGGAATTGGATAGGAAATGTATTCCGCATCCACGTAGAAACAGCTCTCATCCAGGTTAATCTTATTCTCCTGCAGAATAGCAGTACGGATAGTCATGTTGTGCATTCTGATATAAAGCCTGTCTGCAATCTCATCAAAGCAGTAATTCCTCCCATATTCAACTCCCCGAAATGGGCTGCACTCGCTGTTCTCATATCTGAAATGGTCTGATGCACCATTCTGCTGGACTGCCCACTGGAAACCGGAATACACAATATCCGCCGCAACCTCTCTCTGTCTGGTTTCACTTTCTTTTAATACAGCAACCTGCTTTCTCAAAATATCCAGAAGCTTCTCAAACGCCTCTGGATCCACCCAGTCATCTGCATCCACTACCTTGAAATAAAATCCCCTGGCGCAATTGAGCCCGCTGTTAATTCCAGAACCATGGCCACCGTTTTTCTTATGAATTACACGAATAAAATTCGGATACCTAACAGCATATTCCTCCGCAATCTCACCTGTCATGTCAGCCGAACCGTCGTCAATCACCAGAACTTCTGTATCTTCCAAAACACAGGCCCTGCAAAAGGAATCCAGGTTTTTCTTAAGATATGCCTCTGCATTATATGCCGGCACCACCACGGTCAACACTTTCCACATCTTTATCCTCCCGCATCCTCCGACATATGCTGGGCAGCAGTCATTATCCTGTATTCTTTTCTCATTTTTCTCTCGACACTTTCTGATTGATACCCGCCCAATTGTTTATAGCATACCTCTGTAATCTCAGACAGGTCCTCCTCCAGTACTCTGCAGATACACATAACAATATCCTTCGGATCTTTCGGGTCAAAACGCATCTCCTTCTTCAGTACCAGTTCCCTGTTGCCACGGATATCCGAACAAATCACCGGTGTCTTTACCGCAATGGCTTCCATCAGCGCCATCGGCATCCCCTCCTGAAGCGATGGGAACACGAACAGGTCCGCCGCCTGACAAAGCTCCGGAATATCCTCGCGATAGCCCACAAGTGTCACGCTGTCTGATAAGCCAAGCTCATCAGCCGTAGCCTTTAATTCCTCTTCCATCTTTCCCTGACCACAGATCACATAATGCAGATTAAAACCTTTCTTAAGTTCGTCTCCATCCTTAAGCAATCCCAACGCCCTTATCACACTTATATGGTTCTTCCTCTTGATCAGCTCCCCCACAGAAAGCAACATTTTTTCATCATTCTTAATCCCCAGACTTCTACGGATTGCTTCACGGTCGGCGCTGTCTGGCCGGAACTTTTCCAGATCGATTCCAACTCCCGGCAAACGGATGATCTTACCGGCTTTAAGCCACCTCCTGGCAAACTGGTAGTCCTCCCGGTTCACCGTATTCAATATGTCCGTCCAGTGGGCGCACACCCATTCCACCGGGAAATAGACCAGCCAGTTCTTAAGCGGCGCTCCCGCAAAAAAATGGAACCCGTGGGCGGTATAGATCACCCGGGTCCCGTCTGTCCTTCTTTTTTTCCTGAACGCCAGACGCGTCATGGCCGCGCAGATCGGCGAGTTGCAGTGGACGAGTTGGAAGTCCTCCCCGGCCAGCCTCCTCAGCTGCCTGTAGGACCGCACCTGCTTGCGCGGGTCGCTCAGTTTCCTGGAGAAATCGATATGCACTGCC
>CANQBN010000003.1 GCA_947588855.1 uncultured Lachnospiraceae bacterium
CCGAAATACAGATACCGGTCATTCTTATATCCCACCATGCTGTCCATGGTATTGACTGCCTTATACATCATCGCCAAAGGCGCGCCGCCAAGCAGCATGTAAAACAGCGGCGCCAGCACACCGTCGGAAAAATTCTCCGCAATCGTCTCCACTGCGGCTTTTATGACGCTGTCACGGGTCAGTTCCCGGGTATCGCGGCCTACAATGCGGCCCACCGCCTTCCGGGCGGCAGGCAGATCTCCGGCCTGGAGCATACGGTACACATTCCGGCTCTCCAGAATCAGATCCTTCATAGCCAGCGTCTGCCAGCACCACAGCGTCTGAAAGAGAAATCCAAAAGCGGGATGCAAAAGTCTTCCGCCCAGGCACATAAGCCCGGTGACTACCAGAGTACCCAGGGGCAGTACCGCCGCCAGCACCCGTCCTGCAGCCTTCTCACCCTCCGGCGTTGACGGAAAGACATTCCTCAGACCGCTTTCTAGCCATGCGATACATCGTCCCATAATCACTACCGGATGAGGAAAATGGGGAATAACCGGATCGCCAAACAGAATATCCAGTATAAATCCACAAAGAACCGCAAATGTCACATACATACAGGTTTCCTCACATATTTCCGGTTCCGGAACAGCTGCCGACCTGCGGGCACTCTGGAAGTTTGCCTTTGAGAGCCATGGGAAGGCCACAGAACACACGGATTACTGTGTCCGCTCGCTCCGCCAGCAGACAGGCAAGACGGCCCGCCGCCTCCCGGTCGGCCCGTTGGGCAGCATCCGTGGGAACCACACCGCCGCCGGTCTCCGTAGAAATTACTACCTTATACTGCGCCGCCAGACGGTCGGCAAGAGCCGGCAGATCGGTCTCCCCGGAAGCCAGTTTCCAGGCATCCGGACACATTTCCTCCTCACTGCAGAATGTTCGGGCATAGGCCCTCTTGCCGCTGAACAGCGGCCCGGTAATAAAGATCATAGGTTTCCCTCCAAAAGTTGGCAGAACACCAGCGCTGCCAGCTGCCAAAGTTCGCATTTCTGTAAAAACCATCCTGCAAGATCGCCGGAAATACCGCCAAACTGAACTTTAGCCACATGGGCATAACGCCACAGGGCAAGACCTGCCGCCACAGCCATGGCAAGACCTGCCGCTCCGCCCGCGATTATCTGCGCCGCGGACAAAACCAGAGCCAGGGCAGCCAGAATCCTGCTCACAATCCGCCGGTCCGCCGCTTCGGCAAATGTATGGGCAAGGCCGGTATGTTTCGCCAAAGACAGGGAAGCTATAGCCCATCCGGACAGCGCGCGGGAAAGGACAAAGCCCAGACCGGCGCAGATCACGGCACGCGGCGACGGCGTCAGGGTGACACACAACGCCAGGTACAGCGCAAAATAGCTGCACAGACGGATGACGGCAAAGGCCCCACAGTGCGGATCTTCCAGAATCTCCTGTTTCCGGGCTGCGCTGCCGCAGCTGGCCATGGCATCGCAGGTATCGGCGTAACCGTCCAGATGAATACCGCCGGTAACCGCCAGAGGCGCAAGGCAGAACAGAGTCCCCCGCAGAAAATCAGGCAGCGGAAGAAAGGCAAGAACCATCCAGCACGCGGCGCATACTACGCCGACCAGGGGAAACGCACACAGCGCAAAGCGCATATTTCTCTCATTCCAGCAGCATCGGGGAACCGGCAGCGCGCTGAACATGGCAAATGCCACAGCAATGGTCTGAAAGACGATCATCATACCAGCTCCTCCCCTTTGTAATATACGGCCTGTCCGCAGACAATCTCCGCCACACAGTCAGCCCGTTCCGCCATAGCCCGATTGACATCCGCCAGAATCTGAAGATAACGAAGCGTATCCTCTTCATAATCCCAGCCGCCGGAAAACACCTCGCTGCTGACTACCACCAGCTCCCGGCACTGAAGCCGCAGCATATCAATTCCACGCAGAATTGCAGCCTTAACCGCCGCAATGTGCTCAGCCAACAGTACGGCATCCGTTGTCGTATTAATTCCTGCAGCCGCGCCTGCCGGACTGTACAGTTCATTTGCCACCAGGTTGCCCATACATTCCAGCAGTACCGCTCCGCCGCCCTGCAGCCGGAGCCGTTCCAGACCGGTATAGCATTCCGCCGTCTCAAAGCCTTTTCGGGCACGAAGGGCGCGGTGCCGCCGAATACGGGCCAGGCACTCCTCGTCCAACGGTTCCATAGTGGCTATATAGACACGGGGCATCGGTCCGGCTGCCAGAATCAGCCCTTCCGCGTACTCACTTTTTCCGCTGGCCGCGCCTCCAATCACAAGGGTAAACATGATTCACCTCCCACAGGCTGATAGGCAGGGATACCGCAGTCTTCAAAACGCTGTCCTCTCATATAGACCGCACAGGCCATGTCCAAAAGAGGGATTGCCGCCACGGCGCCGGTGCCTTCCCCGAGGCGCATATCCGCCGTGATGAACGGCCGCTTTCCAATTGCCTGCAGAAGCATTTTCCCTGCAGGTTCAGCGGAACAATGAGTGGCAATGACAGCCTGAGCCGCGGCAGGAGCGAGACGAACCGCGCACAGGGCTGCCGCCGCGCTGATGACTCCGTCCGCCAGAACCGGCACCCGGCAGATCGCCCCGCCTAAAAACAGGCCGCACAGTCCCGCCAGGTCAAAACCGCCCATCTTGGCCAATACATCAATAGGATCTTCCGGATTGGGCCTGTTGACTTGAAGTGCCCTGGCCACCGCCTTCCGCTTACGGCACAGCCCATCGTCCGAGAGACCCGCTCCCCTCCCGACGGCTTCATCGGAAGAGATTCCCAGCAGCGCGGCCGCCACAGCGCTGGTGGTTGTGGTATTGCCGATTCCCATCTCACCGGCAGCCAGCAGCCTGGCTCCACATGCCTTTGCCTCCGCCGCCAGATCGATTCCTGTCCGGATTGCCTGCTCCGCCTGAGCACGGGTCATGGCCGGTCCCTGAGTGATATCGCCAGTCCCATTTCCGATCCGCCGGTCCAGCACGCCGGGAAAAGCCTCGAAATCCCGGACGCCCATATCCACCGGAACAACCCGGCAGTCCGCCAGGCCAGCCATAAGACATACGGTTGCGGTCCCCTGGGCCAGTCCTCTGGTGATTATGCCGGTGACATCGCTTCCCGTCTGGGCAACTCCCTGGGATACTACGCCGTTATCGGCGCAGAAAACCAGCAACGTCCTGGGCGCCAGTGAAATATCCGCGCTTCCGGTAAGGGCAGCAATATCCTCCAATGCGGTCTCCAGCAGTCCCAGACTGCCCAGAGGATGGGCACAGGCGGCCCATCGGGCGCGGGCCGCGGCGCGCGCCTCCTCATCCGGCGGAGCAATACAAAACTTCATCTCCTAACCTCCCTTGCAGCCTGCACAAAACGCCTGGCCAGTTCTGGATGACCGGCAAAATACAGATGGGGAAATGCCGCATACAGGGACGGAGAGGCAAATCCTTCACGCCAGGTACGTCCGGTCACAGGTTTTCTCATTGTAAAGGACGTTCCGTTCTCGGTACAGTCCCAATAATGAAACTCATGAACCGGCACGGTCTCACCGGCACGAAACAGAAGACTGTCCTCCTCCGCCGTCATCTCCGCATAGCCAAACCGGACCAGCCTGTCCCTCCTGCTCCCCAGCCCCGGCAGCACTCCTGCCATAGGCCGTACTGTTCCGGTCTCACACTCCAGACTCTGGCACAGATACAGAAAACCGCCGCATTCCGCTACTGTGGGCATACCGCTTCGCACTGCCTCACGGACAGCCCTCTTCATCCTCTCATTCTCTGCCAGCTTCTCTCCGTAAAGCTCCGGATAACCGCCGGGCAGATACAGGCCGCCGATCTTCTGCGGAAGGGCAGTGTCCCCAACAGGACTGAACGGCACCAGTTCCGCTCCGGCAGCTTCAAGAGTTCTCAGCGTTTCATCGTAAACAAAGCAGAACGCCTCATCACGGGCTACGGCAATGCGGACGCCTGGCGATTTCCGGCTTCGCATACCGGCGGCAGACGGCGTCAGCCGGCCGCCGGATTCCAGCTGAACAGAGCGCGATCGGTTTCCGAATTCTCCTCGCAAGCGAGGCGCCGGCCGGTCACAAAGTTCCAGCAGGCGGGGAAGATCGGCGTGCTCCTCCAGAGCGGCCGCCAGCACATCCAGACGTCGATTCATATCCGTAATCTCATCGGCGGTATAAAGTCCCAGATGACGGCTTGCCACCACCGCCTGAGGCAAATGAGGCAGGCAGCCAAGCACCGGAAGCCCGGTTTCCCGTTCCAGCACGGGCGCAAGACTTTCTGCCTGAGCCGGCGCGCAATCATTCAGCAGAATTCCGGTCAGGTGACTGGGCATACGGAACCGGTTCAGGCCCTGCACAAGGGCTGCCAGCGTCAGGCCGGCTCCCCGAGGGCGCAGAACCAGGATTACCGGCAGCTTCAGCGTATCCGCCGCATCCCAGGTACTGGCCCGGTCCGTGCCGCCTCCAAGGCCGTCATAATATCCCATAACGCCTTCGCATACAGCGGCGTCATGCCGGCGGCAGTAACCGGCGTACAGAGCCCGGACCGCTGTCGGATCCGAAAGAAACAGATCCAGATTGCAGCCCTCCACGCCAAGGATTTTTCGATGGAACATAGGGTCGATGTAATCCGGTCCGCACTTGAAGGCGCAGGGATCAAACCCCCGCTTCTGGAGAGCCCGAAGCAGAGCGCAGGTCACCATGGTTTTGCCGCTGCCGGAAGCAGGCGCGGCCAGAATAAGCTGTATCATCCGCAGTTCCTCACGTTTCCGTTTACCTTTTTACTTGCAGTTGCCGGCAACAAGAAACACCGGATTGTTGGCCGCCAGAAGATGCCGGCTGCCGGCTGCTTTTCCCAGACTGACGGACAGCTGGATTATCTCCGCCTCAATGCCGTGGGCAGTCAGAACGCTCATGGCCTCCTGAATCGTCTCCAGCGTTACGGCGGCAATACACAGACGGGCGGAAGGATTTTTCAGCAGAACCGCATCTGCAATGGCAGCCAGTTCTCCGCGGCTGCCGCCGATAAACACCGCATCAGGCGCCGGCAGTTCTTTCAGCACCTCGGGCGCATGGCCCTCCGCCAGAGTCAGATTCCAGGCATTGTGCCTGACCCGGTTCCGGCGAATCAGTTCACAGGCCTCCGGCATACATTCCACGGCATATACACGGCGGGCAGCCGATGCCAGCTCAATACTGACGCTTCCCGTTCCGGCTCCCACATCCCAACAGATCTCCCGAGACGAGACAGCAAGTTTTGCCAGAATGGCGGCGCGCACAAACTGTTTCGTCATAGGCACCCGGCCGCGGATAAACCAGCCATCCGGCCATCCGGGCGTATGCCTTGGCATAAGCGGCGCAGGCTCCGTCAGCAAAACGCTGAGAGGCGCAAAGGTCCGACCGGCCAGTTCACCGGCTGTACCACGAATCACCGCTTCGTCTGCAAGAAACAGATTTTCTCCTACTGCAGCCGGAAGTTCTCCCAGTCCCGCTTCCGCCAGCTGCGCGCACAGATTCGATGGTCCCAGGCAGCCTCCGGTGAGAAAAAACACCGGCTGTCCTTTCATAACCTCCGCGACAGCGTCGCAGTCCATGCCATGGGCGGACACCAGGCGCCAGTCCTGCCATGGCCGTCCCAGATGGGCGGAAAACAGCTGCACGCTGGAGATTCCGGGCAGAATCTCCGTCTCGTATCCCTGCTCCTTCAGAAGGGGCAAAAGCAGCCGGGCACCGGAATAAAAACCGCTGTCGCCGCTGAATACCACCGCCGCCTGGACGGGTTGTCCAACCAAACCGGTATCCGCAGCTTGCCCGCTACCTCCCTGGCCACCGCCGGACAGTTCCTGAAGCCGCTCCAGAATATCTCCGGCGGAAACGGCAGAAATACATCTGACGCCTTCTTTAGGCGGCAGCATTGACAGCAGACGAGGCGCTCCGATAATCAGCCGGGACGTATCAAGTATTTTCCTCGCCTGGACCGTAATGGTCTCCGGCGCGCCGCTTCCCAGACCCAAAAGTATCACCTTCATGTCAAAAGCCCCCTGCAGTAATTTAAAATAGCATCATAGTCTTCCCCCGAATCCACCGGAGGACGCAGGACCACCAGCACTGCGCCGCCGTCAGCGGCGGCTGCCGCCTTCTCTCCAAAGCCTCCCGCCTCACCGCCATCCTTTGTGACGAGATAGCGGATAGAAAACTGACGAATCAAAGCCAGATTCAGTTCCCGCCGAAAAGGTCCCTGCATGGCGATTATGTTGCGCCTTGGAATTCCGGCTCTTTCACAGGCCGCAAGACTCTCCGCCGCAGGCAGCACCCGCGGATAAAGCCGGCTTCCGCCCAACGCGGAAAACGCAGGCAGATCCTTCGAACCTGTCGTAAGCAGAATATTTCCTGCCGTATCCTGCAGATACCGGACCGCATCCTCCGCATTCTCCGCTTCCATGCTTCCCAGAGGCAAAGGGCTGAGACGGCGTGACAGCCGCCGGCAGGGAACCCCGGCAGTCTCACAGGCAGTGCGGATATTGGCAGTCGCCGCCATGGCATAGGGATGGGTGGCGTCGATACAAAGCGCCGCTCCCTTCAGCGCGGCAGTCATGCCGCTGATTCCCATCGGTCCCGCATGGACGGTAATTCCCGGAACCTGTCCCTGTTCCTCCCGTCCGTAATCGGTAGTCACACAGACCGTTACTTCCGCCCCCAGCGACGCCAGTTCCCGGGAGAGAGTCCTCCCTTCTGTGGTGCCGCCAAACAGTACAATTTTCATAGATTCCCATACCCCCGCGGCGTGACAAGTCTTCCATTCCTGAGGCCGGTGCTGCTGCTGCCGATAAAGACCGTAGTGAACATATCTGCCGTCTCTTCTCTCAGCTCTTCCAGCGTAAACATGCGGCTCACCTGACCGGGCCGTCCGATTTCGCGGACCCAGCCGCATTGGGTCCGCGGGGATTTCCCTGCGGCCAGCAGAATATCACAGGCTTTTCTCAGGTAATCCGTCCGTCTGCGGGAACCGGGGTTGTACAGGCAGACGGCAAAATCCCCTTCTGCCGCCAGACGCAGACGTTTCTCGATCACGGTCCATGGCGTAAGCAGATCAGAGAGGGATATCACGCAGAAATCATTTCCCAGAGGCGCCCCCAGCAGAGCGGCGCCGGAAAGAGCCGCCGTCACTCCCGGCACAATCTCAATCTCCACCTTAGGATACTCCGGGGCCAGCTGAAGCAGCGGAGAGGCCATACCGTACACTCCCGCGTCGCCGCTGCAGACCAGGGCCACCGTCTGGCCGTCCGCAGCCATCTTAAGCGCCTCCCGGCAGCGCTTTATCTCCTGTCTCATGGGAGTTGTCATAATCCTTTTGCCCGGAAAGAACTCCCTCACCAGATCAATATATACCGTATATCCGCACAGGACATCTGCGGCAGACAAGGCCTGTCTGGCTTGTTCCGTCATACCGTCCGCGCTGCCCGGCCCAATCCCCACCACATACACTCTATTCATCCTGCCACCTCCAGGTCAGCTCATATGGCCTAAGGGCCACAGCCATGGCAACTCCATTTCCGGTTCTCTTCTTCTGCCAGAGAGGGCCTCCGGCCGCCAATACCGCCGCCCGCTCGCACACATTATCCACACCAGCCACCTGCTCCACAAAAGCGGAAGACGCAAAACTGCCGGCAGTCTCCCGAAGCTGTTCCGCGCTGTAAATGTACAGAGGCCACCTGTGAACGGCGCAGAAAGCCTGAAGTCCCGGCTCATTCTTCTTCAAATCGATGGTTGCCGCTCCACAGGCAGCCTGCTCGCACAGGCCGGATTCCGTTAGCACAGCGGCCATAGCCTCTTCGATTGCCTCCTGAGATACGCCTCTTTTGCAGCCCACGCCCAGCACGGCAATACGGGGAACCAGCCGCAGCACGTCCTTTCCGTCTGCGCGGGTCTCTCCGGTCTTTGTACGAAGGCTGACCCGTACATCGCAGTCCCCTTCTTCCGATATTTGAATCCCCGGCGGCAAGGCACCGGCCACCGGCCAGTCACTGCACACCCGCGCTGTGCCGCCTGCCAGCAGACGGCCGGAAATTTCTTTGATCTTTCCGGTATTGACAATGGCACAGTTCTGGCGTCTGGCCCATTCGTCCACCGCGAACACACCGTTTACATCGGTGGCGGTGGTCAGCACCGGCACTGCGCCGCAGACCCTGCTGACAGCCCGTGCCAGATCGTTGGCGCCGCCAAGGTGTCCGCTCAGAATCGGAATGGCAAAGCGGCCTTCCTCGTCTACCACCACTACCGCCGGATCAGCGGTTTTATCTTTCACATAAGGAGCGATGGCCCGCACCGCGATTCCTGCTGCACCCACAAAAATAAGAGCACGAGAAGCCGAAAAACGATCGGCTGTCCACTCCCTGAGACCCAGGGAATCGCCGCAGCGCATGGCCTCGCCGCCCAGTGCAGAAGCAAGCCTGTCCGCCAGAAGCTTGCCTTTCCCGGTAAACGCAAGACAGAACAGCTTTCTTCTTCCTCCGGCGTCTGTATAATCTTCTCCCGTCATCTTGATTCTCCTTTGCGGAAACCGGTAGTAAAAGCCGGATCGTAAAGCCGGCTGCGCTCATAATCCGACTGCAGAAAGTCTCCGGCCAGAATCAAGGCGGTGCTGCGGATACCGGCCTTCCGGCCGCTTTCTGCCAGCGTGCCCACCGTGCAGCGGACAATCCTCTCTTCCGGCCAGGTGGCCTTATAGACGATGGCCGCAGGCGTAGAAGAAACAAAAGCTCCCTGCAGAAGACTCTCCTGCACCTGCTCCAGCATTCCGGCAGAAAGGAAGAGAACCATAGACGCGCCATGAGAAGCCAACGCGGTCAGATTTTCCTTTTCCGGCACAGGAGTACGTCCCGCCTGCCGGCTGATGATAACAGTCTGACTGACGCCGGGAAGCGTATACTCCGCATTCAGCGCCGCGGCCGCGCCGCAAAAGCTGGACACACCGGGCGTATCGTCATAAGCGATTCCGGCTGCATCCAGGGCATCCATCTGCTCCCGCACGGCGCCGTAAAGGCAGGGATCGCCAGTATGCAGACGCACGGTGGTCTGTCCTGCCTGCTCCGCGGCGGTCATTACCTCAAGCACCTGCTCCAACGTCATTTCAGCACTGTTATAGATACGGCAGTCCGGTCCGGCCAGCTGCAAAAGTTCAGGATTAACCAGACTTCCCGCATAAATAATCACATCCGCTTCTCTCAAAAGCCGCGCGCCCCGCAACGTAATCAGATCCGGCGCGCCGGGGCCGGCGCCCACAAAATGAACCATATCCGCCCTCCTCTGCTATTGCCATTTCTACAGCTTCTGTCACTCCTGCTGCTTCCATTTCCGCAGCCTCTGTCACTCCTGCCGCTGCTGCCATTTCTGCAAAATCACTCCGGCGTTCTCTGTAATTCCCAGGCAGCCGAACCGGTTGGAACATAAAACCGCGCCGGTCTGGTAAGCTCCTGCTGCCCGATGGTCCAGGCTTCGCTGGACGGCAGTCAGAATCCCCTCCATAACAGGCCGGCGCAGGCTGGCCTGATCCAGCAGTTCGATACAGGCGTCGGCGGTGGCCGCCTCCATCAACCCGCGGCAAAGACTGACATCCGCGCCGCAGACAGCAGCATAAGCGCAGAAAATCTCCCTGCGGCAGTCGGCATTGCGGGAATGGGTATTCATCACGCCGCCTGCCAGCTTAACCAACTTTCCGATATGCCCTGCAAGAAGCACTTCCGCAAAAGGCAGTCCGGCAGCGATATCCAGAGCATCGCCGATAAAATTGGAACATTTCACCACAGGGATTCCCAGCCGGTCCCAGTCCTGACTCTTCAGAAAATCCAGTCCGTAATTTCCGGGAGTCAAAATAAGCCGGTCAGAAATTTCCGCAGCCTGACGCAGTTCCAGCTCAATGGTGTCAATGAGAGCCTGCCGGCTCATAGGTTCCACAATGCCGGAGGTGCCCAGAATCGAGATACCGCCCTCCACTCCCAGATCGGGATTAAACGTAAGACGGGCCGCTTCCTCGCCGCCGGGTACGGAAATGACAATCTTAAGCCCTCCCATATATCCGCAGGCACGGCACACGGCAAGAGCCTGTTCCTCCATCATACGCCGGGGCGTGCTGTTGATCGCCGCCGCGCCCACCGGCTGATCCAGACCGGGCTTCGTCACACGGCCTACACCGTGGCCGCCGTCAATGACAATGCCCGCCCAGTCGGCGCGATCTGCCGCGGCGACAATCTCCATGCCGTCGGTCACATCCGTATCATCTCCCCCGTCCTTTTCCACAGAACAGATAGCAGTCCTGCCGTCTGTCAGATAACAGGACCGGGGCGTTACCTTCACAGTCAGTCCCCCAGGCGTCACAAGTTCTAAGGTACGCAGGACCCGGCCGGAAAGCAGCAGTGTGACAGCTCCCTGAACCGCCAGAGCAGCGCAGGTTCCGGTGGTATAGCCGCACCGAAGCAGCTTCTGTCCGCTGCGGATGTAGTGTTCAAATGCCATGAAGTTCCTCCACTGTAATTCCTCTCTGACGGGTCTGCTCCAGCAGATCGTCTGTCACACCGTAAAGCTGCGCAATATATCCTCCGAAGAAAATCTCCTCCGGCGGTCCGGTCCTGTCAATAGCCCCATCCTTTATGCAGACGATCCTGTCCGAGACTTTCCGCGCCAGCTCCAGTTCGTGAAGGGACATTATCACTGCCAGATTTTCCCGGCTGACCAGATCCTTCAGGACAGACAGCAGCACCAGTTTGTACCGGATATCCAGAAAAGAAGTCGGCTCATCCAGGATCAGCAGACGGGGTCTCTGGCAGATAGCCCGGGCAAACATGACCAGCTGTCGCTGTCCGTCGCTGACGCGGCTGAATTCCTTTTCCGCCAGAAAGGCGACTCCGGTCAGCGCCATAGCCCGGTCGACCTCCGTCCAGTCGTTCCCGGAAAGAATGCCAAGCCGTCCTGTATAGGGATATCTTCCCGCGCTGACCACATCCCGACAGGTCATCAGTTCCGGAACCGTGCGCTCCGTCATCAGGACCGCCATCCATCTGGCGATCTGATTTTCCGGCAGAGCAGTTCGATTTTTCCCTTCCAGGCAGATTTCTCCCTTCACCGGCGGCAGCAGACCGGCAATCGTCTTCAGAACCGTGGATTTGCCGGCTCCGTTGGGACCGATGAATGTAATAATGCGCCCAGGAGGAACAGATAGTTCCACGTCTTTTACGACAGTCCGGCCGCCGTATCCTGCGGAAAGATTTTTTACAGTCAACAGTTCATCTTTCATCCCGCATTCCTTTCTGCCTGTGAAGCATAAGCCAGATGACTACAGGCGCGCCGAATACCGCCGTCACAGAACTGATGCTCAGTTCCGTCGGGGCAAACACCGTGCGGGCGATGAAATCGCAGAACAGGCAGAACACAGCCCCTCCCAGAAAACAAGCGGGAAGAACGATCAGCGGCCTGGCAGTTCGGAACAGTTCCCGAACCAGATGGGGAACAGCAATGCCTACAAATGAGATTGGTCCGGCAAACGCCGTAACACATGCCGACAGCAGACTGGAAAGCAGAATCAGTTCTATCCGGAACCGACGCACATTCACTCCCACACTGACGGCATAGCTTTCTCCCAGATGATAGGCCCCCATGGGCTTGGACAGCAGAAAAGAACAAAACAGGCCAGTTAGCACCACCGCCGACATGGTCCGCACATTGGCCCAGCTGGTACCGGAAAAACTGCCCATGGACCAGTTATGCAGATTGACAATATTGGAATCGTCCGCGAAAGTAACCACAAAATCCGTAACTGCAGAACAGATATAACCAATCATCACGCCGCAGATGATCAGCAGGGACATCCGCCGAACCCGGCCGGAGATAACCAGTATAAAGCCCATAGACGCCAAAGCTCCTGCAAAAGCCGCAGCGATCAGGGAAGCGGAATTCAGCACAAATCCCTGACCGAGGGCAGCGATCATGACCAACGCCACCACCAGCTTGGCCCCGGAAGAAATACCCAGCACAAAGGGACCGGCAATAGGGTTGGCAAAGAACGTCTGGAGCAGAAAACCGGACAATGCAAGGGCTCCTCCCAGAAGAGCCGCAGCTAGCGCGCGGGGGAAACGTATCTGCCACAGGATTCCCACTGCGGTTTCTTCACCCCGCGGATTCATGAGCGCGTTCAGAATCTGGCCGGGAGAAGCAGCGCTTCCCAGTCCCAGATTGAGCACCAACAGCAGGCACACCAGCACAATCAAAAGGATATAACCGCAGACATACCGGGTACACCGGGACATCCGTTCCCCGCCCTGCTCCTGTCGGGACACACATTCTCCATTCCGATCCTGCTGGTGCACGCCGTCTCCATTTCCCATCATCCCACCGCCTTTCTCCTTCGTTCTGAGCGTCTCAGCGCAGGCGGTGCAGGAAGGTAAGGTTCTCCCCATCTCCCGCCTGACCGGAAATCACACTGTGCAGGTCGGCCAGCAGATCTCCCAGTCCCGTAACCTGCTGGTACATATCCTTGCCGGTACACCACACATTGCCTGATTGAACCGCCTTAAAATCAGCCAGCAGTCCGCTTTTCTGAAGGAGCTGGTCCAATGTCTCCAGTTCTGCGTCAATAGTGCTGTTGTAAATCAAAATATCCGCATCCCGCGCCCCTGCATAAAAGGATTCCATCTGCATATTTAACGTTGACAAATCGTTATCTCCTGTATCCAGGTTATCAAAAACATAGCGGCCTCCTGCCATTTCAATCAGCTGAGAAATGTAATCTCCCGGTTTCCGCACATTGGCGCTGCCGTTGGAACTGATGTAGAAAAATGCCACAGAAGGTCTGTCTTCGCTCTCGACCTTTTCCAAAATTGAATCCAGCTGAACCATCTGACCGTCAAAAAACGCCTCTGCCTCCTCCTCTGCTCCCGCAAGCAGGCCGTAAAGTTTGATCCACTCCATGCGGCCCAGGGGATGGGGCTCATAACTGGAGCGCTCCACCATCACCGGTATGCCCAGCGCTTCCAGCTGCTCCGCCGTCTCAGGACTGTGATAGATCATGGTGGACTCAATGGCGAGACTGCTCTTCTGATCCAGCAAAAGCTCGTAATCCGGCGCACTGTACCGCCCGGCATAGAGAATATCTCCATTATCCAGCGCCTCCAAAACCTCCGGAATGCTCCAGTTGGCGGCGGTGGTGCTAGTCAGACGCACCCGATCCAGCCGGTCCAGCTCCCGGAAAAAATCCATGGCTGAGGACGCCGCCAGATAAATATTGTCCAAAGGCTGCCGAAGCGCGGTAATATCGTCATCCAAGCCCTCCGGAGGCACTGCATTCTCCGGCAGAAGCAGGAAACGGTCGTTTCCTGCAATGGTAATCAGAGCATAACCGCCGGAATAATAGTCCACGGAAAACTGCCTGGCATAAACCAGTTCCATGTGGCCTTCAGGCTGCAGGCTTCCCCAGGCCGGATCCTCCAGACCGGACGGAGCCGCAGCTGCCAGTTCGCCGGATTCCCTGGCTGAATTCTCCTTAGCCGTTGGCTCGCCGGCCTCCCTGACTGAAGTTCCCCCGGATTCCAGCACGATTTCAGCTTCCCGGTCAGGCCCCACACAGGCCGTCAGAAAGCACAGCGCACAGACCAACAGCAGAACCCGGAATCGAACACACCGCCTCATGACTGCGCCTGAATGGTGGAGGAATCGAAGTACAGGGCATATTCGATCTCGTGAGGCGTACTCATGGCAACCGTATCAGCCTGAACAGGCAGCGGAGCGTCAAAGTACGGCACCGGGATAAGGAACGCAGAGTTCCCCTCAACTGCGGCAGGATCGTACGTTACGCCGTCCACTTTCATATAATCATAATTGGAACTGCTCCACACGATAGTTACCATGGCAGTGCCGCCCTCAACCGTCATCTGCGCCGGACTCTCCACACCAGCACGGCCGGAACCGCCGGACAGACTCACCTCAACGGTGTAGTTTCCATCCTCCAGTCCCAGACTCTCCGCCGTAGGAAAGGCACCCTCCGCAAAAGCATCTGCCGGCAGAGAATCCCCACGGAAAACCAGTGTGCGGTCATACCAGGTTTCTTTCTTCTTGCTGAACGCCGCGCAGGCGATTTCGCTGTTCAGCGCTTTCACAGGTACCGTAAAAGTATGAGCACCCTTCTCATTCACCTCAAAAGGAATATAACTGTCCTCGCCGGCAGTCGCGGCTTCCTCACCGCTGCCCATATACACATACAGATATCCGGTCCCGCCCATGGTCATATCGGCCGTCATCTGACCGTTCTTTACGGTAAGTGTACAGGACTCAATATTGAACATGGAGGAACTGGAATCTACAGCAATCTCGTAGGCCCCATCCTTGATGGAATTTCCGTAAACCATCTTCCCGCTTTTCTCCGAAGTATCTGCCTGCAGCGCCGTCTCCGCAGCACCTGCCTGTCCGGACCCCTGCGCCTGTAAATTCGTTTCCCCTGCGTCCCGGCCGCCCGAGGCTGCCTCAGAAGAAGCCTGCCCCAGAGAGTCCACCGCTGCCTGGGCATGCTGCACAAACAGCTGCCGGACCGCCTCCATTTCTCCCAGTCCATTCACCAGGCATACCACGTCATATCCTGCGCCCTCAAAAGCAGATTTCCAGGAATCCTCATCGTCACCTGCCATATCATTGCTGGCGTGGTCGCCTGCCACAACCATCAGAGGCCGAAGCACTACGCGGCTATACTCTCCTGCCTTCACCACAGCCAGCACATCATCCAGAGAAGGTTCCGCCTCCACGGTACCCACAAAATAATTTATATTCCCGGCATCTGTAAGGACCTTCTGCATTTTCGCATAGACGCCGTTGGATTCCGCCTCGGTACCGTGTCCCATAAGGACAATGGCAGTACTGCCGTCGTCGTACTCGGCTGTGGCCTCAACGACGGCCTTAGCTACAGCGGCAAAGTCCTCGTCGCTAGTCAGCAAAGGCTCTCCGATGGCAATGGCCTCAAAAGCATCGGCATACTGAGCCGCCTCTTCCGCCAGATCTTTGTATTCAAAGCCGTTCATCAGATGGGTAGGCTGAATCACCAGATTTTTGACTCCGTTTTCCACGGCCCGGTCCAGGGCCTCGCCTACATTGTCAATGGCAATACCGTCACGTCTCAGGACATGATCGATGATGATCTGGCTGGTAAAGCCCCGGCGGATACTCCACTGGGGAAACGCATCTTCCATGGCCTTCTCAATGGCGCCGATCGTCAGACGGCGGTTGTCGTTATAACTGGTCCCAAAACTGACTACCAGCAGCTCATTCTCACCGATCTCATCCCCATTGCGGGGATCGTCCAGGGAAGCGTCACCGGTATCATAGTTTTCCTCGTCATCCTCAGCCGGCTCCGATTCCTGGACATTCTCTTCGCTGCTCTGAGAAATATCGGAAGCGCTGCCGGAAGTATTGCTGCCGCAGGCGGTCAGCGCCGCCAGAAGCAAAGCAGCTGTCAACAACACAGAAAGTCTCTTTTTCATGATCACACGACTCCTTTTATCTTGTCTCTCATCTTGTTATCTTTCATTTTGCATACTGACGTAATACAAAAAACCCTCTATCCACGAGGATAAAGGGTAATCCGGAAAGAGACCCTGCCTGTAACGGCAGCGCCTGTACGATACGACCAATTCCTCGTGGCCTGGGACAAAGTCCCTGTACCAAACAACCGGCAGGTTTCCTGGCTTATGGATCTTCACACAAGACGGCCTTCCCGACAGATATTCCTGTCAGTGACTGCGCGCCAGCGCATCGCCTTGTATTCCCCAATCACAGTGACGAGATCGTACAGGATTCGCACCTGTTTCCCTTTTACCCTCTGACCAGCAGAAGCTGGTCAGAGGCACCGGTCATTTCTGTATTCAGTTGTCCTGTCGGACCCGTACGCAGTCCGAGATGTCAAGAGCACACCTATGCTTTATGTAACATCGCGATAATCATAGCATGGACATTCATATTTTGCAAGAGAATATTTTCACCCCTGTCCATTCACGGCATTGCTCAATGCCGTGCCTATACTCCTCCGGACGGGCATACATACCGTAAAGCACAACGAAAGGATTTCTTAGAGATTCCGTCCATTGAAAACACAGCTTTTTTATGTTAATCTTATTGTATCAGTTTCACCCGTCAAAGCGGAACGATTTTTGTTCCCCATATGAGGAAATGGAAAGGATCTAAACAATGGCACTTGAACTGCAAATGAAGCAGAATCAGGCTCTGTCCCAGCGGATGCTCCAATCTGTGAAAATCCTGCAAATGACGTCCCAGGAGCTGGAGCAGTATATAAACGAACTGGCCCTGGAAAATCCCGCCATGGATGTCAGGGAGAAATCCGGGGAGTCCATCGAGCAGCAGCAATGGCAACATTCTCTCTACGAAGAAACCCATTACCTGTATCAGCGTCAGAACAACGATGACGACTACGATCCGAAAGACAGCTGGAATTTTAAGCTGGATGAAGGAGAAACTCTCCATGAATATCTCTGGTCCCAAATTATCAGCGAAAACTTTACTCAGACGGAACTCGCCGTTCTGGATTACATGCTGAAAAACCTGGACGACAAGGGCTACCTGACGGAGTCCGTGGAGGATATTGCCGGTTATTTCCATATGTCCTCCTCCGCAATCGACCCCCTTCTGGAAGTCCTCCAGTCCTTGGAACCGACTGGCGTGTGCGCCAGAAATCTTCCGGAATGCCTAAAACTTCAGCTAAAAGCCCGGCAGCTGCTGACACCGGTTCTGTCTCAGTTGATTGATGAATGCCTGGAACTGATTGCCAAAAACAAATATCCAGCTATCGCCCGCAAGCTCCATCTGACCGCAGCGGAAGTAAGCGCTTATTGTCAGATTATCAAATCCCTAAATCCCAAGCCGGGCAGTGCATTCTACAACCGGGAAGAAATGAAGTATATTATTCCTGACGTTACCATTGTCAAGTTCGATAACCATTTTGATATTCTTCTCAATGAATCTTCCTATCCTGACATTCAGGTCAACGGCTACTATGAAAAACTAAACCGGGAAACAGACAATGAAGAAGTCAAAGACTATCTGAACAACAAAATACGACAGGTTGAGTGGATAAAACAGTGTATTGCGCAGCGTGGTAAAACCCTGATGGCTGTCTCGAAAGAAATCCTGAAACGCCAGGAGGATTTTTTCGCCTTCGGCCCGGAACATCTGCGTCCTCTAAAGCTGGCCGACATAGCTGAAACCATAGAGGTTCATGAATCCACTATCAGCCGCGCCGTAGACAAAAAGTATCTCCAGTGTGTATGGGGCGTATACCCGCTGAGCTTTTTCTTTCAACGAAACGCCACCGCCCATACGGGAGGTTTTTCCGCGAAAGAACCGGGCAGCCATACCAACGCTTCCATCAAGAGAGCCCTGCATGAGATTATAGATGGGGAGAATAAAAAGAAACCCTACAGCGACCGGATCCTCAGTGAGATGCTGACAGAGCAGGGCATGCCTATCTCCAGACGGACCGTCGCCAAATACCGTGAGGAAGAAGGTATCCCGGATGCCAGCGGGAGGAAAACGTATATATAAACGGCGGAAATGCAGTGTAAAATAAGTTACCTGTTGTGTTCATAATTTTCTTGCCACCTTGCCATTTTTGTGCTAAGCTTAATAAGCGTGAGGTATTGTTATTTTTGGGCTATCGCCAAGCGGTAAGGCACAGGACTTTGACTCCTGCATTCGTTGGTTCGAATCCAACTAGCCCAGTTTAAAAAGTCCGAATCACTCTTCAGCTTCCTCTATGGGAAAGACCTTTTTTTCGGCCGGAACCTTTTGGATGCCTGGAGAGTTTGCTTTTTTCTCTTCTCCGGAATGCGTCAATTTCTTCCCCAATCATCTGATAGTCCCGCTGAAACAGTTCCTCGCTTACCTGCTGCCACAGAAGACCGAGGGGCACCTGCTCCAGCAGCTTTGCCTGGACGAACTGCTTGCTCTTGTCCCGGTATACGGGAAGATGGTTCTTCTCCTGGATTCGGGCAAGCTCCGGTCTCCACAGAATACTGATCTTCCGTTCTTTCTGCATCTTCGGATTACTTTTGGGCCGGCGCAGAAAATAGAAATCCAGTTTTCCGTCCAGTTCCTCAATCGTGATGATTCCCCACCACTCCGGAACATGTTCCTCCACATGCAGGCCATGGCTGCTGCCGACGGCGATAATATTATAGTCATAATACAGATCATAATTTTTTACCTGCCCGGCCAGACGGGCATAGCTGTCGCCATCGCTCTTAATCTCAATGCCGAAGATTGCTGACGGAGTGACCATCACCACATCTGCCCTGGCTCTTCCGGTCCGTTTTTCTTCCAGGATCCTGATCTTCCCATATGTCTCTTCCAGAAAATCAAACAAGGGTTCTCTTATGCTGCTGTCATGCGCGGTAAGCCTGCGTTCCATCCTGATTACTGCCCCTTCGCCGCGGTTTCATTCCCGCCCGCCTTTTCCTAAAATGGTATATCAGATATAGTTTATCCCCTGTGCCGCCGGCCGGTCAACTCTTTTTTATCAGGAATGGACCCTACCATTACAGATCCGCTGCGTCACAAAACGACTCACAATCTTGCAGGAAAACCAATGCAAGAACAACAAAACCTGCAGGGAAATCAACAAAACGCACAGGATTCCCTGTGCATTTTGCATATAAAATCAGCAATATTAACGAAAATATTTACGTTCTTGTTTCCAGTACTGATTTATGTTAAGATAATCACGACAGACATTTCGCGGCTATGGCGGAATTGGCAGACGCGCCAGATTTAGGTTCTGGTGGGAGACCGTGCAGGTTCAAGTCCTGTTAGCCGCATTGAAATTCAAAAAAAGCAAGGAAAATCAAGGGTTTTCGGCCTCTTGAGTTCCTTGCTTTTTATGTGAAACGGGAAGAAATTTTGAGGTTTGACATCAATTTTGACATCATTTTTTAAAATTTATTCTAACGATAATTCCCGAACCGGGAGCAATGACAATGACGTATTACGGGAATGGTTCATCATCTATTCATTAATAATCGGTACGGAAAATGACGGCTAATGGAAAATGGAAACGCCCAATTCCATCTTTTCTTATGTGAATATCTGTTTCAAAAATATGCATATCCAGGATCAAAGCTAACTATAATTTGTCTACTGTCACAACTTGTTCTCTCCATCTTCAGTTTACGCAGCCTTTGTATCCGGCAGATACCCCACCATATCCGTATCCCTGGAATACAGGTACGCGTGGTCTGATAGCCTGTCCTCCAGAGGCACTTGCTCCCGATTGATAGTATATATCATTCTATCCATCTCTTCCGGCACTGTCCCCTCATCATAAGGAATAAGAATGACCTCATGGATACTGGAAGGCAGGATCACCAGATCCTTTCCCATTTCATCGGCAATGCTTTTGAGGGCATTGGGATACATGAGCGCCGCAGCCCCGCTGACCCCGGTTGCGTTGCTCAGCACATACATGGGCACTTTTTCATGCTCCGGCAGTAGAGCGTCCATGACCTCTTCCTTATATCCTTCCCCCAGATGTTCTTTTGCCATTTCCTTCAGGACCTGCCTCATGGTCTTCAGCTCTTCCGGCAGCAGTCTCGGCGTATTATACCGCGCAAGGAAGTACAGTTCATCTGCCGTCGTTCCCCACTTAACCATGTTGCAGTTGTGGATGAGCGCCTTCATCTGTCCGAAACGGCTCTCTTCCAGATAGAGGTAAAATACGATAGACAGGTCCAAATAAGGCACGGACGGCACATCTTCCAAAAAACCTTTATTCGTGCTGGTCCGTATCAGACTGTAGACTATCCTATCCCTCAACCTGGAGAAATCATTTAAGGCGGACAGTTTCGCCTGCATAAGTGGCAGACCCTGCCCGCATATATCGGAAAGTTCTTCCGTCAGGGAATCGAAAGTCTCCCCTTCCTGGAACCGTTCATAATAATGCTCCAGATACACCATCGGGGCTACACCAGCACCCTTTTTATGAACAGATAACCCGTCCAGGACGATCCCATTGTTCTTAGGCATCTTCGCAATAATGAACTCATAACCGCTTCCAAGCCTGTCCTGTAACTTTTTCATAACCCTTTCTTTGAATACCTCGTATGTCATGCTCATATCATCATTCCTCTCTCTTTATCCACTTAATGGTTTCCTGACCTCAGCCGCCTTTTCAAACCCGGCTTAGGTTCATTCCTATATCGCCTTACCGCAGTAAGGACAGCTCTTTTTATAGCTTCCCATGCCATAAAAGACCAGCTTTCCGCAGCCTCCGCATTCGACCCATTCCTTTTCCAGGAGCCATTCGTCAAGGAGTGTCTCCGGCTTCTGCCAGCAGCACTCTTCAAACAGGATATCAGCACATTCCTTCTGGCTCCCGCATATCTCCAGGAACTCTTCGGCAGTGTACACGTAGTCAAATAGTTCAGGGACATAGCAGGGATCCTGCGGCCGGTTGTTGTAAGCATCCCAGCTCTTAAAGATATATCCCTGCCCGGAATCACCCCTGTCCAGCTCAACGATTTCTCCGTTCGGCCCAGTCCTGCAGGTCCCGATATCCTCCGGCAGTGTATCCATCTCTTTCTGCCTCCTTTCCCAGCGGCAGGAGAGAGGGGCCATTTCTTCCCGCAGCCCCTTTTACCTGCCTGATATCCCGGCTGTACTCAGGCTGCCTTCCTCCGGCTGGCCGATTTTTTAAGCCCCTTCATGGCATCCTCATAGACTTCTGATGTCATCTGGTCCGCCTCCGCAAGCCCGTATCTCTCCAGGACCTTATCCAGGGATATCCCCGTCCTTACAAGCTCTCTGTCCAGGGCAGTCTTCTGGTACGGTGTAAGGCCCCTGGGAGACGCCTGGCCGGGAGCCGACCAGGAATATACCTCCTGCCCACGGCTGTTGACGACGGCCAGGGAAGAAACAGCCCTTTCGGCGTAATCTATGGACTTCACGCTGAAACGCTCATTGGTATGATATTTTATATCCCGGCCCTGCCCTTTCGGCTCGATCTTCACCTTTTCAGCAGAGATCCAGATGAAAGGAGCCGTGTACAGTTCCCTACCGATCCCCCAGTTGAAGCAGGCCCTCTTAAAGCTGTCGGATGCCAGCCCCTTTTCCGCGTCGGAATAGCTGGCCGTGCCGACGTCCTGCTTGGCTATCCACTGGCCTTTCTCCTTATCCCATATCTCCACGGTGCAGTACAGGCTTCCTCCAATCTGCTGATGGCTCCGTTTCCAGTTCAGCACTCCATAAACCTCGTCCAATATCTTCTGGTCCACCCTAGCATCCTTATACAGCAGCAGCGATAAGCCTCTCTCATTAATGGTTCCTACTCTGCACTCAATCTCATCAGCACGCAATGTCCTGATCGTGTCCATGATACCTCCTCCTCTCCTTAGCCGCTTCCCTGTTCTCTTCCAGTAGAGCTTCCATGATGCCGTCGATCCCCTCCCATGTGGTATAATTCAGGGCCTCATATTTCAGATAGGTTTCCCAGAGGGTATAGATCGGCCTCCTGCTCGTATAGAGCAGGGCGTAATACCTCATGGGTATCTTTTCGTTGTAATCGAAATACTCCTTTAAGCAGCAGTAGAAATGGATCCTGCCGCATTCCTCCCATACCTCCGTCTGGGGCTTCCTGCACATGGAGGCATGGAACCTCCGGAAATCCTTCCGCACCGCCCGGTCCACTGACCTTTTTAAGTCTGTCTGTATCATGTCCTCTCCTTTCCCCTATGCCGCCTCTTTCTGTTCCTGTACCGCACGGACCGCAAAACGCCTGGAACTGGTGGTATTGGAGAACTCCCGGTATATCTCAGGACGTTCCCTTTTCAGTCGTTTCGTATCGACACGTGACGTCTCTACGCTGCTCCAGGATATCCTGTAGCCGTCCGTATAGGCGTCCTCATGGTCGCCCATATACAGCTTGATCTCCTGCTCGATCTGTTTCCGCTCCCTCTCCAGTTCCTCCGCCTGGGCTATGATATCCTCCCTGTGCCTCAGCTTTTCGTCAAAGCCGACCAGGGGCACAGCCATGGCTTTCCTGGAGATATGGAAATACTGTTCCAGTATCTCATCACAGGCTTTAGAGCCGTCAGGGTCCGGCATGACGCGGGGCAGCACGTTCCGGTACCAGAAAGCCTCCTCTAGCCGGATAAGGCTGTGAATAGTCGTATCATCCCATTCGATCTTAGCAAACTTAAATTCCGTTCCTAAGATAACGACAGCGATATACCATGTCCTCTTTCCAGTGACTGCCATGTAATGGTAGCACTGCATCAGATAATGGAGAGGGATCTTCCCGTCCTTCCATTTATCCGCGCTGTAGGCGCTGGCGGTCTTGCATTCCAGCCCGGCGTCCGCCCCCATGACCAGCCTGTCCACATCGGCGATCATGAACGGGTGTTCCTTGCTCCGGTACATCATGTTGGAGCGGCGCACCTTAAACCCGGTGGCCTCACAGAACCGCCTGGCCACATACTCTTCCAGGTCACGGCCCTGCCGGAGCTGTTCCCCTTCCCGTTCCTCAGTCTCATCCGTGGTCTTGCTCATGTAGACGCTCATGGCGCCGGAATAAGGGTTCAAACCGCAGATGGCCCCTGCGTCAGAGCCCCCTATGCCGGTCTTCCGAAGACGCAGCCATTCCTCCCGGCTCATGCCGGCTGTAGGTGTCATCTCATAGGTTCCTGACCTCTGCCTGTCAACCGCTGGTTCTCCAAAGCGTCTGCCATTCCCAGTCGTATCAGTCATATCACGGCCTCTCATCTTATCGTCATTCATTCTCATCTGATGTCCTTTCCAGACACGAAAAAGGGGGCACCCCGTCCGAGTGCCCCTTAACCGTATCCTTATAATATGATATCTACCCCGTCATCAAACTCCATGTACAGGCCATATTCATGTTCCGCGATATAGTTCCACAGCCTGTCCATGCTTCCAAACTCCGCAAGGCTGCTTTCAAGACGCTCCCCGATCTCCTCCAGACGGTGCTTCCTCTCAAACATTCCCTGCAGGTAGACAGCGATCTCTTCCAGTCCCATACCGCTCATGCTGCCATTGCCAGATCATAAGCCTTATCGATCAGGGCGTTGCCGTCCACCGTCCTCGCGAAAAGGCTCTCCCTGTAATTGGCACGCTCCTTCAGCGGCTTCGCATGGGTGGCAAAATCCGATACTGCATTCACAAAACGGTAGGCATTCTTTCCCACATGCTGAAGGTCGGGAGCTTCTCTGTAACGGGTCAGGACGTCCTCCTTCATACGGACGATGTTCTTCCGCTGCTGCTCCGTAGCATTATCCAGGAGCGGGAACAGGGCGTCGAGATAATCCAACACCTGATGGTCTGACAGCTTCTGATGGTTTAACCTGTCGATAGCCTTTCCCAGTTCAGCCATGTACTGTTCTGCATACAGCAGGGTTTCCCGGGCATTCTGGAGCTTCCCCCGGATATCACCGGTATGGTGGGTGGCCCAGCTCCTTTTAGCTGTCGCCAGGGCCAGGTTAAGGGTGTTCTGACAGACCACCCTGACAGGTGTCATAGCCGCCTTGATTGAGCCGCTTCCGTCATGGCTGTTCATAAAGACCAGGTAAGGCGTGATCTCATCACCGCTGATGATGTAGCGCTGGGGAAGCCGTGCCAGGAGCCAGGTACGCCTGCCGTTCTGCAGGCTCCCGGCCGTCTCATAAGTAACGCCCTCGCCCAACAGTTCATCTGTAAAAGCGAAGGCGTCCTCATTCTGGACTACCCTGTAACGGTCCGTGACGATACCAAGGACCTGCCCGTCGGTATCACGGACATTGGCCTTGAATCCGTGGATAGGGAAACCCTCGTCTGTCATGACGGGCCTCTGGACCACCTGCCAGTTCAATCCGGCAAGCCTTAAAGCTTCTCTTGAATCGGGAGCCTCCATCACCATAGTACCAAGGCCGTGCCAGGGTCTTTCCCTGTGATAAAACATGGTTTCAACTGCTGCTGACATAATTTTCTTCCTCCTTCTATATTTTTTCATTACGCTCCTAATGCAGAAACAGAAAACCCAGCCAGTTTAAACCGGCCGGGTTTGTTCATACATCTTTTCCTTTTTCCATAATTTCCAGTATATGGTTGAGGATTTTAAGGATAACTGTGAGAATCTCTTGTTTCAACATAATTCACCTCCTTGTAAGATATTCTCACAGTTATAATATATAATCATGAATTCTGATTTTGAAACTCAACCTACGGTTTCAGCCGATCCAGCGGCTGGTCTTTTTTCTTTTTAATCATAAATGGCAGGATCGGTATACCTATCTTTTGCTCCCTGCAATGCGGACAAAATATCTTACCAATATCCGGATTAAAACTATATGTCCTTCCGCAACAGGGACATCTGCGTTTTTCAGGCAGTAATGACATTTTAATTCCCCCATCCTTATTTCCCCAAAAGCAGCTGGATCAACGCAATGGGAATCAAGAGCCACCCCAGAAAGAGTGCAACGATCACTTTCTGCACAAAGAATTTCCCGCTATCGGATACCAAATATACTCTTTTGGAATACCAGACTTTATTGGCAGCCATATAACCAAGAATAAGATACACTAATAATACAAACGTCTCCATCTTTTATCTCCTTGTCCTTTTAGTATTTTATAAAATTGCCTATCAGTACCATGAATCAATATATTCCTGAATGAAATTTACATTTTCCTTTTCGATCTCGCTGAGGACAGATTCATCAAACTGTTCCGGAGCTATCGTCCCCGTATACCAGTTTTTCGAATTAAAATAAGCGTCCAGATCAGCCGACGCGAACTGTCTTCCATGTCTGGCATAAATCTCATTTTTCGCATACCGCAAGAATGCTGTTGTTCCTATATGGGACAGGTCTTCTTGTGTCAGCAGCCGTTTATCACTGTCAGGGATAATGTAGCTGTTAGGAAAATCCAGTCCCGCGATTATTGACGGATCATATGGCTCCGTAAGATAATAATAGCCTTCCAGATAACTGCTCATAGATGACCCATCTTCACCAGCCTTCGCTATATACAGGCCTCCGTCAGTAAATGTTACAATGCAGGAGAGGAGATTGCCGCTGACCGTGTAATCCCCCGTATCATTCTCCTGACAATCCCAGGCTTCATAAGCATACAGACCATGACCGCCATATCCTGTACATTCAACGGATATGTAACCCTGGCCAAAATTTACATCTGCCGTACATACGGCATCAATACCATTGTCATATACGTAGATGCCGTCAATTCTCATACCCGGCAGGTAACTGCCGACAGCCGCAGCCGATATATCGGATTTTTCTTGTGATACTTCTTCCTCAGCGAAGAGTTCTTCTGTCTGCTCTGAATCCATGTCCATAGTCTCATCTGCCATTTCGATATCCGAGTACAGTTCCGCATAAGAGGCTCCTCCGCTCATTTCAAACAGGATCATGGAAACCTTACTGTCTTCCAGAGTGATCGTTGCCGCCCGGTCACCTCCTGCCGCCTGGTCGTCTGTAACCGCATATACAACAGCATCCGCATCTTCATACACCAGTGCCATACCATTCCCGGTGAATTGTTTTCCGTCGTTAAAAATATCAAAACTATCACCGATTCCTGCTCCATAGAGATTATAAGGTTCTTCTGTTGCTGTCACGGAAAATAATCTTCCCTCTGCATCAAACATAACGTCCAACCCCTCTGCCGTAAATCGCTGGCCATCTGCCGAACAGTCCAGCAATCCCTTATCGGCCATCTTCTCTGCTCCATCCATCCCGATCGCGACAAATTCCGAGATGTCTCCACTGTCTGAAAAACGTCTGATCGCCTCGTCTGTGATGGTATCCTGCGATCTTGTTTCCTTTTCTCCTGAACATCCCGCAGCAATCAGCATAACTGCAGCGAGCAGCAGCAAAACCTTCACTTTTTTCTTTCTGCTACATTTTCTGTTTCTCATAGCTTCCTCCTATCGTTTGCTTTTCGCATTTTCAATGCTTGATTCCATTATAGGTTATGGCAGTGTCACTTCCTGTCATTTCCAAGAAGTTTTAAAACGGATTTTATTCCTCCTCACACTCTGCATACGGCACAAGGATCGGGATCTGGTCCTGATCCCATTTGATCTGGTCACGTTCCAGTTCCAGCGCTTTTGCCTTAGCATCTTCCGCATTCAGCGCTTCAATATAAGCTGTGCCAAACTGCATAAATGTAACTTTATATTTTTTCATGTATGTCACCTCCTTTCCTTAGCGCTGGTCTTTCTGGCCTGCACTGTACTTTAGGCGCAGAAAAGAAAGGCGGCCGGCTGAATAAGCCGACCGCTGACCTGATACTCTATTCCTTTTCTGCATCTATTGATATATTACTTAATTGAACACATGGACTATATAGATTCTCGATCAGACAAAATACAAAGAAAACGTCACCGGCGCGCTTTCTGCATACTGACATAATAAAAGCCGGTGCTCACCACCGGCTCATGTCTGCATCATAATTTATCTGCTATTCTTGACACAGCTTCCATAATCATCAGATATTTTTCAAATTGTCCGATATTCGTATCCTTTTTGACTTTTGCCATTACATCAGACAGAAGTTTCCTTTCCCTGGAATCATCTCCATATAGGAGGCTGTCTACCGATACTCCCAACCCTTCTGACAATTTAACCAGCGTTTCCACACTCATCTTTTTGTCACCGCGTTCCAGATTGCCATAATAAGAACTGGTGATATCACATCTCTCGGAGGCCTCTTCCTGTGTGAGATTCAGGGCTTTTCTTGCTTCGCGTATTCTTTTTCCCAATTCCACATAGTCAACCATCTGAATAACCCCCTTGATTTCATTTTACTGGACAGAATCTTTAAATGAAGTTTCTGTTTGCATTATAATTCTTGCCCAAAAGCATTATTCGTGGTATAGTAATGATATCAGCTATTCAAAGGAGGAATTGCTATGTCAACAAACACTGTTACAACAAAGACGATTTAAAGAGCTCTCAAAAAGACAAGATTGACGAAATTATTGTTGCCGGCAAACCGGCGAAGGACCTCATTGATGCCCAAAAGATCACCATACTACAACTCCTCTTATGGGCGGTGCTTCTATGGGAGTGACAACAGCCGCCTTGACGCCAGTTGCCGCAACTTCCGGAATAAATATCGGGGCAATACTTTTAATATATACACTCGGCGTAGCAGTCACTATCAACCATTTTAACGATTATAAAGTAATTGCGGAACATACAGGCGAAATCTTTCGTGTTATATGGGAAAAAATAATAAACACTGAGTCGTAAGAAAGGAGCGTTTTCAAATATGTCATCTTTCGTAGATCCAAATAGCCATAATGAAAATGGTATGCCAGCCAGCCATCCGATTATTACCGGAATTATTACAGTTGTCGGACTTCTTCTCAAGACAATAAATCACTCTACTGATGATCCATTGCTAAAGGGTGAAGATCCTAAAAAGTACATAGATTATTAGATTCGTCGAATGACTGCTACGCCATTCATAATAAAAAGGGGATGCTCTTTCTATGTCCAAACAAGAACCTGTCCATAAGCACGACCGCGTATTGGAAATCTATACGCGTCTAATGGAAGGTGAAGTCATTAAGAAGCAAGATCTGGCAGAAAAATACGGTGTCAGCCCCCGCTCCATCCAACGGGACATTGATTCAATCCGTGACTATCTTTCCAATCATATTGCAAAAATTGGAAATGGAACAGATATCATTTACGACTATATTGCGGGAGGATTCCGGGCCATCAGTCCACGCCCCGTCACTCTTACTAACGCCGAACTTTTTACAACGGCTAAAATCCTGCTGGAAAGCCGCGCATTGGTCAAGGATGAGATGAAACGTATCATAACGGAGCTAATCAAAGCTGGACTCCCCATATCGGACAGGAAGAAGATGTCAGAACTGATTCAGAATGAACTATTCCATTATGTGGAACCACATCATGGGAAAGTACTGGTAAACCAGATATGGGAACTCGGAAGCGCTGTATATAGGCATCATCTGGTGGAACTCGAATATCAGAAAACTAATGGGGAAATTACAAGAGCCGTTATAAAACCAGTTGGAATCATGAATTCGGAATACTACTTTTACTTGATTGCTTACATTGGAGATAAAGATACAAAGTACCCCGGATACCCCACTGTGTACCGAATTGATCGAATCTCTCACTATAAGATACAGGAAAATGTTTTCCGTGTTCCCTACCGCAATCGGTTTGAAGAAGGAGAATTTCGGAAAAGGATTCCATTCATGTATACGGGCAAACTACATCGGGCCAAATTTATTTATAAAGGCTCTGATATCAATGCCATTCTGGATCGGCTGCCAACAGCAAAAGCCGAACGGCAGAAAGACGGAAATTATATAGTTACTGCGGAAGTGTTTGGAGAGGCCGGACTTAATATGTGGCTAAAAGGGCAAAATATAGAATATTTTGACAATCCTTCTGAATAAGTTCCGGCATTATAAGATTGCATCTCCCGAAAAAAGGAGATAATATATCAAAACAGAGGAGGCATAATAATGAGCGAAAAGAAAAAGGATACTTATGTGAAAAAGAAAAGAGATATGATCTACCAAAACATAGAATCTATGCAGTCCGTCGTGAATGTTGTCAACGAAGCAGCCGAAGCTTTGAATGACAAAACCCGCACAATTAAGGAGAGTGCTATTCCGGAGGTATTGGCCGGAGCATTGGGGGCCGGGATAGGCGGCGTCGGATCTTTTGCCGCACTGTATGGTCTCGGTTCAGTAGTGGGGCTGTCTGCCGCCGGAATCACATCCGGTCTTGCGACCGCAGGTGCCGTTGTCGGAGGCGGAATGGTTGCGGGGATTTTTGTTCTTGCTTCACCGGTCGCCGGTTTGGCGGCCGCCGGAGTAGGCGTTGCCTCTCATCTGAAAAACAAACAGCTCCGGCAGGAAAAAGAACGTTTATACAAAGAAGCCATTAAAAAGCATGATGCCATCATTAAAGCATTGAAAGCGGAAGCAGACGCAGATCAGGAAAGGATCGATTATCTTCAAAGTCTGAATATTCTCCTGCAACAGGCAATCAAGAATTTGGGAAAGGATCTGGGTACGGCGTCATGAGCAAATACCATTACAGCGAATTGGAGCAGCAGCTGAATAACGTTCTTGCTTATCAGTCCAAAGAGCTGTCAGAGATTCATCGGCCGTCTCTGTCCGAAGTTAATGACCGAATATCCGAAAGTGAAGCATTGCTCCGAAGCCTTGGATATAGCGCGCAGCTGGAGGACTTGAAAAAAACAAAACAGCGGCCTTCCTCTAATCTGTCTAGAAAGGTTATGGTTGTTCCATCATGGGAACATCTATGTCTGGAAGCGGAAGAGAGCATAGGGACAGGATGTACACTGGAAGATCTGTTTACTCCTGAAGAACTGGTAAATAATGAAATTGCTATTCAGAAGTTAAATGAAGAATATAAGGCCCTCCATCGTTTAGATAAATATGATATTGCAATCAGCGCTTCAGCAGGATTACTCGGCGCCGCCGTTGATATTTTACTGGTTGGTATTCCGCAAAGGACTCCTGATGGTCTTAAAGGCGGCACCCTTGCAAATTATGTAAGAGACTGGTTTAACAAAAAGTTTCCGGAAGAAGAAATGGAAAAGCTTGCAAATTCTAAGGCTAGCAAAGTTCCGTATGATGCACAGGATAATCGAAATACTTCAATATGGGTCGAGGGATTATCTGCATATTATCATCGCCTTCTTTCACTGGGACATGATCCTTTGCTTGGTCTTATTTTCGGGGTCGCAGATATACTTACCGGCCGAATGACAACGATCGATAAGACAGGGAAAATCGTTTCCCAAGTGATGGAAAACTATGCTGACAGGAAAGAAAGTGATATTTTTGCTGCTATCGCAAAACAAATTCTTCATTTCAAATCCGATATCACGACATCTATGGGACTGCCTGCGCCGTTAATGGGGCTGTTTAACCTGCTCCAATTCGGAAGTATCGGGGAAGAAGAACAGACGATAGCAGAAATCGTGCAGGGAATGTATTACGAGGGCTACGATTTTATTCACTTTTGCACCCTATCTATTCCAGTAATGATTGTCGAAGTCGTCACCCGGATTGGATATGGGATTAAGAGAATTAAGGAGGGGCATTCTATAAAGGAATCCATACCGTTTTCTCTGAATCGCGAGAAACATCCAAAACTTGCGACTATGCTCTTTATCGGCCATTCAGCTGCTACGGCTATAAACGCTGGGAAAGTATATTTCACGAAAAATCCAATGGCAATCAATTATCCGCAATGGCTTGCTTTTGCAAAATATTCCTACCAGCAACTGAAATGGGCCCTTGTCGAGAAGCCCAATGCAAGCGATGCCTATGTTCGTGGGATTTTGAATGAAGAACTTACTGAAGTTCTTGGCTCTGGTGATGAGACCTTTGCCGAGGCCTCTGCAGATTATATAGTAGTATTTGAATAACTTGGTTCATACTGGAATATATTCCTAGAGTCTCTGATGACACAGACATACTTATGGTTGATACATACTGAATACGTGCCCCTTATTCAAACCAAACATAATTTATAGAAAAAGTCGTTCTGATATAATTAGTCGTTCTGATATAATTCAGAACGGCTTTTTTCTAGGCCATTCTAGAGATTTAATTTTAGACCTGAGTTCCAAGCAAAAGCTTTTAACAGCCTCCATCCGGAGGATCTCCCAAACTTATTTATCTTCGAGTACATGATAGAAAGAGAAATATAAATTTGCAATCCCCCGTAATATTGAAAGCAGTATATTCAAGGTTAAATATATTTCAATGAAAAGAACTATCGTACTCATGAATAGCGGCAATCCAATTCCCTTCAAGAATAAGTAGAAGAAAATAAGTAGCAGTAAAAATATTTCAGAAAATAGGGAGTGAGAAAATTGAATGTGTAGATCCTGATGTAATGTGAGCGGCTTTTTATATAATGTCTTTGTTGTTATTATTTTGAGTTGCTCAACACTTTCAACACTACTAGTTAGCAATAATGTTATGAGCATGATAGTAAATCCAATCAAAATTGAGATCGCACTTGGTAAAAGTTCGGACAAACCATCAAGGGCTATCTCTATTTTCCGTTCTCTAAAATAGAGAGACACGCAAATTAGGGAAACCAACAGGGGGATAACGATTTCAAAAACCACTTCGTTTTTTCTTATTGAGCAATAATAGTCTTTTATAGGAAATAACCATTCCATGTAGATATATTGTCCTAAACCACGAGTTGACCGTTTTTTCATTCAATTACACCTAACACTTCCTCTATTTTTGCAAAAATAGAATAAGAATCAACAATTCCATTAGGAGTCAATTCAACAGATACTTCTTCTATTCGTTTGCCCCCTAAAGAATCAATCATTATATTCATTTTGTTAATGTCCTTGCCATAAAGACGAATTCGAGTTACCCTGGCTCCTTCTGTAGCAATAGATAGAAAAGTTTGCTTCAACGCTCTTTTGGGTAAGCTTTGTCTGGGCCTTGATTTCAATGTCATTAACAAGTCATTTTGAGAATTTGCATCAACATCCATGAGATTCAGATAGCCACTCCCAAGAACTTTTTTCTCCACAAAGAGCTGTGCCACGGAAATCCTATCAGCAGTATCTAAAGCTGTCAAAAAATCATCTGAGGGAATAATACTTGCCCAGAGGTCAAAAATATCGTCCATTCCTTGTTGCAATAAAAAGGTATGTAGCAATTTATTAAAATATTTTATTACGCCACCCATCGTTACACCACTGCGACGCTCCTCAAAAATAGTATATGCCTCATTCTCATCAATACGCATGCACATATGTGTCAGCTCTTTATCGCCTTCGTCAAGTCTCTTATCAGTAGGACGTTCTGATCCGTCTGTGCTGGACATATAGTCGGGAGAATGGTTGTACTTGCAAGATTTAAAAATTATTTTATAGAGGTGTAACCCTTGCTTTGTTTCATCCCTAATGCTCGATAAAGCAACAGCCTTATTGTTTTTCTCGTCACGAAACAGTTTATCCCTCTCGGCCAAGCTATTTACATACTCCAAAAAGCGGCAGAAAAGCTGAGGATCAAAATAATGCCTATCTCCGGAAGCGTATTCAATTCCCCAATAACTTAATTTCCTTTTATGAACACTCATGTTGTATTTTTCCTCCACCCTTATAATGACTTGTCGTAGGGTTACATCCCATTTTAGCAGCTTCTTGGACTGTTATGTATCCATCCACTCGCGACACCTCATAATCACCATAGATGTGTAATCCAACCATGCATAGTATATTCGTTTTAACGAAATAATGCAAGCATTTCAATACAGCATATTTAAGGTAACTTTAATTAGTAAAAAAATATTAAAGGGAGTGCTGTTTATGTCAATATCCAAATCTGTCACTTATTATTACCCCCTTCTTCCCTGAAACAACCTTCGCCGTTTCGAACAGCAATTCTAAGCATGATTTTAGTAATATAGACTCCACACAGAATTATGTATCAACAATACATCAATGAAAGTCCTTATCGATATGCCCCATTCAACCAGGCGGGATATTGTAAGAGATATCCCGCCGTTTCCTATACTATCAGAGAATCAATCACGATCATCATTATTAGCAACCATATTTCTCAAACTCCTCCATACTGTCAAAGTACCGTATTTCAGGTTTTTCATAATTATATGGCAAATTATTGTCTCTCACCCATAAAGTATCTTCTGTATATGGTTCAAAATATATTGCTTCCATAGGCAAGCGCGCAGGATCATGTATGTACGTCTGTAGAATCCAATAAAAGTAGTTGGATATAGTCTTCTTTGGAACTCCAAATGATATTTGATATTTTAGTCCATCATAATAATTAACGGAGTTCATTGCAAAATGGATATGCAGATTCATTTCATTCCGATGGATCGCATACACAATCTGAAATCCACGTACAAAAAAGAAATAAGCTATCTGATCTGCGAATTCATATAATTTACCCGATTGATATAATAATTGTTCTTCGTTCTCATCAAATCCCATAATCATATGATAAAGCTGTCTTCCTCCCTGCTTATTATATATTTTTTTGATTGTATAAAAGTTTAGGATCATTTCTCCAACATCATTCGGAGGCGTTCCAAAGGAATTCACATATAGGGGCGGTTCTTTTCCTCTTGCAGGATCTAGATTTGTTCTTGTAATATAGTATATAACTTTTTCCACTGCGTCAGGATTTTCATAATGTGAACCGAATCCTGTTATTTTTGTGTATACTTTTTTACCTTCTTCTGCGAACTTAAAGTATGCCAAATTTGATTCACCTCCTTAGTCAATTCTCTTAAATTCTTTTGTGCTGCTTCATTATCTCCAATAATGGTTTCTAATTCTTTGATCTGTGCTTGTAATGGGATTAATGACCGTATAATATTTTTCTCTTTCATACTATGGCTTTGACATTGTGATATTGCAGTTTCTGTGACATACGCAGATACAGACATATGGTTCATTTTAGCTAACTCATTAATTTTATCCTTTTGTTCAGCTTTCATTCTTATATCTAATCGCGTTCCTTTTCTCATCATATCTCAAACATCTCCTTTTATTATATAATGACTAATGTCATGTTAGATTAGAGATAATATAATATATAATTATTTCTAGTATTAATGAATATCTTAATTAATAAATATCTTAATATTCTAATTTAATAATTCCGATATATCACTTTATTTATTTTAATATCTATATGAACAATACACCGATCACTGATCATGGTGATGGGTGATGAAGAGCATCTCACCCATCACCATGATCAGTGATCGGTGTATTATATAACTCTTCCGTACATTTGCTGTACAAATTTCATTCGCCCATACGGAAGATTATGCTTTATGGGATATATCTCTACTTCTCGTCAAACCGTACCGCTTGATGCATATATCGTTCGAGAATTAAATTGAACCTATTTTCACGAGAATAAAGATCTTTAGTTTTCCACACGAGTTTATATCCGCTGTTAAAATTCACAGTGTTGATAAAAAAATGAATTTGCATGCCCGCTGTGCCATTATCATACACTGCATATACGACCTGATGTCCTTTTTGAAAATAGGAATATCCCAATTTATAAACGAACGCTTTTAAGACCTCTACACTACCTAGGGCAGAAACCTCTTCGCGATTCAATAAAAACACTTCATGCATTATCCGTCGGCCCTTGCGATAATTAATCCCCCAAATTTCCTGTACATAGTTTATTTGGTCGATCATAGCCTCTATGCCATATCTACACACCACCCCAATACCGTTAATCATTAAACAGATCCCCCGATTGGATATATCAGCAGTTCCTGATACAATACTTCGTAAAACATTATCAATAGCATTTTCACTAGAAAACTCTTTGGATTCATTATGTATTAATTTGCCCATGGTCTTATTTCTCCTTTGTATAGAGTGGGAAAGTAACTGCCTGCATTTTTCATCGTTATACTTTTCCAGATAATATTTATATTATAGTAATGTTATATGTTAATATTTATTATTAATAGCTGTTAGCATATCAATATATAAAATTTAACATTCAAGTAAGATTATAAGCTTCACAGGAGGTGAGATAATTATGCTTGATCAATATGACGAATTGGTAACAATAGATGATTTATGCCAGATTCTTTCCATCGGATATAATGCTGCCTATATGCTTTTACGCACCCATCAAATTAACGCATTCAAGATTGGGCGGGTATGGAAGATTCCGAAAAAGGCGGTAGAGAACTACATTCTGTCTCAAAGCCGACTTATTTGAATATATAGCAAAACCGATCTCTCCATTCCAATTATTCCTGCTCTTAATAATACTAAAAAAAAATCATAAGCAGGCGAAGGGATCCTCTGTGATCCTCTCGCCTGCATTGCTCATTCGAGCAAGCCTCCCTTTTTTTGAAATTCAAGCTTAGGCATCCTTTCATAAAACTCTGTTACTGTCATTGGTCTCTCCATCTTTTGCTGTCTCCTTCACATAAAATGGCAGGATAGAAGTTAAATCTACCCTGCCACTATATATCCGTTTATTTATACGGATAATTCACTGTGCTCTATGATTTCTTTTCCCTTCCTCCAGTTCATCATGAATTGATACCACTCAGATCCTTGGCAATTTCATATTATGGCATTTCCTTTCTCCATATCATTCTATACCCTTTCATGTATACGTACTAAACGATATAACAAGTTAGGGAACAGCTTTCATTAACACTTTCAATGCTTGTTCTTTCTTCTCGTCTGATACATGGGTATATATATCCATGCTTGTCGTAATTGTCGAGTGCCCAAGTAATTCCTGTACAATCTTCATAGATATATCCGATTCAATAAGCAGAGTTGCAAAAGTATGGCGTAGATCATGAAATCTGATAATCGGAAGATCATATTTTTCAAGAAACTGATGATACTTATCATGAAAGACCCTCTGATCATAATAAATACCAAACGGATTTGCAAAAACCAGCCCTTGATCATTATACATATCTTTAGCAAGATTCTTATCATTTTCTTGTCGTTGCTTTTGCTCCAAAAGCGCTTCGTAGACAACATCCAGCATGGGAATCGTTCGTATGCTTTTCCTGGTTTTCGGCTCAAGGATTTCATAATGAGCATGCCGGTGTCCGTTTGCGTCTGGTTCTTCATCTTCAATACGGCACAGACTATTTTTTACATGGATTTTCTTCTCAGAAAAGTCTATATTTTCCCATTTTAAAGCCATAACTTCCCCTTTTCGTAATCCTGTATATACCGTTGTAATTATTATAGGATAAAGGTATTCACTCTTAGCCATATGTAGTATTTTCTCAACGTCTTCCTTGCTAAGAACTTTTGCTTCATACCGTTGCTTTTTGGGAATAGTAGTATAAAGATTAGGATTCTCTGATATCATTCGCAATTTTATCGCCTGATTTAAAGCACTATTTATGATCGTTTCGATAGATCTGACAGTCTTACTATTGTAACCAGCAGCAATTTTATCATTATAGTATTTTTGCAGGTTATCAGTCGTTATTCTGTCTATTCTCATTTTTCCGATTTTACTATTCTCAATATGTACAGTATAAACAGAAATATACGAACCATATGTGGTAGCTTTAAGCTCATTCTTTTTATACTTTCTCAGAAACTCCAGCACCCATTCCTGAAAAGTCGGCAGAGAACGCGGAGGAGATGGCCCTGTTAAAGATACATTATCTGAAGACATCTTTACCTTTAACTTTTGTTTTACTTCGCCCTTTGTTTTCCCATAAACATAATGCCTGTTATACGCGGCATCAAAATATGATCCGCACCAACGATCGTCGCTCCGCTTATATATAGACCCCTCTCCGTTACATCTTCTTCCCATTTTCTCTCCTTTCGGGCAATAAAAAAGGAAGCTAGATTGTTAGCTCCCTTTCTCCATTTACCCATTTATTAAATTTTTCTTTTGGTATTACTCGTTTTTTGCCTAGCTCCAGTGAAGGTATCGTTCCGTTCCGGACTAATTCGTAAGCGTAACTCCGACTGATTCCAAGCATGTCTGCTATTTCTTGCATTGTGTAAACTATCTTGTCCATAAGCTCCACCTCGCATATGATATTTCCGTATTTTCTACGGATTATCATATGGTTATTGGTCTTATACTTTTTTACTATCTTCTTTTTTTACAAAGATATATTCGGTATCTCTATCGCCATTTTTTTGGCGTACTTCCACTTCGTAGGGGATTTGTCCGGCTTCAGACAAATATTCCATGCATGGCTCAGTTATTACATGATCGTTCTTCTTGATTATATCATTAAGTGTGTGCCATTTAGGGTGACTATTATCAAGCGCTCCAACTATTACTTTTAAGTGCTCCGATATACTATTTTTAAATTTCACGCATTCGTCGTGCGAGAGAGGCTTTCCCTCGATTTTTTCCATTGCCTCAATTATTTCTTTTCTAGCTTTTTCTTTAGCTGTATCGCTTATATTTTTCAGTATGTCATTAATCTCGGATTCTTCCTTTCCTAGCCAACGAAGCTGTTCTCTAAGGAAAGCGGTTTCCCCTTCATTTTGATATTTTCCAATCATTTCCCTGTAAATATAAGCTAGATTGATAAGATGTTGGTAAGATAACAAATTTAACTGCAGGGTTGTCCCCACCAAGCAAAAAACTTTTTTTACATCGTCAAGATGTATGTTGTTATAAAAAATATTGTTTAAAATAGAGCAATGCATCCATATAACATAGTAAAGCTCATTTTGATTTATTCCATCAATATTTACGTTATTATTAAACGGGCTTACCTGAGACTTTATAAAATTAGAGTAAGAAGCATAATAATTAAATGCTACATTCCTTGCGCTCTTAATACTATTAGATCGCTGGATAAAATGATTTTTGTCATATTGATAAAGATAGAGCGTTACACGCCCGCTTTCTTTACGCCGTCTCCCTAACATTTGGATGAATTCTGTTTCCGTATCTGCTATTATAATAATATTTTTTAACTGGATATCCTTTATATTGATGCCATTGTCCATTACCGAAGTGGAAATTAATACTTTAGCAGACTGAATCTGTTCTCTCTTTATTGTATTAACAATAGCATTGCCCTCTTCGTCTTGCCTGTATTCCGAAGAAATCATTACTACCTGCTTTTTTTCATTCTTATTAATCCCCTTTTCTAAAACATCTTTTAATTTATTGCCTTTTTCAATATTATCTACAAATATTAACCATTTTCCCCCTTTTGAATTAACCAGCTCAGGGATTTTATCGTAACTTCTGATAATTATATCAGATATATCAACATAGTCATAGTTTCGTGGAATTTCATATTCTCTCACATTTCCTGTCCCTAACATTGGTCTGCCCATTGGATCTGTATTCCGATAATTTGAAATACGATAATGATAGATAGCTGTATTTATGTCCCTCTGTTTAGATATACTCGCCTCAAAAAAAGACTTAAATTCATTTATAGTCGCAGATAAAAAAATACAGATTTTCTGTCCTAGACACAAGTCTTGAACGAATGCATAAGAAAATGCTGTGTTAGTATTAAAATTAGAATCAGCTAAAAAGTAATGACATTCATCACAGATGATATAATCATAATTATAATAATTCATAATACTTCTAAAGCTGTCAGTAATACGCCACCAGTTTGTCTGGTAAAGATATGAGGCCATTTTCTTTTCTAATGCCTGATATGTTTCAATGGTTATATTACTTTGATAATAATAATACTGTAACTGTTCTTTTACACTCTCCAATAACTGTTCTTTTAATATTTCTCGATTAACTAAATATAATATTCTTTTATCGCATCTGACAGCATGGGGAAGCAATTCTTTAAGAATGAAATTAGTCTTCCCTGTTCCAGTAGCAGCCGAAATATAAATACGATTTCCCGACTTCCACTCGGTGTATTCCTTCTTAATTACATCTGATACATAGGGCATATGATTTCTCCTGAAGTAAAACTAGATAATGGAAAATGGAAATGTATAATATATTATAAATTCCAACAACCATTATCGCATATACGTGCTACAGTATTATAATATCATACTCATAAAAGGAATACCAGTCCGTTGCATCAATGTGCAACGGCATAATTCATAGCCAAATGATGCACAATTATAGATAATAGGGAAGGAATCATGGCTAAGATGGACAAGCGAAGTGTGGAAAATCTAATTGGGCCGTTCCATTTTCCATCGGATACCCTAATGACGAATCGTGAAGTGAAAAGTTAACTTCCACTTCTAAAGACTCCGGCAAAAAAGTTGCCGTTAGTGTTGCAGGAAAGGATAT
>CANQBN010000004.1 GCA_947588855.1 uncultured Lachnospiraceae bacterium
TATGAAGGAGGACGTCCTGACCCGTTACAGGGAAGCCCCCGACCTTCAGCATGTGGGAAAGAATGCCTACCGTTTTGTGAATGCCGTATCGGATTTCGCTACCCATGCGAAGCCGCTTAAGGAGCGTGCCAATTACAGGGAGAGCCTTTTTGCAAAGACGGTGGACGGCAACGCCCTGATCGATAAGGCTTATGATCTGGCAATGGCAGCATGAGCGGTATGGGACTGGAAGAGATCGCTGCCTACCTGCAGGGAAGGTTTGAGAGGAAGCACCGTCTGGAGGAGGTCGGGGAGTGTCTTGAAAGCAGCCTTGCGGAGTTTGGAAGCATGGACAGGCTGTGGGACTATATCGCGGAGCATGAACACGGCCTGTACATGGAATTTGATGACGGGGTAAATATAATATTATAAGGATACGGTTAAGGGGCACTCGGACGGGGTGTCCCCTTTTTCGTGTCTGGAAAGGACATCAGATGAGAATGAATGACGATAAGACGAGAGGCCGTGATATGACTGATACGGCCGGAAATGGCAGCCGATTTGGGGAACCAGCGGTTGACAGGCAGAGGGCAGGAACCTATGAGATGACACCTACAGCCGGCATGAGCCGGGAAGAATGGCTGCGTCTTAGGAAGACCGGCATAGGGGGTTCTGACGCAGGAGCCATCTGCGGCCTGGAGGGGATGCTTGGAGCTAATTGCTGCGAAAAATGACCTGCAGGATTTTCTGGAAGGCTGGAAGGACAAGATTATTGGGGAAGAAGAAAAAGATAGTTTTAAAAGCGCTTTTTCTGAAAAATTTAAAAAAGTTTATGGGTGTCGGGCAAAAGATAAAACAGCTGATCAAATTTATGGTCTTGATATTATGAAAAAGCGCTTAAAAGAGAATCCGGAATTGGGCTTTATTTTGGAGAACGGAAAACATGGATGGATTCTAAGAGGGCAAGATGAGGCGGCAGACAATGATAGAAAAGATTAATTTTTCAGTAAAGGAGATGGTAAAATGGAAGTGTCGAATGACAAAATGATTGCCTACTCTATTTCAGAAGCAGCAGAGAGGATTGGCGTATCGAAAAATTTGTTATATCAGGAACTGAAGAGAAACCCGGACGTTCCTCGAATCGTAATCGGAACACGAATTTTAATTCCAGCTCGAAAGCTGGAGGAATATCTTAATACGTAATTCAAAAAATGGCGGAGGGGATACTCTTCGCCATAAATATCAAAGGAAGGAGGATCATCTGTGGCAGTTGAGAAGAAAAGAACAACTTATGGGAATGGGACTACCTATCAAGATGGGAACCGTTATATTTCTCAACAGTATTATACCGTAGTGATAGATGGGAGATCATATACAAGGCGGATATCTGGTACGGGAACTACGGAGACGAAGGCTATAAGGAAACGGAATAAGAACACTGAATCATGGGAGAAAAAGCTGCGCAATAAACTGGCTGAAAAAGAAGCATTGACGGAAGACAGAGTTGACGATTTAAAGAATATGCTCCAACCTGAGGATTGGCATACAAAAGTGACTCTGAACCAAGTGTTTTATATGAACTTAAAACGGATACAGACCAGCGCACAAGTTTCCACGTCTGATAATTATGAGACATATTATAAAGGCTATATTGAAAAACACCCACTGGGAGAGATGCCGATTGAAAGTATTACAGAGGAACAGCTGTTGGATTTCTATGCGGAAATGAAAAGGACTGGAAGAAAAAGGATTCCAAAGGGAAAAGATGGGGAACCTTTAAATGTGAAGCCTCTCAGTATCACTACGATCAACCATATACGGTTTGTTGTAGCAAACACGTTTCGATACGCTTTTGAGAAGCATCTTATCCAATCCAATCCCCATGCTGTAATCAGACCGTTTAAGGCAGGTACTGCGGCCATGCTGGATTTTGATCAGGAGGATTTGGACAGTGACAGTGATGACGCGGATGCTTTGCAGAGGGTGATTCCAATGGAGGACGTTAAACAATTCCTGGCCTATGCCTATACACATTCCCGTTTGGCGGGATTGTTTGCGTGGGCTGTGAACAGTGGTATGCGCCAAGGAGAATGTCTTGGATTAAAGAGAACGTGTGCATCTGTTGATTCGGACTATGTTCTGGTAAAGAGAAGTTTGGCTTTCGTTAAAAACCGTAATCCGGAGATAACGGCGACTACAGTTCCCATACTTAAAAAGCCTAAAAATGGAAAAGAGCGTAAAGTTCCATATAATGAGAACCTGCGCGAGATTTACGAACGGCAAATGATTCAGATTGAGCGGGATAAGAAGGAGGCCGGGGGTTATTATGTGGACCGGGGACTTCTCTTTGCAGATGGATATGGTGATTATCTCCGTCCGTGGAAGGTTCTGAAAGAATTTCAGCGGCTGTTGCAAGAGGTAGGAATTACACAGCACCGCTTTCATGATCTCAGGCATACATTTGTCAGTCTGCTTGTAAAGGAAAGCCAGAGACGAGGGGAAGGAGTTAGTGTACTTGATGTATGTGCGATAGTAGGACACTCAGATCCGACAGTTACCCTGAAGATTTATGGCGGTTTGTTTCCGGATTCATCAAAAACGGCCATGAAAATTCTGGACGATTGCCAAGCAATCAAATTACCGGCGTAATCAGTGGTTATTGCAAGAAAGTATTGCACAGTGGCTGTTCGATGGAGTATAATTATAATGGTATTAGTCGTTGGTTTTATTAAGGAGGTGTATAGAAAGATGAACCCAGAATTGGCCAGAATGATTGATTCGCTTCCTCAGGATTCTTATAATAAAGTAGAATGTCTTGTGAAACAGCTTCTTGTGTCGTCAGATCAAGAGAAGAAGGAGAAGGCCTTCAAGATTTTTATGCATAAGATGGCGGCGGCTGAGAAATCTGTTCAGGAACATGGATATTATTCGGAGGAAGAGGTAGAGGAAGAGCTAGCAAAGATATGAGAAGAAAGATTGTATATTCTGAAATGGCCCTGTCAAAGCGTAAGAAAATAAAAAAAGAAATAAAAGACTTATATGGGCAGGAGAGGGCCAATAGATTTTCAGCGCATGTCTCGGCTGTGATTTCCAATTTGAAGGAATACCCCAAGATGGGTGTATCCATGCGTGATAGGTATGATTTAGATTGTGACTATTATATGTTGCTGATCGAGCAGAATTATTTTATTTATCGTATTTGGGACGATAAAATTATAATATTAGAAATTTTCAATGAAAGAGAAGATTTCATGTATCAAATGTTTGGAATCGTGACTACTTCGCAGGAGACGGAGGATTATTGGGGAGAATATTAGGGAATTGTATAGAGGAAAGAACATCTGCCGCTTGGAGTATATTTTTGATGTAAATTTTTGCAAGCAATCTGCCTGTTCCTGAGAAGATGGTTGAGATATATACAGGATATGGAAATATGGGGAGAAAACAACAATGCTGTATCCGTTCTTGACATTAGATGATGAGACAGAGATTGTACATTCTCAGATGTTGCCGGATGGAAGAGTGAAGGTATATATCGAGAAGCCAGATGAGAAGGACTGTTTCCACCATGCGACTTGCTACCTGCCCGGATATGAATGGGAAGATACCTATGGCTTTTCAGAGAGTGAGATGGAGCGATATCGGGAGATTGTCCGGTCAACGGCACACCTGGTTCTTGAATTTTCACAAGTCGAAGAGCAGGGATGAAGATTAGCGGAGATTCAGGGCGAAAATGTTGCAGTTTTGTTGCAGATTGAAGAGATAATTTCTGTTTGCATACGCCACGAAATGACCAGTTTTACACGAAAAATGACGGAAAATGAAGAAAATGAAGACAAAGAAACGCCCTTAGGGAACTCTTAATCTATTTGTCCAGGGTTCGAGTCCCTGAGGGCGCACGTAAAGTACTGGTTTTGCGGACGTATGAGCTGCGGGGCCGGTGCTTTTTTTGTGCGGTGTGAAAGCCGCCTCAAAAAACTGTTGCAAGGCATCTGCCGCTTGGAGTATAATTTGATAGAAGGATTGAGAGGAACATTATTCACTCAAAGGCACATCTGGTTTTTGGATTTTCGCAAGTTGAAACAATATGAATAATAAAAAGGAGGAATGAAGAAGATGGCAGGAACAAGAGACAATTATTTCCGCACAAGTGACAACGCAATTCTGTATTTTGAAGATCATAGTCCGGATAAGGGCAGCCCCATCGTGTTGGTGCCGGGTTTCTGCTGCAGCACCCGGTTTTTTGAGAACAACCTGGATGCGCTGGCGGGAACACACCGGGTGATCAGTTTTGATCCGCGGGGACAAGGATGTTCTTCTAAAGGTCTGCATGGTCATACTATTGAGCGCAATTGTATGGATATCAAAGAATTGCTGGATTATCTGGACGTGCGGGGCGCGACCATGCTGGGCTGGTCCATGGCGGGACAGTTTATCGTCAAATATTTTGACATGTTCGGGGCTTACCGCGTGAAGGCACTGGGATTGATTGACTGTCCATTGGGAGCCGCCTGGGACGAACCATGGAACGCGCATAGTCTGAAGGGATTCAATATGGATTTGTTTAATGAACATTTGGCTATGTGCTACAATGGTAACGAGGGTTATTGTAATTTCTTCGCGCATATGATGTATGACGGCAATGATGATACGAAGATAGACTGGGCTACCAAGGAAATGATGAAAACTCCACCGTGGATCAGTTTCGCTATTTACAGCGATATGGTTATGCAGAATGGATATGAATTGTTGAAGAAGATTGATGTGCCTATGGTATTTTTCGGCGCTAATGGCCAGGTGACGGCTAACGGAAAGGATCTGGCAACCAAATGGTATCCGGAAGCCGCCGTTAATTCTCCCTACAAAGAGAGTTATCCCTTTGAACATGGCGGACATGTATTCTTCCAGTGCTTTGCGAAGGAGTTCAATGAAAAGCTGCTGCATTTTGTAGATGCGATTGATCAGAGAAAGCAGTAGAATACTTAACTTTCAGGGGGACACTATGGCTTTGTTCGGAAAAAAAGACCGGAGATGAAGATAGAGGAAGCGAAAAAACTGGCTTTGGATATGGCGAATCAAGAGATTGGAAAACAGAGGGACAGCAGGGTCTGTTATAATCATCTGGAAGCACAGTTTCTGCTTCATTACAGTGGAGTAGTTCTGAAGCTGTATATTGAGAATTTCAAGCGAATGAACGATTTATTCGGACATGAGTATTGTGAGGAGCTCCTGGATGCGATTTTGGACTATTTGGAGCAGAAAAGCGGCTGTCCTGTTTATCGGTATGTAGGCGTAGAATTTATTATTGTTATGAGAGGCAAATCCATGGGAGAAGCTGTTCGGTTATCAGAACAGCTGATTGAGCGGTTTGACGGGAGTTGGGATATCAGCGGTACAGACTGCATGTGTACAGTGCAGATCGGCATCTGTGCGTATCCGGGTTACGCAAAGAATGCCGGTGAGCTTTTAAAGTGCCTGGATTATGCGATTACTGCTGCTTCTGAGCTGGGAAGCAATCAGTATGCTGCCTACAATGGAGAGATGAATGAAGGCTTTATGAGGCGGCAGGCGATAGCCCGGTATTTGAATACGGCCCTTTCCAGAGATGAGGTAGAGGTTCGTTACCGTCCCACGTACAATTTGAAACTTGGACAATTTACCAGGGCGGAGTTTTACATGCGGATATTTGTCCAGGATGTGGGTATGGTGGGCAGCGAGGAATTTATCTCGATTGCGGAAGATACGGGTCAGATACGCCAGATCGAATATTATGCTCTTGACAGAGCGGCGGCTATGGCGGCATGGCTTACAGAGCAGGGCAAAGATTTCGAATCTATTGCAGTCCCCGTATCTGCAGCGCTGCTGCTTCAGGGGGATTTCCTGCAGGAAGTATCGCAGGTTATCGATAAATATAATCTTCCAGCTGGGAAATTGGCTATTGAGGTGGATGAATACGCTGCCGGAGAGGCTTACGCCAACATGGCAAGCCGCCTGCAGGCTCTTTCCTGGCTGGGAGTGGAACTAATCCTTAATAATTTCGGATCGGGAAGTTCTGCCCTGTGCAAGATTCTGGAACTGCCGGTGGATACGTTAAAGTTTAATCGTATGTTTGTATGGGAGATTGAAAATAACCCTAAATCCGCACCGGTGATGGAGGGACTGGTTTATATTGCGCGCAAGATGAATAAGAAGCTGATTGCGGAGGGCGTAGAAACTCAGAAGCAGAAATGGTTTCTGGAGAATTGCGGATGCATTATGCAGCAGGGATTTTATTATGCGCCGACTATACCGGAGAAAAATCTTCCCAGAGTGTTGGCAACTTCTCTGGAGGGTTCGCGCAGTTTGGTAGAACAGGAAAAAAAGGCATTAAAGAAACGCTGATTAATAATATTGACGGAATCTGTCGGAGAGGAGATTTCCTATGGAACAGCAGGAAAGCAGGATTGCGGTAATAGGAATCATTGTGGAAGACCGTTCGGCTGTAGAAGCAGTTAATCGTTTACTGCATGACTACAGCGATGTTGTAATCGGACGGATGGGCCTTCCCTATGAGAAGAAGAAGGTAAATATCATCAGTGTAGTTGTAGATACTTCACCGGACCGAATCAGCGCCCTGTCGGGAAAGTTGGGAAAGCTGCCGGGCGTTACAGCCAAGGCATTATATCATAAACAGAATCCCACATAGGAAGGATATGACGAGATACATGAGACACAGAACAAGAATTTTCATGATAACGGTAGTATTGACGGCAGCGATTTTGAATGGGTGCGGCAGTCAGACGGACGTTTCGGAAAATTCTTCTCAGGAAGTACAGGAAACACTGGTGCCTGTTGTGGCGGAAACGCAGCCGGAAGAGAGTCAGGTGATTCAGGGATTGGATCAGCTGACTATGGACGGGCCGGATTATAATACCCTTAAGAACCTGCCTGTGCCGGAAACCGAGCCGGTACCGGATTATATGAGAACAGGGACTGAGCATGAGGCAGTGGCAGATCTCCAGGAACGTCTGATGGAACTTGGATTCATGGACAATGATGAGCCTACCGACTATTACGGGGAGATGACAAAACGGGCGGTGGAGATTTTTCAGCGCCAGAACGGATTAACCATGGACGGTATCGCGGGTCCTTCTACTCTGGAGGCCATTATGGATCCGGAAGCTAAGTACTATGCGGCAGCTAAAGGAGAAGAAGGAACGGATATTCAGAGAATTCAGGAACGTCTGTATGAGCTGGGATATTTGGAATCGCAGGATCTGGTAACCGGTAATTTTGGTGAAAGAACAGAGGAGGCTGTATTAAAGCTTCAAGAGATTAATGGGATTACTCAGGACGGAAAGGTCGGACGGCAGACCACTAATCTTTTGTACAGCGATGCGGTACAGCCTAATATGTTGACCTTTGGTGAGAAGAGCCAGGTGGTGCTGGCGGCGCAGGAGCGTCTCAGGGCCCTGGGATACATGACGTCCGCTCCCGATGGCAATTACGGCCTTGATACGACAGCGGCAGTAAAGCAGTTTCAATCAAAGAATGATCTGGTTGTTGACGGTTATCTTGGGCCGTCTACGCGTTTGGCGCTGAACAGTTCCGATGCCGTGCCCAATGGAGTCGGACTTGGCGATCAGAATGAGACCGTGACCAGGATTCAGCAGCTGTTGAGTCAGTACGGATATTTGTCTTCAGCTAATGTGACCGGATATTTCGGTGAGGTAACGGAAAAGGCTGTTAAGAATTTTCAGAGCAGCAACGGACTGTCCAGCGACGGTTCTGTGGGCGTGCAGACTATGGCGAAACTGACCGGAGGCAATGCGCGAAAGCAGTCGTCAGGTTCCGGCAGTTCTTCCGGAGGGACGGTCAGCGGAAGTGCCAGCCGTCTGATCTCCATCGCGAAATCGAAATTAGGATGTCGTTATGTCTGGGGAGCAAAAGGTCCTAACAGCTTTGATTGCTCCGGTTTCGTGTACTGGTGCCTGAATCAGGCGGGAGTCAAACAGAGCTATCTGACCTCTTATGGATGGAGAAGCGTGGGAAAATATACGAAGGTTACTAGCTTTAGCAAATTAAAGGCCGGCGATATCATCGTGGTAAGCGGTCATGTAGGGATCGTTGCGGAAAATGGTACGGTCGTAGATGCTTCTTCCGGTAATGGAAAAGTCGTTCACCGCTCCATGGGGAACTGGTGGAAAAGAAACTTTATCTGCGGATGGCGGATTTTCGGTTAGTATTAAAGGGCTAGGCGGCGCGATGCGGCTTAGCCCTTTATTTCAAAGCCTACCTGCGCTTTGAACAGATCGCCGTCAATATAGAGATCGAAGCTGCCGTTTTGCAGCAGAGTCAGACTTTTGGCAATGGACAGGCCCAAACCGCTTCCTTCTGTGGTGCGGGCCACGTCCCCTCTGACAAACCGCTCTGTGAGTTCGTCGGCATTGATGTTCAGTGGGTTGGCGGAAATGTTTTTAATGGTAAAATAGACAAATTTTTCTTTTCTCTCTACGGACACATAAATTCGGCTGTTCTCCATGGCGTATTTAAATGCGTTGTTGTAAAGATTTTCAATGACACGCCATAATCTTCGTCCGTCTGCGGCAATCAGGATGCTTTCAGAAGGAAGGTTGGAGACCAGGTCCAGATGGCGCAAAGCAAAACGCTCTTCAAACTCTCCATTGGACTGGTGAATCAGCTCTACAAAATCGATGTCGGAAATTTCCAGTTTCAGATTTCCGGAACTGGCCTTGGAGGCCTCGACCAGGTCTTCGGTCAGGGTTTTCAGCCGCTGTGATTTTTGATCAAGAATTTCCAGGTACCGTCGTATTTTTTCATCTTGTATATTTTCGCGTTTCAGCAAATCCACATAATTAATGATTGAGGTAAGAGGGGTTTTGATGTCATGCGATACATTGGTAATAAGATCGGCTTTCAGCCGTTCGCTTTTTACCTGTTCCTGAAGAGCCGTGTCCAGACCGTCATTCAGACTGTTGAGAGCATCGCTGACTTTGACGGCTGTTTCTGAGAAACCATTGGAGTCAATCTTGCAGGAAGTGTCGCCCTGAGACATTTTGAAGATGCCCTGAGCGATTTTTGAGGTCTCCACTTTGGTGCGGTAAAGAATCAGGAAGACCCATATCTGCAGTACTGCGAGCACGGCCAGTGGAACCAGGTATAGATAGGGGATATTCAGGTGTTCTTTGTATTTGTACAGATAGAGGTCTCCCAGAATAAGTCCGCCGCTGCATATAAGATACGCGAAGAAAGCCGCTGCAAATCTGATTGGCAGAGGATATCCGTACAGTGCGGGAAGGATCCGGTTAAGCGCTCTGCACAAAAGACTGTTTTTCCACAAAGTATGCGCTTTATAGTTGCGCAGAAAGCACATGATCATTCCCAGGCAGATTAGATACAATACTATTTCGCGAAGAATATGCGCGGCATAGTCCATATATTCCTGGCTGATTATGAGAAGGATTATCTGCAGCAGACCGTTTTTGGCAAAGGTATCTCCTATCCACAGGAAAAAAAGAAACATGGCGGCAAGGCATTCGACAGGGAACTGATCGAAGCGATAAAGAGAAATCTGAGTGCTGGAAGAATCAACATGCCCTGTCAGCCTGGCCATGATAAATAATGTGATCAGCAGGCCAATAAATCCGATTCCAAAAAGAAGGGCGCCGCCGATATATTCCGTACGAATCTTAACATATTCAGCGTTAGCCTCGGAATATGGATCGTTATTCGGATATGTGACGTCCACTCCAAGAAGAATGTAATAATTATCGTTGCTGTACTGGTTGTGCATGGACAATTCTGACGTGATGTTTTCCGGAACATACCGCAGATTAGAATCAACAAAAATAGAGTCGCCGGAGATGAACAGATAACGACCCATGCCTCTCAAATCTTCATCAGTCAGTGAACTTGCGTTAGTATAAATGTGTTCTTTATCCTCATCATCAAAATAGGATATATGAAAATACAGGTTAGAAGGCTGGTCAATAAAATTATCCCGGATTCGATAATATTCTCCTAATATGTTTAAAACCTGCACTGACAATTCTTCAATAGTGGCAAAGGCGTCTCCGGGTTCTCTGTAAATTTCATTAGGGTCATATGCTTTCCATTCAATCAGTGGGAAGGAGGTTATGGTATCTCTCTCATGGGTTTCAGGTCCGCCTGCGACTTCGTAGTTTTCGTTGAGGTAGTAACCGAGACGCCTTGCGTAACTTATAGCTTCGCCTAAGGTATATATCTTGGTATTGCCGGAATTATGGGTAACACAAAACATGCTGGATTCGTAATTTATGTCGCCGTCCGATTCCAACAGATCTTTAAATTGGACATAACGAAAAATGGTCTCTACGTCCGATTCCAGCTGCCAGGTAAAAGGAAGAGTGTCCGCGTAGGATTCTTCCCGAATCCAACTCAGACCTCTTCCATAATTCTCATTAAAAATCATGAGTGTGATACCGGCGAGGAACAGACACAGAAACAGAAGGTGCAAAAGCAATGCCGACTGTTTTTTCAAGGTCACAGACCAGGTTTCCGTTCTCATATGTATCTCCTACTGCTTTTCGATCTTATAACCAACGCCCCAGACGACTTTCAGATACCTGGGTTCTCTGGGATTAATTTCAATCTTTTCACGAATGTGACGGATGTGTACCGCCACAGTGTTGTCTGCGCCGATAGCCTCCTCGTTCCATATCTGTTCATAGATTTCATCGATAGAAAATACCTTTCCGGCATTCTTCACAAGAAGAAGCAGGATATTGTATTCAATTGGGGTCAGCTTGATGAGTTCACCGTCTACGGAAACTTCTTTATTATCGTCATTAATCAGCAGGCCGCCGCATTTATAGACATTTTCCGCGTTCTGGTGAGTCAGATTGCCCAGCTGGGTGTAACGCCGCATATGGGATTTCACACGGGCCACCAGTTCCAGCGGATTGAACGGTTTGGCGATATAATCGTCCGCGCCGATGTTCAGTCCCAGAATTTTGTCGTTGTCTTCTGACTTGGCAGACAAAATGATGATAGGGATACTGCTGGTTTCCCGGACCTTCAGCGTGGTTCTTATACCGTCAAGTCCCGGCATCATCACATCCACGATCATCAGATCAACCGGATTATTTTCCAACAGTTCCAGAGCTTCATAGCCATCGTAAGCCTTGATCACTTTGAAGCCTTCTCCGGTCAGATAGATATCTATGGCCTCGACGATCTGCTTGTCGTCATCACAGACCAGTATGGTTTGCATGTGAAATCCCTTCTTTCAGAATAATTTAATTGAAACGGAAAATAGCGGTTCCATAGGGAGGCAGCGGATAGGATACGGAGTAAGGCTGACCATCGCATTCGCCTTTGACAGCTTTATATACTTTCTTCTCCTCGCCGCGCTTGTAAGCACCGTGGGTTTCATCCAGAATCAATGTATAATTGCCCTTCTTCGGAACGCCTACCCGGTAGTCGGACCGCTCCATGGGCGTGAAGTTGCAAACGAACAGCAGATTCTTTTTCTTCGTCTCATCATAACGGATAAAGCTGAAGATACTGCGGTCGCCGTCGTTGGCATTGACCCAGGAGAAACCGTTCCAATCATAATCCAGGGAATACAGGGCCGGATACTGCTTGTAAATGTGCAGCAGGTCGCTGAAATATTTCTGTACGTCCCTGTGAAGGGGCTCTTCTGTTAAATGCCAGTCAAGGGATACTTTTTCGTCCCACTCATGCCACTGGGCGAAGTCCTGCCCCATGAACAGAAGTTTTTTGCCCGGATGCCCGATCATAAAGGTATAGCCAACTTTCAGATTGGCAAATTTGTCCTCGTAGATGCCCGGCATCTTGTTGATCATAGAGCATTTCAGATGAACGACCTCGTCATGAGACAACACCAGAATGAAATTCTCATAGGTGGAATAAGTCATGGCAAAGGTCATCTTGTTATGGTTGTATTTGCGGAAATAGGGATCCAGCTTCATGTATTCCAGGAAGTCATGCATCCAGCCCATATTCCATTTGAACTTGAAGCCCAGTCCGTCCTCTTCCGGAGATCTTGTAATTCGGGGCCATGCCGTGGATTCCTCGGCAATAATCATGGTGCCGTCATGGCGTCCGGCGATGACACTGTTAATATGTTTGAAAAATTCGATGGCTTCCAGGTTCTGGTTGCCGCCATAGATGTTAGGCACCCAGTTGCCGGCGGAACGGCCGTAGTCCAGGTACAGCATGGAAGCTACGGCATCCACTCTCAGACCGTCGATATGGTACTGTTCGATCCAGTAGAGAGCGTTGCTGATGAGGAAGTTCTTTACTTCATTCTTGGCATAATCGAACACTTTGGTGCCCCAATCGGGGTGTTCGCCCTTACGGGAATCCGCGTATTCGAAGACAGGGCCGCCGTCAAATTCCGCCAGTCCGTGGGCGTCCTTAGGGAAGTGAGCGGGAACCCAGTCCAGGATAACGCCGATGCCGTTCTTGTGCATGTAGTCGACAAAATACATGAAATCCTTGGCCTGACCGTACCGAGATGTAGGAGCAAAGTAGCCGGTGACCTGGTAGCCCCAGGAACCATCATAGGGATGCTCGGCGATACCCATCAGCTCTACATGAGTGTAGCCCATCTCCTTAACATAATCTGCCAGCTCGTGAGCCGCCTCTATGTAGGTGTAATAGCCGTCCTTTTCTGGACGGTCCTTCTTTTTCCAGGAACCGATATGCACTTCATAGATGGAAAGAGGTGCCTTGAGGATATCGGTTTCGCGCCGCTCTGTCATCCATTTCTGGTCTTTCCATTTGAAGCCGGATATATCAGCAGTGATGGAAGCTGTTCCGGGACGGTATTCGGCCTCGAAAGCAAAGGGATCTGCCTTGAAGAGGATTCGGTCATCAGTGGTAGTAATAGCGTATTTGTACAGCATTCCGGTGCCAAGTCCCGGCATAAAAATCTCATAAATGCCGGATGTGCCCAGAAGTTCCATGGGATTGGCGTCCGGATTCCAGCCGTTGAAATCGCCTACCAGAGAAACTGCCTTGGCATGAGGAGCCCAGACTGCGAAATACATGCCGTCCTGACCGTTGTAATTCTTGGGATGAGCTCCCAGCTTATTGTAGATGCTGTAATGGGTGCCCTGACCGAAGAGATATCGGTCCATCTCGGTGACAAAATTGGTTCCCAGAGGCGGAGCCTCCTTAGGCTTTCTTCCGCGGCGCTTCGGCGCAGTATTCTCTGCAGTTCCTGAGGATTTTGCCGCAGCTTTTTGCGTTGTGTCTTCGGTTTTGATTGTTGTTTTTCTCGGCATAATCTTATACCCCCTTGATTTTTAAGACAGCTCCCCGGCCGCCTTCGATTGTGAGATTCATCTTTCCGTCCGTGATGGGAATGATGGTTCCGTCCAGCAGATTAACCGCGGACTCCCCATGGATGGGAGCCGGTACCTGCATGCAGGCCGGATGTTCATCATTGTTTACCGCCGTCACGATGACGGAGTTCTCTCCAAACCTGGCGAAAGAATATTGGCGGGTAGTCAGGGTCAGTTCCTGGTACCGCCCGGTGTGTAATTCATCATTCTCTGCGTGAATTCTGCCAAGCCTGGCGATATAGTCGGTCAAATCCGTGTGGTATTTTTTCTCATCTTCAATAGCGATGCAGGGACGCAGCATGGCGTCGCTTTCCCTGGTCCGCTGTCCTTCCAGCCCCCACTCGCTTCCGTAGTAGACGGAAGGAATGCCGGGCAGAGTATAAAGAAGGGTGTAGACCGAATAAATATGGTCCTTATTGCGCAGCTTGCTGGCCAGACGGTCTTCATCATGATTATCCACAAAGGTGTACAGCTGATAACCGACCTGAAGAAGACGGCGCACAGTATGCGCAATTTCGAAATAATTATGGTCATTATGGCCGGAGTACAGGCCCTTATGTAGTTCGTAATTAGTAACAGAGTGAAGGGTCTCCGGATTTACCCAGCGGCTGTACTCCCCGTGGATCACTTCACCCATGAGCCAGAAATCTTCCTTCATCTGGGAGGTGCGCCGCCGCAGTTCTTTCATAAAATCAAAATCCAGCACATTGGCACAGTCCAGCCGGATGCCGTCGATGTCAAATTCATCGATCCAGAACCGGATCACGTCAAACAAATATTCTCTCACCTGAGGATTCCACAGATTCAGGCAGGGCAGTTCAAAGTGGCCCTGCCAGGCCTCGTAGCCGAAAGAATCGCCCATCGGGCTTCCCCAGCCGAAATTGACGCCTTTGTACCAGTCTTTATAAGAGGACCAGTCGCCTTTTTCCTGAATATCCCGGAACGCGAAAAACTCCCGGCCGGTATGGTTGAATACTCCGTCTACTACTACACGAATCCCCGCCTCGTGACAGAGTGAAGTAAAATGCCTGAGATCATTGTTGTCGCCCAGGCGGCGGTCTACCAGCTTGTAATCTCTGGTGTCATAGCCGTGATGTGAGGATTCAAACAGGGGACCGATGTAAATGGCGTTGCAGCCCAGAGAACGGATGTGGGGAATCCACCGGTTCAGTTCCTCGAAGCGGTGAACCACAGACTCCTCGGTATTCCACTGGGGGGCGCCTGTCAGGCCTAAGGGATAGATGTGATAAAAAATCCCTTTTTCATACCAGGTGTTCATAAATTGTGCCCTCCAAAAGTATTTATATTAAAGTTCAAGATTTTTGAAACGACGCAGCAGAAACTGATAGCGCAGCTGAGCGGCGTTAAGTTCATAGATATAACAGTCGATAAGAGTGGGATCTATCTCCTGCTCAAAATGGTTTCTTGCCGAATCGATAGAGTTGCGGGTACGGTCAATCTCAGCCCGCAGCCTCTGGCGTTCCAGAATCAAAAGCGCCCGCTGGCTTTTCCTGATAAAAATCATACAAGTCATCTCCCAGAATTTGATAAATATAGTATTTCTGGGAAGGGAGAAAAATATGCATCAGGAATAGCTTCCTTTATTCTACCATTTTCCGGCTCAATGGTCAACGAATAATATATTTCAAAAATCACTTGACATTTCCGGAAAGTGGATTCATAATAAAAAACCATCAGTCATATCAAGATTCTTTTTAAGAGTTCATGTACATGTACCAGCCCTGATTCGGGCACTGATTCCAACCAGAAGATTAGATGCGCGGAGGTGATGTGAGATATTTGCGAACGCTTGGCTTTTGTTTGTAGTGCTGCTTGGCGGAGCTTATTATGACGTGAAGGAACACAGGATTCCCAACTGGTGGATCTTAGGGGCGGCGATTTGCGGAGCATGTCTTACGTCCCTTGCCGCACCGGAGGGCCGTACTGTGTTGGCCGCGGCAGAATACGTTCTTCGGCTGATCATTGTGACAGCAGCGTTATTCCCGCTGTTCCTCATGCGCATGATGGGCGCGGGAGATATTAAGATAATTGCGATCATGATGGCCTGTCTGGGATTTCCCGCGGGCATTCAGGCAATCATGCGCGGAGGATTTTTGGGAGCGGTTCTCGCTTTGGTGAAGCTGCTGATGCAGAAGAAACTGCAGCAGCGTCTTATGTATCTGTTCGTCTATTTCAGACGACTGTTCCAAACAAGAGAAATTGTGCCGTATTATCAGGCTGACAGAGACGGTTACGGAGTAGTGATACCTTTTGCTTTTTGCCTGTGTCTGGGCTATGCGTGGTATCTTTTAAAACGGGTTTTTTAAACAATTATGGAAAAGGAGGCCGATATGGAGAAAATTATGGCGGTCTATGATGTAGACCCCGAATATGCCAAACGATTTGCGGATGTGGCGAATCAGAAAGAAAAAGTGCCGTTCACTGTGGTACCCTTTTCATCCCTGAATACACTTAAGGATTACGCGGAGAAACACAAGTTGGAAATTCTGCTGATAAACGCGGCCGTCTCGCAGAAGCAGGTGGCGGAGATTCCTGCCGCGGCTGTAGTAAGTCTGTCGGAAGGGGAGATGATGCTGTCTGCGGATGTTTATCCCAGTGTATATAAATACCAGTCGGCAGACAGCCTGATTCGTGAAGTGATGGCCAGATACTGTGATCAGCCGGCAGAGGAATTGTTTACGGTAATCGGCAAACGCGCCAAAGTGCTGGGAGTTTATTCGCCGTTAGGCAGCTGCATGAAGACTTCGCTCGCATTGACGCTGGGGCAGCAGCTGGCCCGGGATGACAAAGTTTTGTATATTGGATTTGAAGAGTTTTCCGGGTTCTCCCGGTTGTTTCATGAGGAAATAACCAATGATTTATCCGATGTGCTGTACTTCCTGCGGCAGGGCGGCTTTAATGTGGTCCGTCTGCGAAGTATGGTTTATACCTGGAGGGATATGGATTATATTGCTCCAGTGCGTTACCCAGAGGATTTGGAGCAGATGAGCGGGACCGAAGCGGCAGATTTACTGGATCGGCTGGCGGAAGAAACCGGCTATGGTTTTATAGTAGCGGATATCGGAAGAATAGGCAGAAATCTGCTGCCTGTTCTGGAAAGCTGTGATGCGATCTATATGCCGGTAAAGGAAGATGCGATTTCCGCAGCCAGACTGTCCGAATTTGATGAGTATCTGGAAGCCGGGGCCCATCAGCGGATTCGTGAGCGGATCCATCGGGTAAAACTTCCGTTCCATGGAACAATCCGGCAGGAAAATTATCTGGAACAGCTTATGTGGGGCGAATTTGGCGATAGTGTAAGGCAGCTGCTGAAAGGGGGGATTTAGTTAATATGCGGAAAGAAGCTTTCCGGGGAAACGAGGCAGGGAGGCAAAGCCGCGAAAAAGAACTTCGAAGCCGGATTAAGGATGAGATTCGACAGGAGATAAACGGTATCAGGCAAATTTCCGATGAAGAACTTTATGAGATTATTGATCAGCATATAGTATCACAGAGCAGACAGGAGCATCTGCCTCTCGGAGAACGGATTTCTCTCAGAACATCATTGTTTAATTCTTTTCGAAAGCTGGACATTCTGCAGCAAATCATGGACAATCCCCGGATTACGGAAGTGATGATAAACGGCAAGGATCATATTTTTGTGGAAGAGCTTGGAATTATGCATCCGTGGGACTATGAATTTGAATCGAATGAACAACTGGAAGATTTAATTCAGCAGGTAGTAAGCCGGGTAAACCGGGTAGTAAACGTGTCTTCACCTATAGCGGATGCCAGGCTGGAGGATGGGTCCAGGGTTCATGTAGTGCTTCCGCCCATTTCTCTGGACGGTCCTATCATGACGATACGAAAGTTCCCCCGGCAGATTACTATGGACATGCTTGTTGAAAATGGAGCGATCAGTCAGGAGGCTGCTGATTTTTTGAAGAAGCTTGTTCGTTCCGGTTATAACATTTTCATAAGCGGCGGTACAAATTCAGGTAAAACCACATTCCTTAACGCGCTTTCAGCATATATCCCCGATGAGGAACGGATCATCACAATTGAGGATTCCGCGGAACTGCAGATTCAGCATGTGAAGAATCTTGTCCGCCTTGAAACAAGAGCGCCGAATACTCAGGGAGAAGGTGCTATTACCATCGGTGATTTAATTCGTGCTTCTCTGAGAATGAATCCCAGTCGGATCATTGTCGGCGAAGTCCGCGGAAAAGAAGCGCTGGAACTTCTTAACAGTTATAACACTGGGCATGATGGCGGTATGAGTACGGGACATGGAAACAGTCCCAGGGATATGCTGGCGAGGCTTGAGACCATGGTTCTTATGGGAGCTGATCTGCCTCTTCCGGCGATTCGAAGCCAGATTGCTTCGGCTCTGGATGTAATGATTCATTTGGGGAGACTGAAGGATAAGAGCAGAAAAGTTATGTGGATTGTGGAGGTAGACGGCTATGAAAACGGGGAGATTCAGATTCACACCATCTATGAGAGAGGGAAAAACGGACTTGAAAGAAAAGGCGAGCTTAAAAACAGGTGGAAGCTCCAGATTGCGGGGGAAGATGAGTGAGACTCAGATCAATTATCAGGAATATTGTCTGAGTCCGTGGGAGTGGCTGCAGGCTTTGGTTCTGGGAATCGGGGCTGCAGGGCTCGTGTCATATACGTTTTACCGCAGCGTGATTGCGTTTCTGGTAATGCTGATACCAGCGGCGTATGCTCCGCGGTACATGAAGACGATCTGGAAGGAAAGACGGCTGAGGCAGTTGGAAAGTCAATTTAAGGAAGCCATTCAGATGCTGTCAGCAGCTCTGAGCGCGGGAATTTCTGTGGAGAATGCCATTGTTTCCTGTAAAAGAGAGCTTGAGATGATGTACGGTCCCAGGGGAATGATGCCGCGGGAATTTGCTTATATGATTCAGCAGATGAACATGAATCGTCCTGTTGAGGAACTGATGAATGATTTCGCGGCGAGGACCGGATTGGAGGAAGTGGAAAATTTTGCCCGGATTTTCCAGATTGCAAAACGGAGCGGCGGTCAGCTTGTGCCTATTATCCGACATACAGTTCAGATAATGGACGATCGGTTTCAGGTAAAAGAAGAAATCCGAACGCTTACCGCTTCGAAGCAGTTTGAACAGAAAGTCATGAACGCCATGCCGTTTTTAATGATTTTGTATATTGATTATACGTCGCCTGGATTTTTTACTGCCATGTATGAGACGGTTATGGGAAAAATCGTCATGACAGGATGTCTTGCCGCATATCTGGTTTCCTGCTGGCTGTCAAGGAAAATACTGGATATTAAAGTAGCAAGCTGAAGTACGAGAGAAAGGGGATAGGAACCGGCAATGAAAAATGGGAAAATTCCAGATTGGATGAGAACCATTCGCAGATGGAAAATACAGATTTTATGTGTTCTGGGCGGTTTTTTTCTGTATGCGCTGGCAATGTCCGGAGCGATGTCTGACAGAGACATTGCGGAAGGCCGTCTGATGCGGGGCGGTTACGGAGAAGGAGAACGCGAGTATGAATTTCAGGTAAAGGGTCTGGCTGAAACTCCCGTATTATGCCAGGTTGAGATCAGCCCCAGGCAGTATACGGAAGAAGAAGCCCAGGAAATGTTTCACAACATATTAGAGTCTTTGGAAGAACAAATTTTGGGGGAAAACGAGTCGCTTTCCAAAGTGGAAACGAATTTGGAGCTGCCTGTAGAATTTGCGGGGACTGGAATTACAGCTCAATGGCAAAGCGACGCCCCGGATATTCTGGATTCCTATGGACAGATTCAGGTAGAAGATCCGCCGGAAAATGGAGTAGAAGTCTGGCTTTCTGTGGAGCTGACTGATGGGGTTCACCGGGCAGAAAGCACGTTTCCGGTGAGAATTACAGCCAGGACAGTCACTGAGGAACAGCGTCTTACTGCGGGACTTATTGATGAAATTGAGCTTGCGGACAAAGAAAACAGCGCTGATATCAGTGTAAAACTGCCGGAAACGTATGAAGGGAAAGCGCTGAGCTATGATTCCCAGACCGGAGATTACCGGCTGTTGCCTTTGCTGGGAATTCTTTTTGCGATCCTTTTCTGGGCAAGAGACAAAAATAAGATTCAGGAAGAGAAAAAACAGCGGAAAGACCTTTTGATGCTGGACTATGCAGATGTGGTGTATCAGCTGATGGTGTTTGTAGGAGCCGGTCTCACAGTGGCCAGGGCCTGGGAACGTATCGTGCTGAATTACGAGGAACGGAGACAGGGAAAGCGCTGCGGCCTGCGGCCTGCCTATGAAGAGATGGCTGACGCCAGAGCCAGGATGCAGTGCGGGGTTCCGGAGAGCCAGGCGATTGCGGAATTCGGTCAGAAATGCCAGCTGCAGCCGTATCTGAAATTATCGGGAATTCTGGAGCAGAATCGAAGAACCGGTACGAAGAATCTAACGCAGTTGTTAGGGCAGGAGATGACGGTCGCCTGGGAGCAACAAAAAAATATGGCCAGGAGACTGGGAGAAGAGGCAGGAACGAAACTGCTTCTGCCCCTGATGCTGATGCTGGTGGTAATTATGGTAATCATTATGGTTCCGGCCATGATGTCAATGGCCTGAGCTGCGGCAAAACAAGTGTGAAAACAAAAATAATTCATATGCAGGAGGAAAAAAGATGAGACTGTGGAATGAATGGAAAGAATTTTTAAAAGACGACAGCGGATTAGGCGTGATTGAAGTAGTGCTGATTCTGGTAGTAGTCATTGGCTTGGTAATTATCTTTAAGCAGCAGATTAATACGCTGCTGCAGAACATTTTCAAACAGATTAACAGCAAGGCGAAAGAGGTGTACTAGGTGCGGCAGCAGGGTGAGATTACCGTATTTTTAAGCTTGTGTCTTCTCAGCATTACAGCGCTTATCTGCGTAATGGCAGAGGCTTCCAGGACAGCCGGCTCCCGGTATTATTTTCAGGTGGCAGTTAATGGAGCGCTGGATAACCTGTACAGTCAATATCATTGGAAATTGTGGCAAAAGTATCGGATTCTTGGCATGCCCTATGAATCGGAATATGAGATGTCGCAGCGTCTTAGTGCCTGTGTGGAAAACTATCTGCTTGTGGAAAATTGGTACCCCATGGAACTTCAATCTCTGGAAATATCAGACTGTGTTGAATTAACAGATCAGGGAGGAGATTATCTGACCCGGGAAGTTCTGGACTATATGGCGTACGGAATATGGGACAATCTTGAACTTGCGCCGGAGAAGGGGGAGCAGCTGTTAAAGGATATGCGGGAGGCGTCGGGTGCCGGAACGATGACAAATGTCTATGATGGGCAGGAGAAGGAAGTCCGGAAGCTTGAAGAGGCAGTGGAGCGAATCACGGAGTGCGTAAGGAAGCAGGAGGAGTGTGAGAAGAACATAGCGGATGAACTGGCTGACGACGATCCGGCCGGATTTCGGAGACAGGCCGCGGAATTTCGCAAGGAAGAACAAAAAATGGACCGCCTGATTCAGGCGTATGACAGACAGGCAGAAAAGCTCCGCGAAAAGATGTCAAGTTCCCGAAAGACATTTGATGATGTACTGGGAGATTTCCAGGAAGGAAGAGAGCAGCTGTTTGAAGAACAGATGAATCCCTATGATGCTTATATAAACGCTGATGGTTCCCGCCGGCAGGAAATCTTAACTCAGCAGCAGGCGGGAAGAGATAATTGCGAACTGCTGGAACAGGTGGAACGTCTGGTAGATGAACTGGAGGAAGAGTATGAGGAAAGTCTGGAAGATGAAGACAGCGCAGAAGATGCTCTTTCACTTGCTCCGGCGTGCAGTCTCTGGCAGAGTTTTCGGCATTGCGGTTGGGATTTTGCGGAAAATACCGGAGATAAAGAGAAACGGGGATTTTTGGACCAGGTGAAACAGATGGTTCAGGGACGTCTTCTGGAGCTGGTGCTTCCGGAAGGGGAACAGGTTTCGAGGGCTGCACTTCCGGTATCAGCATTCCCCTCTCACAGGATAAACAGCGAGAGCGCCGATATCATCAATCCAATAGAGCGTATGCTGCTGCATGAATATTGCGGAAATTTTTTCGTTAATGCTGTCAGTGAAGAAAAGCGCCAGGTACAGTATGAGATGGAATATCTTCTCCAGGGGAAGGATTCCGACAGGGAAAATCTGGAGCAGACAGTGTCCCAATTATTTTTAATCCGTCAGGGCTTAAATCTGATACATATTCTGTCGGATGCTTCTAAAAGGGATGAGGCCAGGACCCTGGCGTTTACTATTGCGGGGGCTTCGGGAATTGAACCGCTGGTGGAGATTATGACCTGTTTTATTATGGGCGTATGGGCGGCGGCCGAAGCGGTTGCGGATCTTCGCTCGTTATTATCAGGAGGAAGAGTTCCCCTGTGGAAAACTCCCGATGACTGGAAGCTGTCTCTTGAAAATCTCTTGAATATAGGTGCGGAAGGCGCTTTCCCGGATGAAGAGAAAAATCAAAGCGGAATTTCCTATGAAAGTTATCTGAAACTGACCTTATTTCTGACAGATATCCGTACGCTGCAGATGAGAATGCTGGATGTGATGGAAATGAATATCCAGAGGGAAGAACGAGAATTTTTAATTGATCGCTGCGCGTATCGGGTGGATATTTGTGGAAAGGCTAGTGGAAAACATGTATTTTTTGCGCTTCCGATTGTGGAAAACCTGGTGGGACAATCTTCAGGTTATCCATTGGAAGCGCCGGCCTGGCGGACATATTAGCAGGTGAGGAGGTGAAGGAGAATGCCCTTTTTCTGTTTCAATATAAATCCCAACCTAAAAAAAATGAATACAAGAATAAAGAAAAAAAATAATAAAAAAACAAGAATTGCCACTCTCCAAGTGCGAATCCAGACAGGTATTAAATCAGGCAGAAAAAGGGTATTCTCCTTCACCTCCGCCAGCATGACCGTGGAGGCGGCCCTGGTTTTGCCGCTGTTTCTTTTTGCGGGAGTTATTTTAATGATGCCGTTTCAGATACTGGATACCGAGCGGCAGATGCAGGCCATTGTCAATTCTGTAGGAGAGGATATCAGTCAGACGGCATATCTGGTCAAAGAGGGGAAAGGTTCTCTGGCGGCCTATGCTTACGCGGAAGGTGCTGTGAGGATGAAAGCGAAAGAACTTCCTGTGGAAGGGTTATCTTTAGCAGGTTCTAAACTGCTAGATGATGGTGAGACGGTGAATCTTGTTGTGATGTATCAGATAAGACTTCCTTTTTCTGTATTCAGTCTGGCCTCGATTAAGCGTACAAACGCCTGTTATTTGAGAGCGTGGATCGGACAGGAAGGAGGTCTGGGAGGAAATCCGGAGGGGGATGATGAGGAAGATCCCATCGTATATGTAGGCCGGGACAGCACCCGCTATCATCTCAGCGCGTCCTGCCATTATCTCGACAATCATCTGACAGCGGTTTCTGCGGATCAGGTTGAAAGCTACCGCAATGAAAGCGGAAGCAGATATACGCCATGTGCCCGATGCGGCAGTCAGGTAGGAGGGACGGTTTATATCATGCCGTCAGGAGAGCATTATCACAGCAGCCGTTCGTGTTCGGCAATACAGGCATATGTCTCGGCGGTCCGAAAATCAACGGTAGAATATCTGGGACCGTGCTCATATTGTTCCGGCGGTTAATTGAAAGGAAATAGGATAATATGGCAATGAAATGGATTTGGTGGTGCTGTTTGTCTGTTATGGCAGTACAGGATTTAAAATATCGAAAAATCTCTTTGGAGGTTCTTGGTCTTTGGCTGCTGCCAGGCTGTGTCAATATGGTCAGGAGCGGGGATATCGCAGGACATTTGAGCGCGGCCGGTGTGGGGGTTTTCATGCTTCTTTTATCCAGGGCGACACGGGGAGCGATAGGTATGGGAGACGGTCTGTTTTTTCTTCTGACAGCTTGCTATCTGCGTCTTCATGAGACGGCGCTTTTGTTTCTCGCGAGCCTTGGTATTAGCTGCATTTGGGGGATATTCCTGTTGTTTAGGGCCTGGAGAACCGGGGATAACGGGTACTCAAAATCCGTTCCCTTTCTGACGTGCGCGTGGCTTCCGGGTCTGTGGATTATATGCTGCGGATAGAGATTGAAAAATAAAACGCCGCTTTATGGAGGATAAGGTTTGAATGCAAAAAGAAGGATGGTTTCTGCTTCGTATACCGTAGAAGCGTCTTATGTAATGGCAATAGTAATTTTTGCGCTGGCGGTATTGATCCAGACAGCTTATTCCCGCTGCCGAACTGAGACGGGTATTCTCCGTCTGCAACATGCAGTGGAGATGGTCAGGGGGCAGGGAGACGAAAAAGTGACACAGTTTACGGTTGCTGGAATGAATGGATTTGCCGAAAGAACAGACAAAGCGGCTGAAGGCCGGATTACAGGTAATGGCTGGCAGAAGGAGATTTCTGTCAATGTTCATAAGCCGGAGGCCTTCATGAGAATGCTCACCATTTTTCAAAGTGACGGCGAAGGGGAACAGATTAATGCGAATGATAGATGAATTGGAGATCAGCTATCACAGAGAAATGAAGAAGAATTATCTTATGATAGCAGTTGATTCCGGTGCGGAACAGAGTTTTGAGAGCCGAATGATGGAAAAAAACATGATAGAAGGACTGCTGAGATTCAGGATTCGCCGGGAAGATGATTGCTGTTGGTTTTGTTATGAGATTACTTCCCGACAGCCGCTGGGACGCCTGTTGGAAAACAAAAGCATCGGAGCGGAACAGATCCGAAGGCTTCTTCTGGGAATTGCACAGACTCTTATGAGGATGGGAGACTATCTGCTGACAGAGAATCAGATTCTTTTGCGGCCGGAATATATCTATGTGCGGCCGGAAGATTTTCAGCCGGGATTGTGTCTGCTGCCGGGGAGCAGTAATGACTTTCCGCAGGAGTTCAGCAGATTTCTTCAGTTTTTGCTGGGGAAAGCGGATCATCAGGACCAGGAAGCTGTGGTACTGATCTATGGATTATACCGGGAGAGTTTAAAAGAAAATTATGGTCTTGATAATTTGCTGCAATGGCTTACAAATAAAGATAAACTGGATGGAGAACGCGATAAGAGGCAGGAAAAACCAGAAGAAAGAGGAAAGAAGGAACCGGTGCGGGATCCGGTTCCTGATAGGAAATATATTGAACCGTTTCCAGCAAAAAAGATTATTTTTTTCGGGCTGCTGCCGTTCGTCTCTTTAGCGGCATTATGGTTATGGCGCGGTGAGACCGGACTGAGAGATTATGGATTGATGACAGCAGGTATAAGTGCCGGCGTATCCTTTGTGAGCGCAGCGGCCGTATTCGGATTATGGAGAAAGGGACGTGGAACAGAGAAGATATCATCGGCGAAAACGCAGCCGCAGAAATCCTGGGAGGTGGTATTTGATGAGGAGGTCCCGCAGAGGGAATATGAAGCAGATTATGGCGGTTCGGCAGAAGCTGTTTCTATAGAAAAACAGGAGACGGATTTTTCCGCAGAATCGCATACCGTGCTTTTGTGGGGAGGAGAAACCAATGAAAATACCCGCACTTTAACAGGAGTGGAAGGAAATCAAGAGATAATACCAATTGCATATTACCCCTTTTTAATTGGAAAGCAGGAGAGTCTGACGGATTACGCGATTGTCAAAGATACTGTCAGCAGGCTTCATGCCCGCATTGATCGGAAAGACGGTCAATACTGGCTGACGGATTTAAATTCTACCAATGGTACGACAGTAAACGGGCACTCGCTGGAGGCCAATGAAACGATTCCGTTACAGATTGGCGATTTGGTGAATATTGCTGATTTGCATTTTCGTTTTCAATAATTCCTTAACAAATCGAAAGAGCTATGATAAAATAGATACAGTGGTTTGGAAAGGGCGGAATTATGAATCACAGGACATATCGCAGGACTGCCTATGCGAATCTTACGCTCATAGCAATTAATTTCGCGTATTTTATGTATCTTGAAATGATAGGAGATACGCAGGACAGCGTGTTTATGATCAGCCACGGAGCGTTATTTCTCCCGTTAGTGCTTCAGGGTGAATACTGGCGTCTTTTGACGGCTGCGTTCATGCACTTTGGAATAGAGCATATCATTAATAATATGTTGGTGCTGTATGTACTGGGAGACAATATGGAGCGGGCATTGGGTTCAATAAAATATGTGATTTTTTATTTGATTTGTGGAATAGGATCCAATGCCGTATCGTTGCTGGCCGATATGCGCTTTGCATCGACGGCGGTTTCTGCGGGGGCCTCAGGAGCCGTGTTTGGGGTCATCGGCGGCCTGCTTTACGCGGTACTTGTGAATCACGGAAGACTGGAGGATTTAGGAACCCGACAGCTTGTTGTAATGATAGTTCTGTCTTTATATTTCGGATTTGTTAACAGCGGTGTGAATAATGTGGCTCATATTGCCGGGTTAGTGTTAGGGATTGTTATGGGAATCTTTTTTTATCGCTGCCCGGCAAACAGAGCGATTATTAATTAAACAGGAGGGAGTATTAATGAAAAAGGACTGCATTTTCTGCAAAATAGCTAATGGAGAGATTTCGTCGGCGACGCTTTACGAGGATGATGAGTTTCGGGTAATATTGGACATGGGACCGGCATCCAGGGGACATGCGCTGATCCTGCCGAAGGAACATTATTCCGATTTATGCCAGCTGGATGAAGCGGTTGCCGCCAGGGTTCTTCCTCTGGCAAAAAAGCTGGGGACAGCGATGACGAAGGCATTAAATTGTGATGGATTTAATCTGGTACAGAATAACGGAGAAGCGGCCGGACAGACTGTACTTCACTTTCATATGCATATCATCCCCCGATATGCGGGCGGTCCCAAAATCGTGGCGTGGGAACCGGGAAAGACCAGCGATGAGGAAAGAGCTCAGATTGTCGAGGCGGTAAGAGCGGAACTATAAGGCGGGTAACGTGATGCAACAGGAACAGAGAGAGTTGTTGCAGGCACTGTACGAAAGCCATGAAGGTGTGCTTCGAAGGGTTGCGCAAAGCAAACGGCTTCCGCTGGGAGAGATTGATGATGTGGTGCAGGACACGTTTTGCCTGTTCATTGAAGCTTACGGAGAAAAATTTGCTCTGTGGAATGACAGGCAGATTAAAGCGGTATTGATGAAGATATTATATAACCGCTGTGCAGATTATTACAGAGAAAAAATACGTCATCCGGACACAAGTTTTGATGAATATGTCCGAAGGGATGAATACCAGATTATAACGGAGCTTATAACTCCGGATGTCGGGGATCATTTGATGGTTAAGGAAGATGTCCGGCGGATCCGGGAGTGCATACAAGCTATGACTCCTGCGATGAAAGATGTGGTAATGCTTTGTATGGTAGAGGGCAGACCGATAGGAGAAGTATGTCAGATTCTTGATATCACGGAAGCGGCCTGCCGGATGAGGTTGCTGCGCGCCAGAAGACATCTGGCCAGGTTAGCAGAGGAATCTTTTTGGAAGAAACCCGGGGAACAAAACAGACAGAAGAAGCCGCGGATTTCCAACTGAGGGAGAAGACCATGAAAAATGTGCGGAGGATTATTCCGCCGCACATTCTTCAATAAGCGCTATAATGGTATCGATTGCGTTATTCAGATGGCTTTGCTCCATCTGATGGATCGATGCGGCCCGGTTGACGTAAGTGTCAGAGATGGTCCGGTAAAGAGTCTCATCATTTAATTCCTCCTCTTCCAATACCGTACTGAATCCCTGCCTGGCAAAAGATCTGGCATTAAGGATTTGATCTCCTCGGCTGGCAGCCGCGGATAACGGAACCAGTACATTGGGTTTTCGTAATGCCAGTATTTCGCAGATGGAGTTAGCGCCTGCCCTGGATACGATCAGGTCGGCGGCGGCGAACAGATGCCTGAGAGGCGCATCGACGTATTCATATTGGACGTAACCGTTTACTCCGATAAGGGATTCGTCTAAATGCCCTTTGCCGCAAATATGAATGACCTGATAATCTTCAAGCAGTTTGGGAAGGAGGCTTCTTACCGCCTGATTGAGAACGACGGATCCAAGACTGCCGCCGATTATCAGGATAACAGGTTTATCGGCAGACAGATGAGCATAATTCAGGCCGGACAGCCTGTCGCCCCGAAGCAGTTCCTGACGGATGGGGGAACCTGTGAGGATAGCTTTGTCCTGCGGCAGATAATGAAGAGTTTCAGGAAAGTTGCAGCAGACTTTCCTCGCTGATGGAATGCACAGTTTGTTGGCCAGGCCGGGAGTCATATCAGACTCATGGATAATGGAGGGGACATGATAATGCCTGGCGGCAAGAACTACCGGAACAGCCACGAATCCTCCTTTAGAAAATATTACGTCAGGCCTGTATTTTTTTATCAATTTTAAGGCTTCCGTATAACCTTTTATTACACGGAAAGGGTCGGAGAAATTTTTCAGGTCAAAATATCTTCGAAGTTTTCCGGATGATATGCCATCATACGGAATTCCGGCGTCTTCAATCAGTTTTTTTTCTATGCCCTGGTAGGAACCAATGTAGCGGATTTCATATCCGCGTTCCTGCAGTGAAGGAATCAGGGCCAGATTTGGTGTTACATGGCCGGCGGTGCCTCCGCCGGTTAGTATGATTTTTTTCATGTTTGCCTCCGGTATCGGTTAAATGGATGACGTGTGACGTTTTCTGTTTATTATACTAAGCAATCGTTTTGAAAAGTCAACCTTGAAACCAATGAAATTGTAATTATGAGGTAAAGCAGTGACAAAAAAAGACGGATCTTCTCTGAAAGATAACCTTTCAGATTCAAATATAGCTGCGGCCTTTGGGTATGGCGATGATCAGCTGGCTGACGAGTATGACCGGGTAGCATCTGAGGTATCTATTTCAGACAGTGCGTCTTTATCTGCTACGACAATCACATCAGAGTGAAGCTGCAGAATGGAAGCGGGAACCTGAGGCACCACCGGTCCCAGAAGGGCTTTCCTCAGAATCCCGGCCTTTTCCGAACCGTTGACCAGAAGAAGAATCTTTTTGGCTTTCATAATGGTACCGATGCCCATGGTGTAGGCCTGCTTCGGCACGTTGTCAGCGCTTGCGAAGAAGCGTTTATTGGCTTCGATGGTGCTTTCTGTCAGATTTACACAATGGGTTGCTGTCGGGAAGTGGTCGTCCGGCTCGTTGAATCCGATATGACCATTATGCCCCAAGCCGAGAAGTTGGAGATCGATTCCGCCAAGGAAAGCGATTTTTTTCTCATAATCGGTACATTCTGCGTCCGCGTTGGGATTCGTCCCATCAGGAATGAAGGTATTTTCCAAAGGAATATTTACGTAGTTAAACAGATGATTTCTCATAAAATAATAATAACTGTTGATATCGTCTCTGAGAATTCCGCGATACTCATCCAGATTGACGGTTTTTACTTGGGAGAAATCCACTTCGTTGCCGGCATGACGTCTGCTCAGCTGTTGGTAGGCGCCCACGGGAGTAGAACCCGTAGCCAGTCCAAGTACACAATCAGGCTTCATGAGAATCTGTGCCGCTATAATATCTGCGGCTTTTCGGCTCATTTCGTCATAGTCAGATGTCTGGTATATTCTCATATTTGCTCCTTATTCTGTTGAGTAACGATAGTTGCATTATTAACATATCATTTTTATGTCATACTTTCAAGGTTAAAGCGCATAGAATAGTAACCAGAGAGGTGACAAAATGGCTAATTATCGGCGTTTAATATCATACATATACGCGTACGAGGGAGAGGTCAAAGGAAAGAATATCGGGTTTGCCAAGTTGGAAGCCCGTAACGGACAGTGCAAGATCCAGGTGAGCGTTCGAAAAGTTTATATAGGCAGCCAGGACATCGGCGTTTATCTCTTGACCGGCGGAAGTGAGATTTTTCTGGGAAGAATGTTTGTGCGCGGCGGAAACGGAGAATTTCGCGCTACGGTTTCTTACGGAAATGTGGCCGGTTCGGGCCAGACGATTGATCAGTGTTATGGATTGGCGATTCATGGAACGGAAGATTCATGGCACAGTTATATGACGATCTGGGAAGACGCGGTTGCTCATGCGGCGGAGGTAGATTTGAGTGAGGCCACTTCCGAGAAGGCGCAGGAAAGGGAAATGAGCCAGATTCCCGGGCCGGAGATTTCGGAACGGAAGATTGAAGAGGTAATTTCAGGACACAGACCTTCTGCAGCTGAAATTATCGAGGATGAGATGGAATCTCAATGGCATGGGATGCCGCCGCTTCAAAGCGGAGATACGGTGGAGCAGGAGCCGCTGAAATCAGATCAGCCGCAGTTCAAACTAGAAGAGAACGATCAGCCTCAGCCTGCAGAGAGTAATCAGCCGCAAACAGAGCGGGAAGAGATTGGTCAGCTGCAGCCTCAGCCTGCAGAGAGTGATCAGCCGCAGCCCCAGCCTGCAGAGAGTAATCAGCCGCAGACTCCGCCGCAAGAACCGGAGGAGCAGGAAACGGTCAGTGAAGCAGAAAAATTATGGAGGCATTTTCAGCGTCATTATCCGAAGATTCAGGCGTTTGATTATAAGGGACTTTGCGAGATTTTACTTATTAAACCGCAGGATATCGGCCTTCTTCCGAGAGAAGTATGGAACTATGGGAACAACAGCTTTCTCCTTCATGGATATTATAATTATCGATACCTGATCCTGTCCCGTCTTGTTGCGGAAACAGGAGAAGCGCGTTTCCTCCTGGGAGTACCCGGACATTATTACAGCAACGAAAAATATATGGCAGCTATGTTCGGCTTTCCTAATTTTGTCTTGTCAAAAATGCAGCCGGCCAACGACGGCCGATTTGGATACTGGTATACAGATATCCGCCTGGACTCTTAGATTCCAGGCGGATTTTTAATAGTCTACTCCGCGGATTTCCGCATGGGAGATGGTTTTATTTACAATCTTTAAAAACTGCTCCAGTTCAGCGCGCTTAAAAGAGGAAAAACCGCTTTTGAATACATTACCGGAATCGACAAAGCCCTGGAGAAAATACTGCCGGCAGCCGCCGATCCACTGAGCGATATCGGTGAAATCTTCCTCCGAGTGAAGGCCTTTTACTACAGTGGTTCGGAATTCATAAGGAATTGTTCCTGACATGAGATAGTTGATACTTTCTGTTATTCTCTCAACAGAAATGTCGGGCTTTCCGCTTACCAGCGGATAATTTTCTCTCCCGGCTTTTATATCCATGGCAACGTAGTCTGCCAGTTTTTTTTCGCACAAATGCCGGAGAACATCCGGCTGATATCCGTTGGTGTCCAGTTTGACTGCATATCCCATGGCTTTGATCTGTGCCATCAGTTCTTCCAGCGCTTGCGATTGAAGGGTAGGTTCACCGCCGGTGATGCAGACGCCTTCCAGAACACTACGCCTTTTTTTTAAAAAAGCAAGAAGCTCATCAGATGTCATCAGTTCTTCTGCCTGACCGGTCAGCAGATCCGTATTGTGGCAGAATGGGCAGCGGAAATTACAGCCGCCCAGGAATACGGTTGCCGCCACTTTTCCCGGGAAATCCAGAAGAGTTGTTTTCTGAAGACCGCAAATTTTCATGAGTGCTCCTTCCTCTATCGGGCAGTGCCGTTCATAATATTGTTATACAGCTGCCACAGCATATCCTTAGAGAATCCCTGATTAACATAATTGTGGACGGCAGCCAGTTCGTCAGGATATTGATCCAGGCGGTAGGTGGTATAGTATGGACATACGGCATGGGTGACCAGGGGAACCAGATCGTATTTGACAAACTCGATGGAGGTCTGACCGTCAGTTTGTGTTTTCTTTACCGTGATATCAGCCATTCCTCCTAAAGTTCTGGGGATTTTTCCCTGGGCCGATACAAAATTCCCCAGACTGTAATATACCAGGCCGGTTCTGCCGTTGGGGGTAGTGACCATGCCGTACGGCTCCAGTACGTGGGGATGAGAACAGAGTACAATGTCCGCACCAAGATCAATAAAGCGGTTGACCTGCTGTCTGGCATAGGCAGTAGGTGTATATACATATTCCTCTCCCACATGAAGAACGGCCACCAGCAGGTCGCAATTGGCTCTGGCTTCCTGAAGAGTTGTTTCGATACCGCCGTCTGTCAGCAGATTGACGCTGAACTCCATTCCTCTGGGGCGTCTTATGCCGTTCAGTCCATATGTGTAATTGACGAATCCTACCGTGATATCTTTTTTAGTAAGGTAACGGATGGGGCTGTCTTCCGGCGTGTCATGAATGCCCAGGTATAAAATCTCAGGATAATTTGTTTTCCAGAAATTAACCGTGCTCAGCACGGAATGAATACCACGGTCCATGGTATGGTTGGTGGCATGCGCTATTACATCAAAACCAGATGATACGATGGAGTGGCCGATGGCCTCCGGCGTGCCAAAATTGGGATAATCGCTGATATCGCCGGGATTGTCTACCAGTATAGTTTCCTGATTAATGATGGCAATGTCTGCCATTTGTATTTCGTCTTTCATGTGTTCAAAAACAGAATCAAAATTATAGGTTCCGTCGGCCTGAAGGCAATACTGATAAATCACTCCGTGAATCAGATCATCGCCTACCATGCGAATAGTGAGTTCAGACGGATCGCCGGTATCTTCCTCTTCCGGGGCATCAGTATTGATGCAGCCGGGTCCTCCTGAACACCCTGTATCCGCCAGGGAAGACAGGATTTCCGATCGCGGACAGCCGCCTAGGGACAGGAACAGGACTAAAAACGCAAAAAGAATATTTTTTGTAACGAATGTTTTCATGGATACTCCTGAAACCTGGCGGCAGCTTGATTTTCAGCGTTGGACCGGAAAGGCCTTTTCTGCCTGCCGCCGGAATAAGTATAGCACATGTTTATTCCTTTTTCCAGTTGAGGAAAATAAAATACGGTGTTATAATGAGTACACTATTAATATAAATTTCGAGGGGTGCTATGAGAATCATTATTATTGGTTGTGGCAAAGTGGGGCGGGCGCTTGCAAGACAGCTGAGCGCGGAGAATCACGATATTGTTATTGTGGATACGCAGACCAGAAAGCTGCAGGAATTCAATGAGGATGTGGACGCCATCTGCCTGACAGGAAATGGTGCCAGTATTGGCGTCCTTCAGGAAGCCGGTATCGAAACGACAGATGTTCTGATTGCGGTTACAGGTTCCGATGAACTGAATCTGCTGTGCTGTCTGGTTGCCCGAAGAGTCAGTCAGTGCCACACCATTGCCCGAGTGCGGAATCCCGTATATCAGAAGGATATCAGTTTTATCAAAGAACGCATGGGGATCTCCATGATCATCAATCCGGAGTACAATACTGCTATAGAGATTGCCAGACTGCTCCGTTTCCCGTCAGCTCTTCAGATCGATAATTTTGCCGGCGGCGGCGTACGGATCATCAAGTTTAAAGTGCTGCCGGAGTTTAAGATGGATGGAGTAAGGATCATGGATCTGCCCAAACGGTTTCCGTCCAAAGTGCTGATCTGCGCGGTAGAGCGGGATGATATGATTGCGATTCCTTCCGGCAGATTTGAACTTCAGATTAACGATCTGGTGTCCATCGTCGGTTCTCCTGAAGATTGCGCGACTTTTTTCCATCAGTTGGGACTTTCCACCCGGCCTGTGAAGAACGCTCTGATTGTAGGCGGCGGTACAGTGGGATATTATTTAGCGGACAAGCTCCTGGAATACAAGATGAACGTGCGTATCATAGAGAAGGACCAGAATCGCTGTGAAGCCTTGTGTGAACTTCTTCCGGGAGCATCGATTATTCATGGAGAGGGTTCCGACAAAAAGGTGCTTCTCCAGTCGGGCATTGCGGCTGCGGAAGCGATCATCTCTCTCACCAGTGTGGATGAGGAGAATATTTTCCTGTCTCAGTACCTGAAGGACCGGACCAACGCCAAGCTGGTGACGAAGGTAACCCGTATTGCGTTTGACAGCATTATCCAGAAGCTGGATATCGGCAGCGTGGTCTATCCCAAGTATCTTACGGCAGACAGTATTCTCCAGTATGTGCGCGCCCTGCAGAATGCTGTAGGCAACAGTGTACAGACCTTGTGCCATATCCTGAATAACCGGGCGGAAGCGCTGGAGTTCTCCGTAAAGGGCAGCAGCAGGGTGGTAGGTATTCCGCTGTATCAGCTTCAGCTTAAAAAGAATCTTCTGGTCTGCAGCATCAATCGGGGCGGAAGTATTATCATTCCTAAAGGCCAGGATATGATTCAGGAAGGAGATACGGTAGTCATTGTTACTACGCAGAAAGCGCTTCAGGATATTGACGATATTCTTGCGAGGCAGGGGTAAGGTATGAACTATTCAATTATCATATATATTATTGGAATGACATTGATTCTGGAGGGAGCGCTGATGGTTCCGTCCGCGGTCGTGTCTGTCATATACCGGGAAGAAGCCGTTGTAGCTCTTTTGATTTCCGCACTGGCCTGTGTGGCTATTGGTTGGTTTTTACACAGAAAGAAACCGACGAACACCGTTTTTTATACGCGAGAAGGTTTTGTGACGGTAGCCCTGTGCTGGATTGTTATAAGCGTTATGGGGGCGCTGCCATTTATGCTGAGCGGAGTGATTACGGATCCAATTAAGGCTCTGTTTGAGACGGTATCCGGGTTTACGACTACGGGAGCCAGCATTTTGCCGGAGGTAGAAAGTCTCCCCAAAGGGATTCTGTTCTGGAGAAGCTTTACCCACTGGATTGGCGGCATGGGAGTATTGGTATTTCTTCTGACGCTGCTTCCCATGACAGGTGGTTCTCACATGAGTCTGATGAAAGCGGAGAGCCCGGGGCCGTCCGTCAGCCGCCTGGTGCCTAAGGTTCAGACTACGGCCAAGATTTTGTATGAGATTTATATTGTTCTGACAGTCGCTGAAATTATTCTTCTGCTCATAGGCGGTATGCCCCTTTTCGATGTGCTGACCCTTTCTTTCGGCACGGCAGGCACTGGGGGATTTGGAGTCAAGAATGATAGTATTGCAGGGTATTCTATTTATCATCAGGTAGTAATTACAATCTTTATGATCATGTTTGGTATTAATTTCAATGCCTACTTCTTTATTCTCATGAAAAAGGCTCGAGAAGCTTTCCGAATGGAGGAAGTACGGTCCTATTTGCTGATCATAGCGGCAACGATTCTTCTGATTACGGCGAATGTCACGAAGATTTACGGAAACGTGCTGACAGCATTTCAGCAGGTGGCTTTCCAGGTGGCTTCTATCATAACGACCACCGGATATTCTACCACGGACTTTGATATGTGGCCTCAGCTGTCCAGAACCCTGCTGGTTATGCTGATGTTCGTGGGAGCATGTTCCGGCAGTACCGGCGGCGGCATCAAGGTGTCCCGATTTGTGATGTTGATCAAGACTGTTGGTAAGGAGATTGAGACCTATCTGCGCCCGGACAGTGTGCGGAAGGTGAAGATGGACGGCAAATTAGTTGAGCATGAAGTGGTTCGATCCACCAATGTGTTTATGGTTATCTATATCTTGATCTTTTCCTTCTCCATCGTGGCTCTGGCCTTTAACAATCTGGATCTGGTTACTAACTTTACGGCGGTGGCGGCCACGCTGAATAATATCGGTCCCGGATTGTCGTTGGTTGGTCCTATGAGCAATTTCGGCGTGTTTAATCATGTGTCGCTCTTGGTGCTGACCTTTGATATGCTGGCCGGAAGGTTGGAACTGATTCCGTTATTGATTTTGTTCTCCAGGAGTACGTGGAAGAAGTTTTGACCGATTTTATCGGGTCAGGTATCCACGAACATAAAAGTAAGAACAGTGAAAGCAAAAAGCTGCCTATGTTAGCAGCTTTTTCTGTGCATTCCTGTTTTCACGCAGTTCCTTAAAAAAATCTGTCAGCATCCGGGAACACTCCTCTCCCAGAACGCCGGTTTCCGCCTCGGCCTGGTGGTTAAATCCGGGCTCGTGAAGCATGTCAAGGACAGAACCGGCGCATCCGGCCTTAGGGTTCATGGCTCCGATGACAACTTTTGGAATCCGGGCCTGGACGATGGCTCCGGCACACATGGGGCAGGGCTCCAGGGTCACATACATGGTGCAGCCCTCCAGCCTCCAGTCACCCATCTTCCGGCAGGCCTTGCGGATGGCGATAATCTCCGCATGAGCCAGGACGGTTCGGTCGGTCATCCGTCGGTTGTAACCCCGTCCAATAATCTTTCCTTCGTATTCAATGACGCAGCCGATAGGGACTTCCCCCAGGGCAAGAGCCTTGCGGGCTTCCCGAACGGCTGCTTTCATGTATTTTTCCTGTTGGATCATAGGATCACCTTTACAGCATATGATGGTCGGTCATGGCCTTATAATATACGGCCAGGGGAAGGAAACTCTGGGCGAATGTCTTGGTACCGTCGCCCCGTTGGATTACGGCGTCGTCCACGATGGTCTTGACGCCGCCGATGGTGCCGACGATTTTGTCGATGGCGTTCCAGAAAGTAAGTTTGCCATAGGACAGGTAACGGCTGTCGCCGCTCAGTTCATAGGCAATGGTCAGGGCCTCCAGAACCAGAGTATTATTGCCCAGCCGTCCCAAGCTGGGAAGTTCTTTGTAGAAGAAGAGATCGGTATTCTTCATGTAACAGTTGTCGATCAGATCATCCACGGCGGCAAGAATCATAGTTTTGATATCCTCCCGCGGAAAAATGCGGTAGTAACGCATCAGACTCCCTACAGCCACCGAGATCATAAAGGGAACCCGGATCATGGTATTATCCGTGTAGGGGGAAATCCAACCGCCATACATGTCAAACCACTCTTTAAACTGGTTCACGATCCAGTCACACCGGGCCACCCATTTTTTATCATGGGTTTCGGTGTATAGAGCCGACAGGGACCGCAGAGCCCAACCGGTCTCCCGGGCAGTACTCTCGCCGCTGGTCTGATAAGTAGGCGTGTCCAGAAGCCGCAGCACATTCTCTCCAATTCCCAGGGCAGTCTCAAGAGCCCGCTCGTCTCCGGTAAAATGGTAGTAATCCAGAAGGCCTTCTACCCACTGATGTGAGCAGACGATGGTGCTGTCCAGGCAGTGACGGCGGCTGTGTTCCCATTGACCGTGAAGATGCAGCGGATTATTGCTGTAATGGCAGATATCCACATCCATCCAATGGCTGCCTGCCGCCAGCAGATAGTCCAGGAATCGACGCTCGCCGGTGCGGGCATATAGAAGAGCGCAGGCGTGAGGGTAATCGTATTCATTGTTGGTCCAGACATTCTGGCCTTTGCCCCGCCCCTGGGTGGTGTATCCTGGGTCGGGAGCGTCTCCCCAGTTCAGCATACCGTAACATCTGGCGTGGTTATCTGCCAGAGTATAGAAAGCAGATTCAATCCTGGGATTTACATGCTCCGGAGCTACAAAAATATCTGGCATAACTCCGGCTTCCTGAAATGCCTGAGTCGGGATATAGGGCCTGTCCGGCATCTGATAGATCAGGCTCCGATTGTCGAGCTCTGCCAGGGACTCATCAGGAGCATGGAAATGCAGCAGGAAACGCTGTTCTCTGGACATTCCGGATTCCATGACCACCCGGTTCACATCTTTGGGAACCAGCATGATATAAATTCCGCTTTGGTTGGCCTTTACCGCCTTGGGATAATTCTGCTGCGCCTGGAAAATAGTGGCGCATACACCGTCTGCCCCATCGGTTCTGTCTGCGAAGAAAGTTCCGTAAAGAACTTCTGCGTAATGTTCATTAGCTTCGCCTATCAGCCATGCAGCGTCAGCAACCTTGCAGACAGAAGCTCCATTCTGTCCGATAAGGAAATTTGTTTTATAGTTGGAATTAGCGGCGCAGGTTCTCACTGTGTGTTGGTCAATCGATGATTCAATTTCTGTAAGCTGCCGGATTCCATTGACACGGCAGAGACCGTCGCTGTTATCTGTAAGACCGGCTTTGGGATCAGCGCCTTCCCCCATGGAATCGCCGGTCTCCCGGTGTTCCGCGCCGGGAAGGGACGGATCGAAGACCGCCTCCGCATCAGCTGTCAGCCCAAATGCAAGCGAGGCAATATGCAGGGATGATTCTGTAGAATTGATAATGCGGAAAGCAATTTCCACCCAGGGCTTTTCCGCCCAGGCAGTCAGTTTTGTTTCAAAGGTGACTTTTTCAGTATTCGCGCGAAAATCTTCAGGTTCGTATTCTCCCATACACCTTAGGACGGCAATAAGCGGTCCTGATTCCGAGACTTTCCATTGCTTCAGCCGGATTTTATGCTGTCGCCTATCGGCTGTTTCCAGATAGGGTCCTTTAAACTGGCCGGATTTATAACGTTTGCGTCCATCGTTCAGCCAGTCAAAAATGGAATCGCTGTCATCAGACACGGCAAAATCAACGCCGCTTCGCACTTCATAACCGGACGGAGTCTTGATGACAGATATGGGTGTAAAGGCTACGGAAGAAAGGATGTCATCTGAACCCTGGGGAGTGTAATCGAGATTAAGAATGGTTTCCTGTCTTCCCGCCAAATCCGCAAGGAAGTGAATCATAAGATAACGGATGCTTCCGTCTTCATATCGAGAAGTTACTTTGGTCTGTGTGGGAACATATGCCCCGTTCTGAATAAGCCGTACATGATCGCAATCGGTTAACGTACCCTTAGAAAAAGGGACAGTCACCTGGCAATGTTCCCTCAGCCTGTCATAACGATATAGCCTGGGGAAATAAATGTTCATGAAGAGCTCCTTTTTTTCTATTATAAAATTAGATAGGATTTTTGATTATCTCTTTAGAAGTTCTTAAATGTCGGTATAGCCCGTATTTTCGGGCTTTCCCGGCATTTTTGATATG
>CANQBN010000005.1 GCA_947588855.1 uncultured Lachnospiraceae bacterium
GAATCCACCATGCGCTCCGCGTTCAGGTCCGGACGGAACGTCACGATATCGCCGTTCACTGTCGTATATGCCTTCAGTCCCTCAAAAACCTCCTGACAATACTGCAGAATGCCTGCACACTCGTTCAGTACCACAGTGGCATCGGAAGTCAGGCCGCCCTCATCCCAGGCTCCGTCGATAAAATTTGACACATACCTCTGGCTGGTCTCCCGATAGGCAAACCCTATCTCGCTCCAATTCAGATCTCTTTTCTCCATAGTTCCTCACTCCTTAACACATTTCTCGCTATTTTTAGGCTGCCGCCCGGTTATCCGTAATTTCCCTCAACTGCAGTCTCATCTATTGTAGAATATTCATTTGGATTTTGCAAGTCCGCAGATTATGTTTTCTGCCGTTATCGGCAAGATTTTCCTTCCGCATCAAAAAAGGAGACCTTAAGCCTGTCCCGGCGTTGGGTCCCCATCTCGCTATTTTTATTCCGTCTCTTCTCACGCTTCCTCAAACTGGTCCTTGCCTACGCTGCACAGGGGACATACCCAGTCGTCGGGAAGATCCTCAAAAGCGGTTCCCGGCTCGATTCCGTTATCGGGATCGCCAACCTCAGGATCATACTCGTAACCGCATACAACACATACATATTTCTTCATAGCCAATCTCTCCTTTCTCTGTCTGCCTTCACCGCGCCCGGACAGAATCCTTGTCTTCCGAAAATCCGCAGCTTATTGCTGTTCATGACATAGTTTACCACATATTTTTCAATTTTACCACTACCTGCAAAAAATAAAGTGGTGTTTCCGGAAAAAGTGATGTATAATCTTCCAGAACACTGCGTTCTCAGAAATCCTGCGGTTCACATCCGTCGCGTCTGGCCTGTACCGGCCCAGCGGTTCGCCGAAGGATGACCCCTGCCATGCCGTTTTATGTCGAGAAAGAATATCTTGACGTACGGTTTTATATCGAGAAAGAATATCTTGACGTACGGTTTTATATCGAGAAAGGAGACTTTGCCATGCAGTTTTCTATCGAAAAAGCCACCCCCGCGGACTATCCTGTCTTTGCTGAAATCTCGCGTCAGGTCTGGCGGCTCTTAGACCACAAGGAATGGTTCGCCATGGACAATCCCGATTATACCTACCAGGTCCTTACCGGCGGCTGCGGCACCGGCTACAAGGCCGTGGCCGAGGATACCGGCGAAATCGCAGGCATCTTCCTGACGGAAGTGCCCAGCATGTCAAAAGAGAATCTGGGCCGGGACATCCATCTGCCGGAGACAGAGCTTCCAAAAGTGGCCCACATGGATACCGCCGCCGTCCTCCCAAAGTACCGGGGACATCACCTGCAGTATCTCCTCATGCAGGCGGCAGAGCAGGACTTGCAGGATCAGGGATACCGCTATCTGATGTGTACCATTCACCCGGAAAATCACGCCAGTCTGAACACTGCCCTGCGGCAGGGATACCGAATCATGGCCGAAAAAGAGAAATACGGCGGCTACCGGCGGGCGATCCTTTTGAAGGAGCTTACTCCCTCCACTTAAGACGGTGCAGTTCTCCCTGCAGATTCATTTTCTCAAACCCGTTCTGGCGAAGGGCCTCATAGAGAATAATGGACACGGAGTTGGACAAATTCAGGGAGCGGATATCGCCCCACATGGGAATCCGCACACAATTCTCCTGGTTCTCCAGCAGAAGTTCCTCCGGAATGCCGGCGCTTTCCTTGCCGAACATAATATAGTCGTCGGGCCGATAGCGGACCTCCGTGTAGACCTTCCGGGCCTTGGTGGTAGCCATATAAAGACGGCAGGATACGCCACTGTCCCGGTCCGAACCGACGGCGTATTGTTCCGGATCCTTCCCAATACAAAAGCCGGGATTCCGTTCCCGGAAATCCCGATAATCGTCATAGACAGTCAGGTCCAGCTTATCCCAGTAATCCAGGCCTGCCCGCATAAGCATTTTCTCATTCAGTTTAAAGCCGAGAGGCCGGATCAGATGGAGCCTGGTATTCGTGGCCACACAGGTCCGCCCGATATTGCCGGTGTTGGCCGGCATCTCCGGCTCAAGTAAAACGATATTCACAGAGCAGCTTCCCCTTTACCTCTTCTCTCATGATCCGTATGCTGCCGCTTCGGCTTCAGCCTTCCGCGCTTTTCTCCTCATCCAGCCGCTTTACAAACCGCGCCATCCGCCCCAGAGCCTCTTTCAAACTCTTGAGAGAATAGGCGTAGGAAATACGAAGATAGCCGTCTCCGCAGGCTCCAAAGGCCGTACCCGGCACAACCGCCACCTTCTCCTCCCTCAGGAAACGGTTGGCAAACTCATCGGAGGAAATACCGAACCGCTTAATACTGGGAAACGCATAGAAAGCCCCTTCCGGTTCGAAGCATTCCAGCCCCATCTCACGGAACGCGTTCAGAACAAACCTTCGCCGCTGATCATAGGACTCACGCATCATCTCCACATCGGCATCTCCGTTTTTCAATGCGTCAACCGCCGCGTACTGGCTGGTGGTAGGTGCGCACATGATAGCGAACTGATGAACCTTCAGCATCTGTTCCAAAATAACCTTAGGAGCGGCCGCATAGCCCAGTCTCCAGCCGGTCATGGCATAGGATTTGGAGAATCCGTTGATCACCACCGTCCGGTCTTTCATGCCCGGAAGAGAGGCGATGGATACGTGTTGCTCCGGTCCGAAGGTCAGTTCACAGTAAATCTCATCGGAGATAACAAACAAATCCTTCTCAATCACAATATCGGCAATCTTCTGAAGCTCCTCCCTCCGCATGACCGCACCGGTGGGATTGTTGGGAAATGCCAACATAAGAATCTTGGTCTTATCGGTAATCTTCTCCAGGAGCTTTTCCGGCGTCAGCTTAAAATGGTCTTTCTCTTCCAGATTAATAATCACCGGTTTCCCGCCGGCCAGAATGGCACAGGGCACATAGGAGACAAAGCAGGGCTGGGGAATCAGCACCTCGTCCCCCGGATTCAGCATGGCCCGAAATGCCAAGTCGATGGCCTCGCTTCCGCCGACGGTCACCAGAATCTCCGACTCCGGGCGGTATGTCATATCGCAGCGCCGATACAGATAATTGCAGATTTCCTGTCTCAGTTCCTTCAATCCCGCGTTGGCCGTGTAAAATGTACGTCCCTTCTCCAGAGAATAGATGCCCTCTTCTCTCACATGCCAGGGCGTATCGAAATCCGGTTCGCCTACACCCAGGGATATTGCGTCCTTCATCTCGCTTACAATATCGAAAAATTTGCGGATTCCGGAGGGTTCCAACTGTACAATCGTGTCTGACAACGGATTTCTCATGGGGTAATTAACATCCTTTCATCCTGAATCTCTTCCACCAGAACGGTACCGTGATCCTTATATTTCTTCAACACAAAATGAGTGGCGGTGCTCAGCACGGAATCCAACGTGGACAGCTTGCTGGATACGAAAAGGGCCACCTCCTTCATGGTTTTTCCCTCAATAAATACGGTAAAATCATAGGCGCCGGACATCAGATACACCGCGTTCACCTCATTGTACTGGTAAATCCGCTCGGCGATCTTATCAAATCCCATGCCTCTCTGAGGCGTCACTTTCACCTCAATCAGAGCCGTCACTTTCTCCTGAGTGGTATTATCCCAGTTGATCAGGGTGTGATAACCGCAGATAATATGCTCCTTCTCCATCTGGGCAATCTCATTGGCCACCGCCACTTCGCTCTCGCCCAGCATGACTGCCAGATCCTTCAGATCAATTCGGCTGTTCTTCTCCATCACTGCCAGAATCTTCTCTCTCATAGTCCATATCCTCCTTCTCACTTATTTCTCTGCGTCGCTTTGCTGAAGACGCTCCTTCACGGAAATGTTTTCAAAAACTTCTCTCCGGCAACCGGTACAATTCGTCCTCTCTGGGCCGCTCCATAAATCCCTGGACCTGCCCGTATACAATCCGGCGACTGATTCCGGAATCCACTTTTCCAATAATACTGGCAGGTATCCCCTGCCCCGCCAGCGCTTCCGCCAGCCGTTCCCCATGGTCTGCGGCAAACAACATACAGTTCCTGCTGAGAAGCCGGTAAGGATTCAGCTTATAGCACTCGCAGATCTCTATGGTCCCCTGCTTTACGGGAATCCGCAGTAAATCTACGGTGAAACCCAGCATATAGGCACCTGAGATATTCCAAAGGGCGGTATAAATACCGCCCTCCCTTATCTCTTCCCATTCTGCAGCTCCCAGGCTTCTCCAGTCATGAGAACCGCTTTCGATGGCAGGCCCATACTGCTGCTGCATACTCCTGATAAAGCTTTCGGGAAAACAGCGAAGTAGCTCTTCTTCCCTGATCAGCGCAATCTGCCGGGAGCCTTCCAACCCTGCAAATCCGGCAGCCACCAAATCCTGCCCCGGCCGCAGACAGCCTCTGCTCTCCCTCTCAATATATCTCATGCACCTATTCTCCCAATAATATCCCTCGAACCCGAATCTGCCGTTAAAACTTCATGGCACCCAATACCAGGGGGGCCACCATGGCCAGCACCAGCAAAATTACAATAATGGAAGATACGATCTTCTTAGTTCTCTTATTTTTAAAATCAAACACAATCTTCACCTCTTCACTATTCTTCCATACTGGGAGATGATCTTATCCGTCAATCTTGAAATTTCATTCCTGGATAAACAATCCACCTGCACAGTTAGATTTATTTTATGATATTTTGTCAATTCATGCAAGACTTCTTTTTGTCTTTTTGTCGCCGACTGCTCTTTTTTTACTTTATAAACCAATTTTTGAGGTGAAAAAATGTCTGATTGACTGTCCCCGTACCGATTTATCAGTATCTGGTAAAGCTCATGAGCCGCTCTTGCGTCATGAAGAGCCCTGTGCGCGCCATTTAAAGATACCTGAAAATAACTGCAGGCACTGCCAAGCGATTTCGAAAGCTTCTCCGGCATAAACTTCCGGCACAACCGCAGAGTATCCAGCCCTTCCTTCTCAAAATTCAGACCTGCGTTTACCGCCGCCCGCTTCAGAAAGCTGTAATCAAACAAAATATTGTGGCCCAGAAGAGGCAGCCCTTCGCAGAATTCCGCATATTCCCCGATCACCTGGCCGATCATTGGCTTCTTCTCAAGCATGTCGTCGCTGATTCCCGTCAGCTTCGAAATCTCCGTGCTCAGCTTCCGCCCCGGATTAATCAGTATAGTCTTCTCTTCCGCAATGCAACCGTTCACCACCTTGACAGCGGCAATCTCAATGATCTTTTCTGTTTTTGCACTCAGGCCTGTGGTTTCCAGATCCACTGCCACATAAGAATTTGTCAGCATTCTTTCCATCTCTGCTCATCTATGCGCACAACCCTGGCATTATGGCTCAAGGGGCTGCGGCGCAGGTAATCAAAAAGTATCGCTGACCCGTCTCCCATAATTTCCAGGTGGGCTATACTTGCAATCTGCCTGGCATCATACGCCTCATATCCCCGCAGGTATCGGGGACATTCCTTTTCTTCACGGAAAAATTCCCTAATTTTCTGTTTATAGGAGCCTAAATCTCTGGCAAAGGACGGCCTGCTCTTCACATTTTCTCTCAGATACAGATCGCATATAAGCAAATCCCGGTACCGTTCCTGCCTCTGGTTACGCGCATCAGGCGTTTGATAGGACAGGCTCGCTCCCTTTTCTCCAGGGAACAGGTCAATTTCCCTTCCCGGCCTTTCACATAAAAAGCGGTATAGTATCTCATATCTCGCCAGCCTGCTGTGCCTGACTCCATTAAGGCCCTGATCTTCATAAAAGTCCGCCAGTTCCTCAAACATCCGGAAAGCAGAGGGATGCTCCTGCCTCATCGCCTTAAGAGTCAGCGCAAACTGACCGCTGTTGTAATAGACCTCCACCATTTCCTCCACAGACTTCAGTTTCAAAACATCCTTATAACTGAGCCATCTGGTAGCCATCACCTCATAAGGAGGTTCCTCATGAAAGACCATATCGTATTCAGAGGTCATTTCAGCAATATAAGAACCTTTTAGAACTTTCAAAAATCCCAGTTGCAGCTGATCCGGCTCCATATCATACACTTCATCAAAGGACTGGCGGAACCGTTCGAGATTCTCACAGGGCAGTCCGGCAATCAAATCCAGATGCTGATGAATGTTGCCGAACTTTTTAATCCTGCCTACGGCTTCCCTAAGCCGTTCCAGATTCATGGCACGGCGGATTTCACGAATCGCAGGCTCGTACGTAGTCTGTACTCCAATCTCCAGCTGAATCAGTCCGGACCGCATCTGCTCCATGACCGTCAGCTGCTCCTCATCGATCAGGTCAGCTGATATCTCAAAATGAAAATTCGTCACTCCGTTGTCATGAACCAAAAGATATTTCCAGATAGCCAGCGCATGACTTTTGCTGCAGTTGAAGGTCCGATCCACGAATTTCACCTGAGGAACTCTCTTATCCAGGAAAAAATCCAATTCCCGCTTCACCAGTTCCAGGCTACGGAAACGAACCGTCTTATCGATAGACGACAGACAATAGCTGCACTGAAAAGGACATCCTCTGCTGCTCTCATAATAGATAATCCGGTGATCCCAATTCTCCAGGTTCTCATAAGGGAACGGAAGCTCATCCAGGCTCAGAAGCTCCGCCGGGCCGGTGGTAACCATCCTGCCGGAAGAATCCCGGAAGACAATTCCGGGAATCCGGGCCAGTTGTTCATCATCCGGGACTACACTGTCCTTCCCTCCTACGGTACATAACGAAATATCCGTTCCGGACTCTTCATAAATCTTCACCAGCCAGGCAAAGGTTTTCTCTCCCTCTCCCGCCATAATACCTCTGACCGCAGGCTCTTCTGCAAGAATTTTCTCACTGTCATAGGATACCTCAGGTCCGCCCAGCCAGATATCCGTATCCGGCAGGACTTTCTTCAGGTTCCGAAGAATCTGCCGGATGTAAGTGATATTCCAGATATAGCAGGAGAACCCAACCACATCCGGCTTCCGCAGAAAGATATCCTTCAATATTTCGTCTGTCTGTTGATTGATGGTATACTCGCCAATCTCGATTTCTGACCGGCGCGTCTGTTTCCAGCCATCGGGCGCACAATGATCCTTCTGCTTCTCCGCATAAGCTTTCAGGCTGTACACGCCCAGATTGGAATGGATATACTTGGCATTGACTGCCGTCAGCAAAAATCTCATAATCTATACCTGAATCTTCATAATCCTGCCGGTAGCGTTGTAGGGATAGTAACGGACACCCGCTGCGTCAAACATTCTCTTGGAAGCCCGATTCCCCGGCGTTTTGTCATATTTATCATCTGCGTAAATAACCGTCTTGATTCCGGCCTGAATGATAGCTTTGGCGCATTCATTGCAGGGGAACAGGGTCACATACAGCTTGCTTCCCTCCAGACTGCCTCCCCGATAATTGAGGATGGCGTTCAGCTCACTGTGGGCTACATAGACATACTTTGCATTGTAGGGATCCTCATCCGCGTTTTCCCGGTTCCAGGGAAACTCGTCATCGGAACAGCCTATGGGAAGTCCATTATATCCCATGGACATAATCTTATTGTCGGCGCTGACGATACAGCAGCCCACCTGAGTATTGGGATCTTTAGAACGCATACCGGACAATTCGGCAACTCCCATAAAATATTCATCCCATGAAATGTAATCGCTTCGTTTCTTACTGTCTGCCATGCTGCTCTTCCTCCTTCTTCTCGTTGGTATAAATCACATGATATCCGGCTGCTTTCGTCAGCCTGTTCATAATCGCCTGACCCAGATGATCTCTGGCAAAACTCTCTGAATAGATATAATCGACCTGCAGATCGTCAAACTCCCTCAGCACCGCAAACAGACTATGGGCAATGGTCTCCTGCTGACCGCGGATTCCCAGGCTGCGGACAATCCCCGCCGGATACTGGTTCTCTGTCTCATCGGTGCAGATAACGCCCACACGGTATCCCTGGGACAGCTTCTCCTGGACCAACCGGTTGATCCGGCCAATCACCGCCTCGCTGATCGGTTCCGACACAGGTTCTGGAACAGTAAGCTCTGCCGCATACCGCCCCTGCCCCATGCGCCTGGTCCCACCGCCAGCTTTGTTCTTCCGCTCTTCCACCAGTACAAGCTCTGCCTTGGGAGCATAGTGCCGGTACTTCATACCCGGCGCTTTCGGCCTCACATCCGCCGCCATCGGCCCTGTGATGGCCGGGTCAATATCCACATGCCCCACGGTTTCTTGAAGCATCTCCATGGTGACGGCGCCTGGCCGCAGAAGAATCGGCACATCTCCCGTCACATCTACGATAGTAGACTCCACTCCAATTCCCACTGGGCCGCCGTCCAGAATCATCTCAATCCTTCCGTCCATATCCTGCATCACATGTTCTGCCGTAGTCGGGCTGGGTCTTCCGGAGCGATTGGCGCTGGGCGCCGCTATAGGCAGTCCTGCCAGAGCAATCAGACGATTAGCCACTGGATCGCTTGGCATCCGAACCGCTACCGTATCCAGGCCGCCTGTAGTTCCATAAGGCACAATACTGCTCTTGGGGAATATCATGGTCAGCGGTCCCGGCCAGAAGGCATCCATCAGTTTCCGGGCTGCTTCCGGTACTGACTGAACCAACGGTACAATCTCCTCCGCCGAAGAAATGTGGAGGATCAGCGGATTGTCTGACGGCCGCCCCTTAGCCGCGTAGATCTTCCGGGCCGCTTCCTCGTCAAGTCCATTGGCTCCCAGACCATAGACTGTCTCCGTGGGAAAGGCCACCAGACCTCCGGCGCACAAAATCTCAGCCGCCTCAGTCAGCAGACGGTCATCTATGTTATCGTTATCTATTTTTATTACTTTTGTAAGCATATAAATCAGAATCCCTTTTCAAATATGGCCTCTCAGTCGCCAAATAACCGGCCGCCGGGAAATCCTTCTGCCCGGACCAGGAAACAGCATCTCACAACATTATACTTCCCACCGGAAAACTGCGCAAGTCCTCTCAGCGAAATTACAAAACTTCACAATCATGCTTCTATTGCAAAAGCCGCTGGAATAAGCTGATATAAAGACTGTTTCCGAGGTCTTACGTGAAATCCGATTCATCCTCCAACTTCATAATTTATGCCGTTGAGATTGCCATGGCAATACTTCTGCTGTTCTTCATCTTCAGCCTGTCCCGGCGGGCCGCCGCCATCACTGCAGGTTCCAAAGACAGCTCTGCCTCCGCGCAGACACGATTCTTCCCAAATTCCGCCCGATCACAGACATCTTCCAATACTCATTTCGGGCAAAGACCTGTTATCGTCCTGGACAGCGGCCACGGCGGTTTTGACCCGGGCAAAATCGGTATTGACGGCAGTCTGGAAAAGGACATCAATCTTCAAATCGCCCGGCGTGTAAGACAGTATTTAACGGCCGCTGACGTGGATGTCGTCATGACGCGGGATTCTGATACAAGTCTTTACGGTCCCAACGACAACAACAAAAAAATCGCTGACATGCGAAACCGCTGTCAGCTGATTAACGAGGCAAATCCTGCTCTTGTGGTCAGTATCCACCAGAACAGCTACCATGAGGAATCCGTGGACGGTGCCCAGGTTTTCTATTACCAGAACTCTGAAAACGGAAAACGCCTGGCTGAAATTCTGCAGAGGCGCTTCGATTATGTCCTGGGCGACGCCAATACCCGCACCGCCCGGGCCAACGACAGCTATTACCTGCTGCTCCACGTCAAAAGTCCCATCGTCATCGTGGAATGCGGATTCCTGAGCAACCGAGCTGAAGCTGAAAATCTCTCCACAGAAGAATATCAGGATAAAGTGGCGTGGACCATCCACATGGGAATCATGGAATATCTGAATACTTTATAAATTTACTTCTGGAACACATTGTAATCGCACACCGCGTCTTCGAGAATCTCGTCCAGATACATGCTCTGGATATCCGTTCTGCTATATTCCTTCCACATCTGCCTTGCGGGCGCAGCCTCTGCCCACTCGGCTATCTCCACTGCTTTTCCGGCTATGGAGTAACTGTTCATATAAGCATAATACTCTGCCATCATCCGCCGGTCTTCTTCCGTCAGATCTTTACCGGCCAAATTACGATATGCTTTTTCAAAATATATACTCTGAAGGAAAGAATCTGCGTATTCCGCAAAATCCTGAAGATTCATATCCGGATCATCTTTCCTCTGCGCCCAGGCAGTTACATCCACAATCTCCGTATGATAATCAAAGGTATCCTCACCGAAATACTTCAATACGCCATACTGACACGGTGAGATTGCCAGGGAACTCGTAGTGATTTCCTCAATATCATAAAGCTCCGATTCTCGATAATGCTGAACATGGAGGTGTCCGCTTAAAAACAGTCTCACATCCCAATCTGTCAGCACCTGCTCCAGCTGCTCGGAATGCTCAATCATACAGTCATTCTGATAGATCCGGCTTTCATCCAAAAGATTATGATGTGCCACGGCAATAACATTACGGTCCTCATTCCAGGCTGTTTCCAGCCACGTTTCCAACCATTCATACGTTCCCGTACGGATCATACCTCCGACCTTTGCGCCATTCTCATACTGACAGCTGTCCAGCATAAATACCCATGTACCGTCAGGCAGCTCATAAACATAGCTTAACGACACAGGATCTCTGCTTATCGCTTCCTCATAACCATATGCTCCATATACTTTTTCAAACAACTCCGGACTGGTCGGTTCCGCAGGCATAGTCAAAGCGTCCAGATATTTGGCAGCTTTAGAGTTATTAATATCGTGATTGCCAGGAATAACCATTACATCAATACCTGCCCGCTCTACCCGCTCCAGTTTCTGCGCCAAAGCCTCATGGCTGAACAGTTCTCCTTCCAGAGATAGATCCCCAGCCAGTATCAGGGCCTGCGGATTTCTCTCGATCACCGCATCCAGAAAGGCATCCGTAATCTCCCAGATATAGGAAACCACCTTGCCGTCTCCGGATTCGTTCATAGCATCAAACGCGATTCCAAAGTCTGTCAGTTCTTTGGCAAGATAATGGATATCTGAAGCAATAATAATCTCCGGGTTGCTGATATCCTGTTCCTCATCCTGAAGCTCCAGAGATTCAATAGTCATATCCTCCGGACTGAAATTCCGGATTTCCGGTCCTGACTGGGTTTCCTCGTCAATCCCTTCATTCACCTGTGTAACTTTCGGTCCTGCTGCTGATTCCGCCTCCGGTTGATAGTACGCGGAACAACCGACAAGCATCGCAGCTGCCATCAGCAGGAGCGCCGTTGCTCTCTTTTTCATATCAGCCTGCCTCTTAATCATTTACTTTCACAACGTTCCAAATATCTTCCGACTCTAATCCCAGCTTCCAGCAGCCCACTCCTGCCAACTCATATTGATCGATCAGCTGCATCTTAAGCTCCAGGGAGCGCTCATCCTCCAACCAGATCTGACTGACAGAATCCTCACTTCGAAGTTCTCCATAATACTGCCCCAGTTCCTCCTGCCAGAACAGTTCCACCTGATTTTCTTCTACCCAATCGGCGGCAGCGGCAAGCCCCAATGCGGACGATGTCGTCTGACCGTTCTTTTCCGTCCACACTCTGGTATAAAACGGAACCGCATTGATCACCTTCCCGGCAGGTACCTCATCCAGCGTGCGCTGGATTCCTCTCTCTACATACGGAAGAGACGCAACCGACCCCGCCTCGCCTCCGGCGTAATGCTCATCATATCCCATAATAATTACATAATCAGCCACGCGCCCCTGCTCGGCCCGATTATAATTCGCCGTGTAATCAGACGGAACATAATTGTCAACCGACAGAATAATTCCGTTCTTCCGACAGTCAACCGACAATTCCCGGATGAACTGAACATAATGAGGCCTCGCCTCCGGCGATATACTTTCTATATCCAGATTGATTCCGTCAATCCCACAGGCCATCACATCTTCCATCAGACTGGCAATCAGCGCCCGCCTTACGGACGTCTGTGAAAATAAAATTTCGGAATTCACATCCTCTCCTTTGTTAAAATTATCAAGCACAGCCCACACCTGCATGCCCATCTCATGAGCTCTGGCCACATATTCCGGATCGGCATAAGATTTATAATGACCGTCATTATCCGTGAGCATAAACCAGGTAGGAGCAATGACGTTCACACCACTAGTATCTGCTATCAACGTCTCCAGCTTTTCATTATCGCGTTCATCAAAAATCTGGTGCCAAACCAGGCACACTCTCTGTTCAAGAGAAATATTTGAATATTCCGGTTCAACAAAACTGCTGGTCCTGGATTCCTGGGTAATCCCTGTTATATGCCTGTTCTGCACATATCCGATATAACCGTTCTCCGTACGTACTTTAGACCACTCTTCCATCGCGTCCAGTATCCGGAAACCGGCTCCCTTTCCCACTGTCGTCATCACAGGGCTCTTGATTCCTCCCAGAACACGTACATCAGTCTTCCCGTCCGCAAATCCAATCGTCTCTTCGTCCCATAGATCATCTATATATATGCGGTTATACCCTCCGTCAGAAAATATCTGACTGCAAATATCCGTATAGTTGGATACCACCCCTACAGACAGATACACTCCGTCTTCCTCTGCCAGAAGCATCGGGGCGCCGGAATTTCCGACAGTTCTCTTATCCGCATAGACAACCGCATCCGGCAGCGTATATACAAGCATCTTTTCTACATCATCCCAGTAAAACTTCTCGTTCAGACGCTCATTCACCCAGTCAATCGGCAGATAAATCTGCCCGTCCCTGGCAATGGCCCTGGGTTCCATAAGTTCATTATTATAAAAAATTGCCGTCTCTTCCCCGCTGAGATTCAGTTCTCCTGCCATATCCGCCTGTTCTCTGGTTGGAATATACTGTCCCAGCCACCGATACCCGATTACGCCTCCCAATATCAATACCAGCAGCGCAACGACAACAACAACCGGTATCCAAGTTCGTTTCAAAATTGCTCCTCCTGTGTGGCACCATTGTTTTTTCAGCAGTATGTGTTAAGTATATCATATTTTCTTTATCTTTCATCTTAAATTTTCTTTAATTCCCACCCACCCTATGCCCCTGGTTTTGCTGCGGACGGAAAATAGCGCTCTCCCGGGGCCCCACACTGTCATCGATTGTATACCCGGTCAAACCGTATTTCCTGAAGATTTCCTTCTGCCGCGCCGACATAATCGCACATATAGAAAGAACCGTCTTCATTAACCTGGAAGATTTTCTCCCAATCTTCTTCCGTGGGAATCTCCCCATCGATATAAACCGGTATCCCTCTGGCCTCATAACGGCGGAGGCCGTCCACAAATTGTTTCTGCTCTCTATGTAGGTTTCCTTTCATAATATATACCTGCTCTTTCATATTTTCTGGAACGGAACTTTTTCTTCCCGAAGGCAATGCGTGACACATCATTGAAAAAGACCGTTACAGAATAGTTCTCATAAACTCCATCACCGGTTCATTGACAGTAAAGGCATCTACTGAAAAAGGAATCCGTCTCACGGTCGGTCTGCGTCTTTTATTCCACCTTAACCTGGATTCTTCGCTGCCAAAGGCAGCAAGACATAGCCAGCCATTTCTCACGCTCCACTCTTCCCATGATTCCGGTTTCCAAAATGCCCCATCCTGCCATTCTGTAAAAGAAACTGTCAAAAACACTCTATGGCAGCGCAGCAGTTCTTCACAGACCGTCTCCTTCAGGGTTCCGAAATCGATCAGTATCTCTTCATAATCCATATGAAGACAATCCGCAAGAACGCTGCTTGTGGAGTTCGGATAAAAATCCACGTTCAGTATCCGATACCGGCTCTCCACCGCCGTAAGTCCAGTGCAGACGCTGCCGATTCGAACGAAATCGCCATGATTATTCCATTCAAGAATCGCCGTCTTTCGTCCGCATCCGCTGCAAAGGTAATTCGCCGCCAACACCAGGAAATGCGTTGTTCCTGTGCTCCGGCCGGCTCCCGCCGCTCCGATAATCCGTTGTTTTACGACCGCTTGCTCCATCTTTTTTTGAAACAATTCCATAACCTGCCCCTCTTCTGCTGCTGGCACAAATTCAGCTGTTTTGAAACAAGTTCTCCGTAAAAGGAGCTTGCCTCTTCACCGGGCCGGAATGGATTTTCAAACATCGGCGCCCGATAGCTCCGGCCGGCCGCGCCGCCTCCCTCCTTGCGTTTCAACGCGCCGGGAAGCATAAAATTATAAAGAATGCAAAAATCTTCCTCAATTTGAGTCTGCTTTGCCCACCATTTTCCCTCCTTAACAAGCCAGACAGATGAAATCTCTCCTGCCGTTTTCTCAAGAGCAGATATGTCCGTTCCGTAATCCCGCACAATAACCGGATACCGGCAGGCCTTCAGGCTGACAGCCTGTCCATAGAGGGGACGCATGGGCAGTCCAAATATGGTATAAATCCCGTAAGAATCCGGACAAATATCCAAATTAATGGCCATAGTCCGCACGTCGTTGGAATGATTGGCTTCTTCGTAAAGAGTCAGATAGCCGCTCTGATTCAAAAAAACTGACAAACCGACTGCAAGATGAGTGACACCCACGCCGTGGCGCGTTCCGGCAAGGGCAATGATAAGAGGTGGTGATTGCGATTGACTTATACACTCTGTATTGGAACAAAGCCGCTGCAGCTCTTCCCTGAGTTCCAAGGCAGAGGCATACCGCTCTTCTCCATGTTGACGGAGACACTTCCGGATAACCGCCGATAATCTTCCAAATTCATCAGGTACTGGAACCTCCTGTTCTGACCGTCCTGTTAACAGATAACGCATAACAGCGCCAATTTGATATATATCTGTGTACACACCCAACTGCCCTCTGTGCCGCTGCTCCGGGGCAATATATCCTGGTGTTCCATACCGGCTGGACGCTTCATTGGATCCCGTTTCTGTATCTGAATGGTCAAAATCCAGAAGCTTCACCTGTCCATGACAGACGATAAGATTTCTTGGCTGTAAATCCAGATATAATATGGGAATTTCTTCTGCTGAATGCAGATAATGGATCAGGTCACATATTTGAATGCCGTACTGAATAGCTGTTTCCTGATTCAGAGGACCCCGCTTATTCACAAGGTCGTAGAGAGAGTCTCCTTCCAGATACTCTTCAATGAGATAACTATACTGCGAATCGTCAAAAACATCATACACAATGGGAATTCCCGGGTGTCTAAGTCTCTTAAGCAGCAACGCTTCCTTCAGAAACTGCTCATAATCAGACGCTGCTTTAGGGACCTTCTTAATTGCCCTGTACTCCTTAAGCTCCACATGAAGCGCGAGATACACGGTTCCGCTTCTTCCCCGGCCCAATGCGCGTATTAACTGGTATTTTCCATACAGAATGGTGTCCTTAATCAGTCACCTCCTTCTTCCAATACCACCTCTTATGATTCATTCTAATATATTCAAAGGATTTTCGCAACTCACAAAACGAAAAATTCCATAAAATTTTTATAAAAAAAATTACATAGTAATTGATATTTGACCGTAACATATAGTATAGTTATATTAATTAATTTTATTCGTTTTGATAAAAGGAAGTGATTCATATGAAAATAGAGCGTATCAACGAAAATCAGATTCGGTGCACACTCACCAGTTTTGACCTGAGCGTGCGGAATCTTAATTTACGGGAACTGGCTTACGGAAGTGAAAAGGCCCGCAATCTGTTCCGGGAGATGATTCAGAAGGCTTCCAACGAAGTGGGGTTTGAGGCCGAGGATATTCCTCTGATGGTAGAAGCGATCCCTCTGTCTAATGAAAGCGTCATGCTGGTTATCACCAAGATTGAAGATCCGGAAGAACTGGATACCCGTTTTTCCAAGTTCTCTCCTTCCGGTGATGAAGATTCGGATATTTTGTCAGAACTGGCCAGCGAACTTCTAGAGGGAGCGGATGGACTGGCGAAGCTTTTGGGCATTTCTGCCGCGGATGAATCCGAGACGGCTGATAATACAGACCCTTCTGATTTAGACACCGCCAAATCTGCGGTCAGAGTTTACCTGTTTGACGGCCTTGACCGTGTATCGGAAGCCGCGCGCGCCTGCGGCAATCTGTATTCAGGAGTCAACACACTGTATAAAAAACCGGACACACACCAGTACTATCTGGTACTGAAGGCTGAGGGAAGCGACGACCTGGCCTTCAGCCGCACCTGCAACATTCTGGCAGAGTACGGCAGCAAACTGAAGCACGAATACGCCAGCGAAGCCTACTACGATGAACACTATGAAGCGGTTTGTCGGGATAAAGCTCTTCAGGTAATGAAAGATATATAACTAAAAACAGGCGGAAACCTATAAGGTTTTCCGCCTGACTTTATTTGTTCTATCAGGACTGCATCCTCTGTCGAACCGCAAAACTAACGGGCCGCCAGGACTTCGTTCATCTTGGACACCAGATCATCACAGTTGATGCCGTGCACCATGCATGCCTCCTCCAGACTTTCCGCCTGCGCAGACGGGCATCCCAGGCAATGCATTCCGGCAGCCATCAGCATGTGAGGAATCAGTTCATCCATCTGAACCAACTGTCCGATCAACATATCTTTACTGATCTGCATTGGTAACTCCTCCTTCCGTACATACTGATATTAATATAATACTTTTTCGGCCGCTTGGCAAGGGTGATTTTCCCAATGAACCGGCACAGGCAATGAAACAACTTGCTTTCATTTTTGTACAAAAGTACTTTTATTTTCCTCTTGAATATTCGGCGAATTTAGTATAAAATGTAGGCACATGTATAGAATATAAGGAGGATTTTGTTATGGCACGTGTAATTAGTGATGCTTGTGTATCCTGTGGTACCTGTGAGGGCGAGTGCCCGGTTGGCGCTATCTCCCAGGGTGATGGACAGTACGTTGTTAATGCGGATGAGTGCATCGACTGCGGCGCATGCGAGGCTGCTTGCCCCACCGGCGCTATCAGCGAGGCTTAATCTTTGACGTTGTTGTCAATCCACACATACATAACATGCCTCTTCCAACAGGAAGAGGCATTTGTCTGTCACAGCGTCTTATCCGTGAACCAGACAAATGCCAAAGGATATAAGGGAGTGCATACTTATTATGAAAAAACCTCTAATCGGGCTGACGCCCTCTCATAATATTGATACAGATGAAATTCATATGGGACCTTTGTATCCCAGGGCCATACGGATGGCAGGTGGAATTCCCATCATTCTTCCGCTTGAACCGGACAGCGGTGAACTCCGGCAAACGGTTGAAGGACTGGACGGCATTCTCTTCACCGGCGGGCCGGACCCACACCCATTTCTGTTCGGCGAGGAAACCCTGTCGGGATGTGGGGAAATCTCTGTCAAACGTGATGCCATGGAAACAGAACTGCTGGAGCTCGCCATTGAATACGAAAAACCTGTTCTGGGCATATGCCGCGGTATTCAAATTATTAACGTGGGTCTGGGCGGAGACATCTATCAGGACCTTTATTCCCAGACAGAGCGCAGTATGCCCATCGCCCATAAGCAGCCGCCTCTTTGTTACGGTCCCTCTCATACGGTAACCGTAACCCCCGGATCCATGCTGGCAGACATCTGCCGGTCCGCGCTTTGCAGCAGCTCATCCGCTTCACCTCAGATGTTCCTTAAAGTTAACAGTTCCCATCACCAGGCTGTCCGGCGTCTTGCCCCGGGGCTTTCGGTCTGCGCCACAGCCCCCGACGGCATCATAGAGGGATTGGAAATGGAAGGTTATCCTTTCCTGCTGGGTGTCCAATGGCACCCTGAATACCTGTGGAAAAATGATCCCACTGCCGCCGCCATATTCAAAGCTTTCGTAGCTGCCTGCCGCTCAAAATAACTTTTTACCGCTTTTTCCAAAACGCTTTTTTCTGAAAAAAGGAACTTTCGTGGCCGCGGCTTCCGCACGGCCTTTTCCTTTGTTCTGATAGGCCCGTATCGTCTCATCCAGCTGCTTGAACCGCTCTTCTTCTTTTTCATCACTGACCCGCAGGAGATATTCGACTTCTTTCATAACCCGGTCAGTTACATTTTCGCTGACCGCGTCGCTGACATCTTCCGTTATCTCCTGGCTGATCCTGGCCATATTTGCCTCCACAGCCTGTCCGATAATATGGTTCATAATTTCCTGAAAACGAATCATTTTCTCTTCAGCATTCTGAAGTCTGGCAGAATCCGTCTCGGCCAGGCTGAAATCACCGTTTGATTCATCACCGGAAGCTGCCGTTTCCGCATTTTCAGACCCGACAGACTGTTTCTGATTTTCGTTCGTCTCCCTGTTCCATTCTTTTGCCTCATTGCCATTATTTTCTTTTGTCTTCAGATTCTGTTGAGTTTCCTTCCAGGCAGCTTTCATGTCTTCCTCCATAAGATCCTCGGTGATTACGATGTTTTCCATCGCACCTGTCATTTTATTCAAAGCGTTTTTGATTGCCTTCAGCTGGTATCCTCTGTTTTTTAAATCTCTTATCTGGCAGAACAAGCGGATATGCATGTCCGTATAATATCTGTGACCCATATCGTTACGTGGGATGGCAAGTTCCAGCTCGTCCTCCCAGTATCGAAGAACATGGGTCTCCACATCCACCTGCTTAGCGGCATCCGATATCAAATAACGCGCTTCAGCCATCCTGCTCTCTCCTTTGGTCCGTTAATTTCATACCTTGTTACCATATATATGCCTTGAGAAACGATATTATGACTGACACTTTTAATCATATGCATCTTAAAACAGCCGGGACATCATCGTCCCGGCTGCCTGGCGGCATTAGCATATTTTGTAAGATGCGGAATCCAAACAAGATTTACCGTCCCGATCGGGCCGTTACGCTGTTTGGCGACAATAACCTCCGCCGTATCCTTTGCCTCAGAATCCTTATTATAATAGTCGTCCCTGTAAAGGAACATGACCACATCCGCATCCTGCTCGATGGCCCCTGATTCGCGGAGATCCGAAAGCATGGGCCTATGATCCGCCCTCGTCTCGCATGCGCGGCTCAGCTGTGAAAGCGCAACTACAGGCGCCTGTATCTCTCTGGCAAGCGCCTTCAGAGACCTGGAAATCTCAGAAATCTCCTGCTGCCGGTTTTCATTGTTGCGTCCACTGCCGCTCATCAACTGCAGATAATCGATAATAACCATGCCAAGTCCTCTTTCCAGTTTCATCTTGCGGCATTTTGAGCGGATTTCGGCGACGGTTATTCCCGGCGTATCATCAATCACCATATTGGAACCGCCGATTCTTCCCACAGCCTCCACTATGGAATCCCAGTCTGCATCATTCAGATTGCCCGTGCGCAGCTTCTGAGTATCCACGCCAGACTCAGCGGAAAGAATACGGTTGACCAGCTGTTCCTTGGACATCTCCAGACTGAATATCAGGCAGGGAATATTTTTTCGAACCGCCGCATGGTCTACAATATTCAACACAAACGCCGTCTTTCCCATAGACGGCCTGGCTGCCAGCAAAATTAGATCCGACGGCTGAAACCCTGCTGTCATGTAATCCAGGTCAACAAACCCCGTAGGAACCCCCGTCACGGTTTCCTTAGTCTTTGACGCGGCCTCCACCTTGTCCAGAACATCAAGAACCACCTGGCGAATCGGAACCAGTTCTCTTGAATCCCGGCTCTGCAGAAGATCGAAAACACGCTTCTCCGTATCTGCCAGAATATTCTCCAGGGAATCTCTTCCCAGATAACAGTTATTGGAAATATCCTCAACCAGCCGGATCAGCCGGCGCAAAATCGCTTTCTCGTGAACAATAACGGCATAGGAGCGCACATTAGCCGATGTGGGAACCGTGGTGACAATATCTCTGACAAATTCCAGACTGGACACCTCAGGAGGCACGTCTTTCTCCCTCAGCCTGTTCTGAAGCGTCACAAGATCTACCGGTTTGCCTTCATTAAAAAGCTCCACCATGGACTCATACATGACACCGTACTGATGCTGATAAAAATCGTCCGCCGTCACAATCTCCATCGCTGAAAGAATCGCTTCTCTGTCCATCAGCATGGAACCAATGACTGACTGCTCAGCCTCAATGCTATGGGGAAGCACCCGTTTAATTAAAGCATCGTCCATGGCCATTGCATTCTCTCCATTCCGGTATTATTCTGCCTCAACCTTTACAGTCAGCTGAGCTGTTACATCTTTATGGAGCTTTACAGGCACCTGATGAACGCCCAATGTCTTAATGGGTTCCGGAAGCACCAGCTTCTTCTTATCAAGCTCCACACCGATCTGCTCCTCCACAGCCCTGGCAATCTCCTTGCCGGAAACAGAGCCAAAAGCCTTGCCGTTTTCCCCGGCTCTGATAGCCAGAGTTACCGAAGACTGAGACAGCTTTTCACCCAGTTCCCTGGCCGCCTGCAGCTGCTGAAGAGCCACCTTTTCGGCATTCGCTTTCTGCAGTTTCAGTTCATTCAGATTCTTTGGAGTTGCCTCCACGCCTAACTTTTTGGGCAGAATATAATTTCTCGCGTAACCGTCGCTGACCTTCACGACCTGCCCCTTTTTTCCCAATGCCTTTACATCTTCCAACAATACAACATCCATTCTGATTCCTCCTGACTACTGCACTTCTCCATTGTCTATCATCTCTTTGATCACAGCCTTAAGCCGCTCTTTGGCTTCTGCCATGGTCGTATCCGTAAGCTGTGCTCCAGCTATAGAACGGTGGCCGCCGCCGCCCAGCCTCTCCATCATTACCTGAACATTCACTTCATCGATCGAGCGGGCGCTCAGATAAATAACTCCGTTATACTGGGACAATACCACGGAACCCTTAATTCCGCGGATGCTCAGCAGCTCATTGGCAGCCTGGGCCGCCACGATCGTAGGATTCTCAATTCCTTCCGACGGGCATTCGCTTATGGCAAACGCGCCTTCAAAAACCTCCGCCTGGCTGACCGCCTGCGCTCTGGCTTTGTAGTTAATCATCTCATCCCGGAACAGCTTGCGGACACGCGTCACATCCGCGCCGCTTCTCCGCAGGAACGCCGCTGCTTCAAAAGTCCGGACTCCCGTCTGGTTATTGAAATAATTGGTGTCAATTACAATACCTGCATACAAAGAATCCGCCTCCTGAGGCTTCATCTTAATACCGTCCGCAATATACTGAAGCACTTCCGCAACCATCTCGCAGGTAGAAGATGCATACGGCTCTACATACGAAAGAACCGCATTATCAATAATTTCGCTGCCCTGCCGGTGGTGATCCAGAACCACAATGGTTTTTATCATACGAAGCAGGGAGGGCGCTTCTGTAATACTGGGCCGGTTCACATCTACCACTACAAGCATTGTAGACGAATCAACCGCCTCAACCGCCTGGTCACCGCTCAAAAACATGTCCGCAGGATAACCAGAGCTTTCCGTAAAGCGATCAATCATAGGACGGACCGACGATGTAATATCATTGATCACAATATGAGCCTTTTTATCCAGAGCCGCCGCGATTCGGTATATGCCTACCGAAGCGCCAAAGGAATCAATATCTCCCAGTCTGTGCCCCATAATCAGGATCTTCTCTTTGGTGCTTATCAGCTCCCGAAGGGCATGTGCTTTCACTCTCGCCTTCACTCTGGTGGTCTTTTCCTTCTGCTGGGACTTTCCGCCAAAATATTCCGTCTTTTCATTGCTCTTAATGACTGCCTGATCGCCGCCGCGGCCCAGCGCCATATCTATCGCCATACGGGCAAATTCGTAATTCTGCCCATAACTTTCTCCGCCCATTCCAAGTCCGATGCTCAGCGTCACCGCCATCTCATTGCCGATATTGACTGCCTTCACATCATCCAGAATAGGAAATCTCTGTTCTCTGAGCTCCGGCACGTAGTGCTGCTTGATGACAAAGAAATATTTATCCTTTTCCATCTTCTTCACTACGCCGTTCAGGTTATTGACATACTTGTTAATCCGCCGGTCAATAAGAGCCATCAAAAGAGACCTTCGCACCTCCTCCACACTCTCCAGCGCCTCGTCATAGTTGTCCAGATAGATAAGTCCGGCCACCATGCGCTGATCAAAGATCTCCTGCTGATACCGAAGAATCTCCGTCTCGTCAAACAGATATACAGCCAGCAGATCCTGAGCGTCCTGATTGTGTTCCAGCAGTCCCAGCTCCTCATCATACGCTCCCAGGCGCAGAGGTTTAATATCCATACGGTAGTTTCTGTCTCCCAGCACCGTATGAATGCTGACGTTCTCTGAGAAATCCTTAAGCGTCTCTTTTGTCACGTCCGGAAACATCGCCATGAGAGTGCCGTTCTTCATCTTATTTTTCCTGGCTATCTCTGTAAACTGCTCGTTCATCCAGAGAAAACGTCCGTTCTCATCCGCGACTAAGTAAGGTACGTCCAGTTTTTCCAGCAGATTCTTCTGAACCCAGGCGTAATCCGCGGAAAACTCCACCAATCCGGCCATCAGCTTCTTCCGCCTGTACACATACAGCACAATAGATATAATCAGATACACTATTGTAAATCCGCACATGGCAAGGCCGGCACCTGTATCAATGGCGCCGACAACCACATTCATGAGAATTACCAGGGCCCCCAGAAAAAGCGGCCACTGAAGATAGAGCCCCAACTGCCCTCTCACATTCCTTTTCTCATCCATAATTTTTCTCCTCGTCATTACATTATATCACAAGGAAAGGATTTCGTCTATGCCGGAATTTTCACTCGTTCCTGTAGAACCGTACAGCCTGCCCCGCCAGAACAAAACGATTATTGTGATCGGCACCCGTACAGGTAGACAACAGAACCAACGGCGCTTTCTCCGCATGTTCCACGGCAGGGATCTCATACCAGGAAAAGCTCTTCATCCGTTCAAGATACTGCCTTCTCTCATTCTCATCCGAAAATGCCGCCGGATAATATTCTTCCCTGGCCGCCACGTTTCCGGCAGCAAAGATCCGGCACCGATACACGCCGTCCGGAGTATATATGTCAAAATACGGGAAACGATCCAGATATGTTTTCTCACGGTACTTCTTCAGCAGGCCGAACATGGTCCCATTCTTCATATTATGACCATATATAATCGTATTTTCATCCGTCATCATACCTTTGTTTCTGGCGTCCTGAAAAATGCTTCCGGCTATATTGCGGGTATTACCGAACGTATGATTAAGGTAGTAATCATTATCATCCCCCTGTACCACGGGATAACTGATCTCCTGACCTGGGAAATCGATCCAGGCCACAACATCATCGTTAACTTCAGACAGAGCATCGAAATCTATGGAAAGCGCTGGCGGAAAAAGCCCGTTCGAGTCAGACGACTCCTGCCCGCCGGGTTCTGTATCCGTCCGCTGCGCCCCTTCTTTGAAAATATCCTGTCTCACACAAACAGTATCGCGGACAAGCGCTTCATATTCTTCTTTGCCTTCCCGGTAAGCACGCCAATAGGAAATCAGCGTTCCTGCAGAAAGCAGGAAAAGAACTGCACAAAACAAGAACAACACTTTGATCAAAAAACGTTTTTTCATAATTCTATAGTTCATTTCCATTCAGGTACTGATATACATCACGGCGGCTGATACCCCGGTCCTTCGCCACCATGCGCATGGCCTCTTTATTCAAAACCCCCTGTTTTTCATAATAAGCCATATGCTCTTCTATCGTCATCTCCTGCCATGATCGGGCCAGTTCCTCCAACTTGGACTCTCTGCTCCTGCCCTCCAGGACAATAACGCATTCTCCCTTCGGTTCCTCCTCTTCATACCGGCTCACCGCCTGTTCAAGGGTCGTCTGCCATGCCTCTTCATATTTTTTTGTCAGTTCCCGGCATAATGTCATATTCCGGTCCCCAAGCGCCGACAGAAGTTCCGACAGAGTTTTCCGAAGCCGATGGGGAGCCTCATATATTATAATGGTACGCGTCTCCTCTCTCAGCTCTTCCAAAATCCATTGCCGTTCTTTCTTATCGGCAGGCAGAAACGCTTCAAAGCAAAATCTGCGCGTACTCAGACCGGAAAGCGTCAGCGCCGTTACACAGGCAGCCGGCCCCGGCAGGGAAGTGACCGATATCCCCGATTCATAGCACTGCTTCACCAGTTCTTCTCCCGGATCGGAGATACCGGGCGTGCCGGCATCCGTCACCAGAGCCACATTTACGCCCTGCTTCAATTGCTCCACCAGGTATCTGGCCTTCTCAATCTTATTAAATTCATGATAGCTGGTCATCGGCGTGTCGATGTGAAAATGGTTCAGAAGCTTAATACTGTGGCGGGTATCCTCCGCGGCAATCAAATCCACTTCTTTCAGAGTATTCAGAACTCTCAGCGTAATATCTTCCAGATTGCCTATCGGCGTAGCGCAGAGATATAATTTGCCTTCCATTTTTGTCACCTCGTCTTACAACGTATAACTTTAATAACCATATTTTTCCCGGATCTCATCCGAGTAAACTCCCGGTTCTCTGAATACAATCACCGGAGCCTCCGTAATCAGCTGCGGATTACCGCCTCTCACAGCTTCTATAAGCACCATATTTGCTTCTCTGTCCAGCAGGGGATGAACCATTTTCATCCGTTTCGGTTCAAGACGGTATTTTTTCAGAGTGACGATAATCTCTGTCAGCCGAACCGGGCGATGCACCATATAGAACCTGCCTCCGGGCCTCAGGATTTTAGCTGTCTCGCGAATCACGTCCTCCAGCGTGCACAGCACTTCATGCCGGGCAATTGCCTTGGGCAGATCCGGATTAGTCAGACCGCCTCCATTTTCCATATAAGGGGGATTGGAAGTAACAACGTCAAAGGAAGCCAGACCAAACAGCCGGCCGGCCTCCTTAATATCTCCCTGCACAATGGAAATCTCATCTTCCAAATGGTTGCAGACAACACTCCGCCTGGCCATATCTACCATATCCGGCTGAATCTCCAATCCTGTGAAATGTCTGCCTTCCGTTTTTGCTTTTAAAAGAATCGGAATAATTCCCGTTCCGGTCCCCAGATCCAGAACATTCTCCCCGGATTTTACGCAGGTGAAACCGGACAACAGCACCGCATCCATTCCAAAGCAGAATTTCCGGCTGTTCTGAATAATCTTGTAACCACCCCGCTGCAGATCATCAAACCGTTCATTCTCCCGCAATTCAATCATCATCTAACGCCGTTTCCCTCTCCGAACGGTCATAAGCCTCCAGACGCTTAAGTTCCTCCTCCTGAGGCGGATTCTGAGCATGCCCTTTGTCCTTTTTCTTCCGCGGTTTAAAATGCAGCTGATCCGTCCGATATTCTACAATCTCTTTCTCATCGTTATCGACTGTCACCAGCACCTTCACTAACTGACGCAGTACATTAACGCTGTGAACCTCTCCCCGCAAACCGTCGTCCGTCGTTACATAATCGCCCACAGCCGGCAGTTTGCTGTTCAGATATTCATAAGTTTCCTCTTCATTCTTGAGACAGCACATAAGTCTGCCGCATACGCCGGAAATCTTTGTGGGATTTAAAGACAGATTCTGCTCTTTTGCCATCTTAATAGATACCGGTATGAATTCGGACAAATACGTGTGACAGCACAGCGGTCTGCCGCAGATACCCACGCCGCCGACAATCTTGGTCTCATCCCGAACTCCTACCTGGCGTAGTTCGATCCTCGTCTTAAAAACAGATGCCAGATCCTTCACCAGCTCGCGGAAATCGATTCTTCCGTCAGCGGTAAAATAAAACAGTATCTTATTGTTGTCGAACGTGTATTCCACGTCGATCAGTTTCATCTCCAGTCCGTGCTTTTTGATTTTCTCAAGGCAGATCTTAAACGCCTCTTTTTCCTTTCTCTTATTCTCGGCCTCCCTGGCGTCGTCATCATCCGAGGCCAGGCGAATGACCGGCTTCAGCGGCTGTATCACCTTGTCGTCTTCCACTTCCCTATTGCCCAGCACCACATAGCCATATTCTATTCCCCGCGCCGTCTCTACAATCACATGCTGGCCCACTTTTATATCGTATGTTCCCGGGGCAAAGTAATATATCTTTCCCACATTGCGAAATCTCACTCCAATTACTGTCGTCATCTTAATTCTCCTTTATCACCAGAAGCAAGAGCTCCATGGCAAGCTCCATATTTACATTGGCCGTCAGGCGAAGTTTCGTCCGGTCAATCGCCTCGAGAATCTTCTCAAAGCCGCCGTAGCCTGTCTCCCGGCTCAGCTGCTCAATAAATTCTGATTCTTTCCTAAAAAACAAAAGCTCAGTCTCTTCAGAAGTCTTAAACACCAGTGCGTCCCGATACCACATCTGTATAAAATCCAGGCACTCGTCAATATCCAGTTCTTCATCCTTCCACTGTCTGATTTTCTCCATCATCTCAGACAGATCCAGGTTTTTTACGTTCTTGAGCAAATAGACAAGTTCATCATACAAGTAACGGAAATCATCGGATTCCGCCAGTCGGACAGCCTTTCCAAGATTCCCTCTGGCAAAAGCAGTATACAGCCTGGCATCGGCTTCAGACACTCCCCTGATTTCAGTCAGATAGTCCCGGACTTCAGAATCCCGCAGAGGTTGCAGCTTCAACTGAACACAGCGGGACAGAATCGTTGGCAGAAGCGCATCCGCGTTAGCGGTCAGCAGAAGAATAATCGCGTAACCGGGAGGTTCTTCTATGGTCTTAAGCAGAGCGTTCTGCGCCTGAACCGTCATTTTCTCAGCTTCGTCCACTATATATATCTTGTAGCTGCCGTTATAAGGACGAATCATGACCGTATCGTTAATCTGGTCCCGGATATCCTCCACGCCAATGGACTGCGGCTTTTCATGAGATACCCGGATGAGATCCGGATGATTGCCAGAGAGTACCTGCCGGCAGGAATGACACTTCATACAGGGCCGGTTCTGATCATTCTCACAGAGAAGTGTTAACGCAAAGGCGTTGGCCAGGGATTTTTTCCCCATACCGGCCTCACCTGCCAGAATATAGGCGTGAGATACCTTGCGGACCTGTATGGCTTTCTGAAAATGCCGCTTAACCGCATCATGTCCTAAAATGTCATCAAATCCCGGCATGTCCCAGCCTCCTCCCTCAAAAGTATAACACAAATCAAAGAATGTGTATAGCGTTTCTTTTATCCAGAAATATCTCACAAAATCGAAGGATGAAGCCTTTCCCTGATCAGCTTATGAATCTCATCAGCCGGCTTTATATTTCCTTCCCCGTCGCAGCACGCGATCCGATCCCATCCGTATTTCTCCACCAGAATCAGGCTGTTATTGTAAGATCTGACCAGAAAATCCGGATTTGCTTCATGAATATCCTTGGCCGCCTGATGTGTTATCTTGTTCTCCCGGTCTTTCATAAGTCTCAGAGACACCTCCGGTTTCACATCCAGAAAAAACACATGATCCGGCACGGGCAGCCCGCCCTTCACATATTCAAAATCATATTCCCAGTCCAGAAACGCCATCTTCTCTTCCAGAGAATCCAACTTGGAAGCCTGATGCAGCATGTTGCTGGTCACATATCGGTCACAGATAATGATAGAATCTTCCCCGTTTTCATAAAATGCTTTCCAATCTTTTAAATAAGAAGCGAAACGATCCACCGCATAGAAAGCCGAAGTCACATAGGCGTTGACTGCATAGGCGTCCGTGCCAAATTCGCTGCCCAGATACATCTTCACCAGAGTGGAAGAAGGACTGTCATAATTCGGGTAGGTTACCATTCGGACCTTCTTTCCCTGTCCTTTCAGATATTCGTATAAAAACCTTGTCTGAGTGGCCTTGCCGCTGCCGTCGCTGCCTTCAATGACAATTACCTTACCCATAATCATATCTCCTTTTATCCCTTAAAGTCATGTCTCTCTGCCCGGCTGCCGCTGCCCTGTCCTCAGAACCGCCACATGAATGTATTCCGTACTGTAATCTTTCAGCCCCTGGACCGGCAGGTCCAGATTCCGGTATTCGCGTATCTTTCGGATAATCTCTTCATTTAATCTTTCTCCGGGCACTATAATGGGAAGCCCCGGCGGATACAGATAGACGTACTCTGCTGACACGCAGCCGACGCTTTCCTCCAACCTGACCCTCCGGACAACGCTTCCAACCGCGTCACGGATTGTCATCACACTTCCGGGGCCGCCGGTCTGGATCGGCTCCCTGCTCACACGCCTGTATCTTCCGCCTCCCATCGTCTTGTCAATTTCCTGAAGCGCCTGTTCCAGCCGCTTCAGGCCCTCCTCTGTATCCATCAGCGTGGCAATGGCCGTCACATAACCGGGACCGCACATCTCCATCTCCAGATGATACCGGTTCCTCAGAAGCCCCATCAATTCTTCTCCATCAAGGCCGCTGTCGCCAACGGATATGATAAGTTTCGACAAGTCCAGCGCATATATGCCCGCCTGACCGGCCGCATCTTCATCCAACAGCCGAAGATGTCTCATTCCAGTCAGATTTTTTCTCAATCCATTAAGACGTCCGGTAAACGCTTCCATCTTCTCGCGGCCAGGCCCGTCCATATACCGAATACACTGCTCAATCCCCGCCATGAATACATAGGACGGACTGCTGCTCTGGAACATCTGCAGATAGTGCTCCAGTCTCTCCTGCTCCACTCTTCCCTTCCGCAGATGGAGCACCGCCGTCTGAGTGAATGCCGGAAGCGTCTTATGAAGACTCTGAATCACCACATCCGCCCCCAGTTCAAGAGCAGACGCCGGAAATTCCCTTCCAAAAGAGAAATGTGCTCCATGAGCCTCATCTACGATCAAAGGCAGATTATGCCGATGACAGATATCCGCGATTCCGCGGACGTCCGATACGATACCGTCATAAGTAGGCGAAGTAATGAAGACCGCTTCAAACTCCCCGGTTGTCAACATTTCATCGATCTCTTCCGGCAGTAATCCACCCTGCAGGCCGGTTTCTTCAAGGATCTGTGGATAAATGTACCCGGCCCCGATTCCAAGAAGCTCCACCGCATGATAGGCGGACTTATGACTGTTGCGGGCTATGAGGAGTCTCTTCTCAGGTCTCCAGTCTGACGCGGCGCAGATAGCCGCCAGAACGCCGCAGGTGCTCCCATTAACCAGGTAATAAGTCCGGTCCGCTCCATAAACTCCAGCCGCCCAGTCCATGGACTCCCGCACAATCCCTTCCGGATGATGCAGGTTGTCAAACCCTTCTATCTCCGTGATATCCACAGCATACGGATTGGGAAATCCGGCCGCCGGACCATCCTTCAGCTGCCGTTTGTGGCCCGGCATATGAAACGGATATGTATCTGATTGACAATATGAAATTAACGTATCGTAAAGTCTGGGATTCTTCTCATTCTTCATTTTCACGGCCCGCCTGCCCGCCTCTTGAAACGCCGGTTTTCTTCCGCCTGAATCTCTGCTTTTCCGCCATTCGGACGGTTTACCAACATCTTATCATAATTTCTCAATCCCGTCAAAATTCTTTACAAACAGCCGCCTGTTTTTTATAATGATGAGATCAGGACAAGACCGCAGCGCCAGCGCGCAGAAAACCGGCACCGCATACGCCGGCGTTGGAAGAGATCAGGAAAGGATTCATTATGAGACAGATTGAATTTAAAATGGAGCGTCAGGGATTGGTAAAGATTGGACAGGAGGTGGAGATTACTGCCCACGAGGCCCTGAGCGGAACCAGCTACATCATAGAGCCGGCTGTCGCCATGTCCGCGTGCTATAAGGGCCGGGACAGACTGAAATCTACGAAGGGAATCGTCCGTGATATCAAGGAAAATTCCCGGGGATACTACGTAATTGCGGAATTCGATGAATAAAAAAAGCTCTTTCCCCGTGTTTCTTTCATAATATAAACTGACACTGCGAATCCCTGCATAGACATACCGCCTTTCGCGCCACGCGAAACCGGTACCGGCAGATGATTCCGGCAGGAGGAGGATACTTTGGTTACTGTCAGCTTATGTATGATCGTAAAGAATGAAGAAACCGTACTGGCCCGCTGCCTGAAAACGGCCGGGATCTATGCCGATGAAATTATTATCATCGATACCGGTTCCGAAGACCGGACCATGGAAATCGCCAGGCAGTACACAAAACAAATATATGAATTCCCGTGGAGCGATGATTTTGCCGCCGCACGGAACGAATCTTTTTCCAGGGCGTCTATGGATTACTGCATGTGGCTGGACGCAGATGATGTAGTGACGGAAGAGAACGCTCAAAAACTGCGGCTGTTAAAGGAGACCCTGGATCCATCCACAGATATTGTAATGATGAACTATACCATAGCGGAAGACCCAAACGGCCGGCCGCTTTTTTCTTATTACAGGGAGCGCCTGATCCGCAACAGCCGGAGATTCCTCTGGGAAGGACCCGTCCATGAAGTCATTGCTCCCCGGGGAAACATTCTCTATTCTGATATTACCGTCTGCCACCGGAAAACAGGTTCCGGCGATCCGGACCGGAATCTCCGTATCTACGAAAAAATACTGACCCAAGGCGGTCATCTCAACGAGCGGGGACAATTTTACTATGCCAGAGAATTATATTTTCACAAACGATGGCAGGAATCTGCCAACGCCTTCGTTCAATTCCTGCAGGGCGACGGCTGGACGGAAAATCAGATCGAGGCCTGCCTGAATCTGGCGGAATGTTACCGGAACCTTGGACTTCATCAGCAGAAGCTGACCACCCTGTTTCACAGTTTTCAATTGGATTCCCCAAGAGGAGAGATCTGCTGCGAAATCGGACGGCATTTTCTGGAATCCGGTCAGTATAAAACGGCCGCCTTCTGGTATGAAACCGCTCTCCGGACCGAACCGCCTGACCGGAAGGGCGCATTCGTCCGGTGGGACTGCTACGACTCCCTGCCGAAAGCCAACCTGGCAATATGCTATAAGTATCTGTATAAACCGGAGGAGGCCGGAAAGGGGACGAACCAAACCTGTACCCCGGACATATGATACACTAGAACGCTGAGAAAACAGGAGTAATCATATGTTCTTTAATCCAAATTTTGGTTGTAATAACATGGGGCCCATAGACAACTGTTACGAAAACGGCGCCGGCTGTTCTATGAATTGCTGCCCGCCGCCCAATCCTCCCGGCTGCTGCCACGGACCTCAAAGACCGATATCTCCGGGAGTACCTGTTCCTTCAGAGAATCAGGGACCGGCCGGATCAACAGGACCTACAGGACCTCAGGGGCCAATGGGTCCGCAAGGACCGCAGGGACTGCAGGGACCGCAGGGACCTCAGGGACTTCCCGGAGCAACCGGAGCCGCCGGTCCTCAAGGACCTGCCGGTCCTGCCGGAGTAACGGGGCCTGCTGCCATCGTAACGGCCGGCACCGTGATTACCGGCGCTCCCGGAACTGATGCAGCCGTCACTAACGTAGGCACCGCACAGGCGGCCATCTTGAACTTCACCATCCCCGCCGGACCTACAGGACCTCAGGGCCCCCAGGGAGCACAGGGACCGCAAGGCACAGCCGGAGCGGTCGGCGCAGTCGGACCGCAGGGACCTGCCGGTCCTATCGGGCCCACCGGACCTGCGGGACCGCAGGGTGCTGCCGGGGCGCAGGGAATCGCAGGTGCAACCGGACCTCAGGGACCCGTTGGCCCCCAGGGCGCAACCGGGCCTCAAGGGCCTGTTGGACCGCAGGGTGTTACCGGACCTCAGGGTGTTACCGGACCTCAGGGACCGATGGGGCCGGCCGGAACGCCTGCGACCATCACAGTCAATCCGGTGGTTGTGGGACCTGCCGGCTCCGCGCCTTCCGTCGCCTCTTCCGGCACCGGAAGCAATGTAACCCTCACTTTCACACTGCCTGCTGCCCCGGAACCCAACGCCCTGACAGCAGTCAATGCGGCGGCCACACCGGGAACCAACGGAACCGCCCTTGCCCTGACCGCCAATCAAGCCTCCACAGGTACAGCCGTCACTCACACCCCGGGAAGTTCTGAAATTACACTGACAGAGCCGGGCACCTACGAGATTTCCTACAATACCACGGCTTCCATTCCTACCGGAACGGTTCCCGGCACTGTAAGCGCTTATCTTGCCAGCGGCGGCGCCGCCATCCCCGGCACTACTGTCAGCAGCACCGTATCCACTGCCGCCGATACGGCAGCACTGGCAGCCACTACCATCGTAACAGTACCCGACGGCACCGCTGCCATTACTCTGGTGCCCAACAGCGCCGACACTACCTTCACCAACACGGCAGTTACCGTGCGCCGGATTGCCTGATGCCAAATCATCTCATGAAGAACCGTGAGAAATACGGCAGCATCACAAGGCATACTACAGAGCCGTCATAAGAGCGCATATTATACAAACAAAGCGTCACTGGCGCTTTGTTTGCATACTGACGTAACAAAACGGCCGCCCGGTCAGTATCTTTCTGGCCAGGCGGCTGCCTGCTGCCGCGTCATCTGCTAATCTGTTACTCTCATTTCTTAATGCCTTACTATATTCGGCAGATATCAGCTTTCCTTCTGGCAGGCTTCAATCAGCCCCGCAAACAAAGGACGCATACTGTCCTCCACCGCAAACATGGCCTCCGGATGCCACTGGACGCCAAGGCCGTAAGGATAATCCTCAAGCTCCACGCCCTCCACGATGCCGTCCTCCGCATGAGCTGTAATCACAAGCCCTCTGCCCAACTCCTTCACGCTCTGATGATGAAAGCTGTTGGTCCACGCCGTATCTCCGAACATCTCATGAATGCGGCTTTCTTTTTCAATATGCACCAGATGGCTGTAATCGCCGCTGTCAGTCGCCTGAAAGTGCTTCATCACGTCCCCGCAAAGAGTTACGTCCTGGTACAAAGTGCCGCCGCAGGCCACATTCAGCACCTGATGTCCCCGGCAGATCGCCAGGAACGGCTTTTTTGCAGCGATTACTTTCCGCATAAGAGGAATCTGGCACCGGTCCAGCACCAGGCTGGTATCGCTCAGAAGCCTGTGGGGATTCTCTCCGTAAAAGCTTGGAGATATGTCTACTCCGCCGGAGAAGAGGAAACCGTCCATTTTCTCCACATACGCGTCCAGCAAGGTCTCATCGTCAGTGACAGGAATCAGAGCGGGAAGTCCTCCCGTCTTTATAATCGCGTCAACGTACGTATCGTTGATCACATGGGTCACGCCGTTTCCGTTGGGTCTCTTAAAATTAACCGTCGTAATTCCAATCTGGGGGATCATAATAAGCCGCCTCTTTTTCTTCGGATTTTATCGTGACTAAGTATATCATTAATGGTGATTCTTGTAAATCACAAAAAATCGTCCTAATATATCTGTCAATTCACCTATATAATTATACAAATTTGTTCATTGACAGATAGTACACTAAAGTGCTACAATGTAAAAGTTAATATGTTTGTCTTTCCCATACGAACACTTGTCTGTTACAGGAAAGACAACAAAAGCAAGAACGTAAAGCGAGGAGGAAATTTATGAAAAAGAACATGAAAAAAGTATTTGCTCTTGTTCTGGCTGCATCCATGGTTACACTTGCAGGATGCGGCGGCGGAAATGATTCCGGCAGCGCCGGCGGTTCCGCCGAGACCACTGCCGCGGC
>CANQBN010000006.1 GCA_947588855.1 uncultured Lachnospiraceae bacterium
ATCCGGCTTTGCTCCCTCGCCCCTGGCACCAAACCTGCCGGATGCAAAAGGTGTGCTGCTGCTTACGCCGAAACCGTAAGGCCAGGCGTAACCGTCAAAAATTCCAATCCGGGCGGTCACCTGAAATGTATCGTCCTCCCAGACTTTTGCTGCAAGAATTCCATTTTTCAGAAGACGGGTCCGGTTCTCGTAGCTCCCACCGTAAAGTCCCGGCCGATTATACGCAGACGACAATTCCGCCAGGAGATATCCATGGCAGGACTTAATATCAATGGCATCAAACCCTGCCTCCCTGGCCAGACGGGCCGCCTGACCAAACTTTTCTTCCAGCGACTTCAGATAATCATCGCTGACAATGCAGGAATCATCCGCCGGACGCAGCTTCTCATATTCCGGATGGCGGTACGCTATCATAGGGGCAGGCCTTCCGCCTGGATTGGAATACCTTCCGCTGTGGTTAGCCTGCATAATCAGGTATGGCTCAAAGCCGTTGGCCTTTCGGCCTGCTTCCTTGATGGCTGCCGTAAATACCTTATAGGCTTCCAGGTTCTCCTCTGTCAGCATCAGCTGATGGGCGCTGGACCGTCCTTCCGGAACGATGGCAATGGCCTCAAACCAGATGACCGCGCTTTCCCCTACGGCCTCTCTTACATACCGCCGGGTGGTCAACTCCGATGGGGAACCATCCGGAAGGGAATCCGCTCCCTCCATAGGCGCAATACCCATCCGGTTAGCCAGGGTTACGCTTCCCGCCTTCAGCGGCTGTGCCAGCACAGCCGTATCCTTTCCAAAAGGAATATGTACTCCCAACTCCGCAGCTTTCGCCTGAATTTCCTCTACACTCTTGTAATGAAATTTCTCGTGTACCATAGTGTCCCCGCCTTCCTTTATGATTTGACTCTGGTATTTATTTTGTATATAATACAAATACCTAATCATTGATTTTACGTTCGCATGAGGAAAATGGCGGTAATTTTTTCACCCGTCTCTTAGAAAGGAGAAGCCATGCTCTGCACTCATATTCCTGCTGTCAGCTGTTTTTTCTCCAGCACTACGGAATCCGCTCATGTCGCCCCTACCGCTCACTTCGAATATCAGATGATTCTCGTCACCGGCGGCAGAGCCAGACTAATCATCAATCAAAAAACCTATGCCTTGAAGACCAAATCCCTGATCTTCATCAGCCGCCTGGAGGCTCACCGCTTCATCATTGACGAAATGCCCTACACCAGGTATGTCACTTCCATATCCAGCGAACTGATCATGTCCACAATAAAGGAGCCTGAGTTGATTTCCATCTTTATCCAGCATCCCCGGGATTTCTGCCACGTAATCACCCTGGAGGATTCCGTTTACGAGACTCTGCTTCCCCATTTTGCTGCACTGGAGCAGGAATATCAGGCGCAGAAGCAGTTCTTTACCGCCCGCAGTGCCGGACTGGTCACAGCAATTCTAATCGACCTGTACCGGACCTGCCCGGAATATTTTCCTATCCGGACGCCTGGCGGAATCGCTTCATCCGTGCTGAACGCCCAACACTATATCAGCGAACATTTTAACCGGAAACTCACGATTCAGGAAGCGGCCAGAGCTGCTTTCATCAGCAGCCATGCTCTGTCTCTGGCCTTCAAAGATGTTACCGGCATTACATTCAAAGAATACCTGCTTCTCTTTCGCATCACGGAATCCAAAAAACTGCTTATCACCACCGACCTGCCGATTGATGAAATCGCCAGCCGCGTAGGCTATATCAATGTCAACAATTTCATCAAAATTTTCAAGGACCGGGAACATCTTACGCCTCTTCAGTACCGCAAACAGTTTTCCTCTCCGAACCTGCATTTATCTTAACACAGAAACGCAGGCGAAAACACTACTTTATCTTACTAAAAATATGCTTTTTATTACAATCCCTATCACAGAAGCTCCGTACTTTCTTCAATTTCCACGGGAATCCGCAGATTGCGGACAATCTGATCATAGCAGTCCTCACACAGATCCATATGATGAACTTCTCCATCCTTCTCCGAGAAAAAATCCCAGGCATGATCAAGGCGAAGGGCTCCCTCCCGAAGGATTCCGTCCTTCACGATCAGCTTCTTGCCGCAGCCGTTACAAATTACAGTCTCTAATTCCCCATTACATGTGTACTTCCTCATCTTATTCTCACCTTTCTTTTATCCTTGTTCCCCGTGGACAGATTTCCTCTTTTCCTTTAATATGCCGCGACACGGCCGACAAAGCCGCCGCGCGGCGGCCGGTCTTGGCTGCTCAAACCTCAAGATCCCGCCTGCGTCATAAAGAAAAGGATATCTGCCCCTCACAGATACCCTTACATTATAAATCGTTTCCTGTCGAATTTTAAGTGGTAAATGTTTCATGCCCTCCGCAGCCACATGATGACCGCGTCCTCCAAAGGATTGTGATAATATCCTTTTCTCCGGCCTTCCTCCGCAAATCCAAAGGATTCATACAGTTTCCGGGCCGCCATGTTGCTCTCGCGCACCTCCAGAGTCATATCCGTCACCCCTTCCGCAGCGGCAGATTTTTCCATCTTATCCATCAGTTTCCTGCCGATTCCCTGTCTCCGGAACCGGCTGTCCACGGCAATCCTTTCGATTTCACCTTCCCCGGCAATGATTCTCAAATTCGCATAACCGCAGATCTGACCGCCCATCTCCGCCACCCAAAATCGGTCATACCGTCCCTTTAATCCGTCTGCCAGCAGCTTCATGGACCAGGAATCGGAAAAACACTGGTTCTCCAACTGCCATACGGCTTCCAGATCGGCAGACGCCATAGGGCGGACAGACACGGTCTCCAGCTCCGAATTCCTTCGGTCTGAATCCTTCATCATTCTGTCATTGTACCCCCATTCTGTTCATCGGTCGCAGCTGCCTTCATTTGCTCTTCTCTCTCACGTTCAGCCTGGGATTTTCTCAAATAATTCACGTTAAATTCCGCCGCCGTCACGGTTTTGCCCTGCTTCACATATTCCAGCCCCAGGGCCGCTACCGACGCCGCACGCTGACAATTGTTCTGGGCCGGCGCAAAGGAAAACGGCACTTCCATATACTCCCCAATCTGCTTTTCATACACTGGCACGCCGTCGCCGAGAAATGTAACCGGCTGCCCCAATTCGTTCAGTTTCTCGATCAGCTCCAGAATATCCATGGCGCACTGATTCATAATAATCTCCGGCACACAGAATCCCGCTGTCTGCTCCGAAAGCTTCCGATCGATCCCGGCTGAGGCGTTTCGATCTGTTCCGACTGGAGTTCTTCGGTCCATTCCGGCTGAAAAATTTCGGTCTACACCGACATCCTTCCTGCCGCTTACCCGATATGCCCCCGTATACACCTGATTGCGCCGGGCATCCATGATGGGGCACACCAAATCCGCGCTGCCCCACAGATTACAGGCCAGAGCCTCCAGGGTAGGCACTTCCGCCAGCGGCTTGCCGAGGGCCAGTCCCAACCCTTTGGCCGTAGCCGCCCCGATACGGAGACCGGTAAAGGAGCCGGGACCTGCAGCTGCAGCAATGGCATCCACCTCTCCCAAATCCATGCCCAGAACATTCATCATCTGTTCCAGCATGGGCAGAAGCGTCTGGGAATGGGTCTTTTTATAATTTACCGTAAACTCCGCCGTCAGCACATGGTCTGACACAACCGCCACAGATGCCACCAGCGATGAACTGTCGATTCCTAATACTTTCATGAATCCTCCGCTACATCTCTATTGAAATTTTCCGATAATCAAATCCCTTATCCAGGTTCTTCTCAATCTTCACCCGGACCGCTTCCTCCGGCAAAATCTCCCGGATCAGTTCCGACCACTCGATCAGGCATACGCCGTCTCCGTAAAAATAGTCCTCATAACCAATCTCGTCCATCTCCTCCACGTCCCCGATTCGGTACACGTCAAAATGATAGAAGGGCAGGCGGCCCTCCTCATACTGCTGGATGATCGTAAATGTAGGGCTGTTCACCGGTTCCGCAATTCCCAGTCCTGCCGCAAATCCCTGGGCGAAGACCGTCTTTCCCACACCCAGATCTCCATCCAGACAGTAGACCTGACCGGCCGCGGCTTTTTCTCCTATGGAACGGCCCAGCTCGTAGGTCTCCTGAGGAGACCGGGTCTCCAGAATCCGGCTTCCAAGATTGTCTTCCAAATAGTCCGTCACAGCCTTTTGCACCTCTCTTCAGGCAGATGTCCCTTCAGGTAATCCCGCAGTTCCTGTCTTCGGTCTCCCACTACCCGGTCCGGCAGAAGGTATGCGTGAATCCGGTCCGTGTAGACAATCAGTTCTCCCGGAATATGCTTTGCCTGACTGACCCGGTCCCACTCCAGTTCCAGCTCCTCTTCCGCCTGCTCGATCAGCAGTCCTTCCTCGCGGAATGTAATCGTAAGGGGTTCCCGTACCGCCCGGCTCATAGACTGCCGCCTGGCTTTCAGCAGAAGAAGAGACGGCTGAATCACGGAAAACATACAGGCGCACACCACCAGCAGAAACCGCTGAGGCAGCAGAAGATCCTCTCCCTGGAAAAACAGCAGATAAATCGGTACCACTGTGAACAGCAGATTGAACACACCCATATAGCTTTTGTTGGCATGATACATGGAAAACCTCCACAAATCTCCTGTCTCCATGCGGACATGGAATTTCAGTTCTTTCTTCTCACTCATGTGCTATTCTCCTCCATTGTACCGGCAGCTTTCTTCCGAAAGCCATACTGCATTTTCCTGTCCCGCCGGAAGCCTCGCTGCACTTTTCTCTGCGCGCCGGAAATCATGCGGTTATCTTCTCACAATTTCATGGTCAGGGCAATCCTCTTCTTCGCCAGATCTACGCTCAGCACCTTTACTTCCACGATGTCACCGACGCTGACCACTTCCATCGGATGTTTGATATATTTGTCCGACATCTGGGATATGTGGACAAGGCCATCCTGATGGACGCCGATATCCACAAACGCTCCGAAATCGATGACATTGCGGACTGTTCCCTTAAGAACCATGCCCGGCGTCAGATCCTTCATCTCCAGAATATCGCTTCTGAGAATGGGCTTGGGCATCTCATCTCTGGGATCCCTGGCCGGTTTCTCCAGTTCCTTCACAATATCCCGCAGAGTCATCTCGCCAATATCCAGTTCCTGGGCCAGCTTTTTGTAATCCAATACTTTCCGGCTGATGCCGGGAAGGCCGCCCTTCACAATATCTTCCGGCTGATAGCCCAGTCGTTTCAAAAGCTGCTCAGCCGCTCCATAGCTTTCCGGGTGAACTGAGGTAGCATCCAGCGGATTTTTTCCTCCCTGAATCCGCATGAATCCGGCGCACTGCTCATAGGCCTTGGGGCCAAGCTTGGCCACCTTAAGAAGCTGGGCACGACTTCGGAACGCGCCGTTTTCCTCCCGGTAGGCCACAATGTTCTTCGCCAGAGCCTTGCTGATGCCGGACACATACTCCAGAAGCGGGGCAGACGCTGTGTTCAAATCCACGCCCACTTTATTCACACAATCCTCCACCACAGCCTGAAGAGCCGTGCTCAGCTTTTTCTGGTTCATGTCATGCTGATACTGACCCACGCCGATGGATCTGGGATCGATCTTCACCAGTTCCGCCAGCGGGTCCTGAAGCCTTCTGGCAATGGAAGCGGCGCTTCGCTGTCCCACATCAAACTGAGGGAATTCCTCTGTCGCCAGCTTGCTGGCAGAATACACGGAAGCTCCGGCCTCATTGACAATCACATACTGAACCTTCTCCGGAATTTCTTTTAAAAATTCTACAATCACCTGTTCCGACTCCCTGGAGGCTGTGCCGTTGCCCACGGAAATCAACGTGATATGATATTTTTTAATCAGTTTCTTCAAGGTCTCCTTCGCCTCACGGACTTTAAACTGAGGAGCCGTCGGATAAATCACCACTGTATCCAACACCTTGCCGGTGGCATCCACCACCGCCAGCTTACAGCCGGTTCGAAAGGCCGGATCCCAGCCCAGAACCACATTGCCCACAATAGGCGGCTGCATCAGAAGCTGTTCCAGATTCCTGCCAAAGACCTTGATCGCCCCGTCCTCCGCCTTCTCCGTCAGATCATTGCGAATCTCCCGCTCGATGGATGGCGCAATCAGACGGCTGTAACTGTCCGCCGCCACTTCCTTCAATACCGGTGTGGTATAGGGGTTGTCGCGGATGATCACCTGCTTCTCCAGATACCGGAGAATCTGCTCCTCCGGAGCCGCAATCTTCACTGTCAGGAATTTCTCTTCCTCGCCCCGGTTCAGAGCCAGAATCCTGTGACCGGCCGCTTTACGGATCGTCTCCTCATACTGATAGTACATCTCATAGACCGACTCTGCCTTGGGATCTTTAGCCTCCGACTGAATGGTACCCTGATTCATGGTAATATTACGGATATAGGTCCGGTAATCCGCTTCATCTGAGATCCGCTCCGCCAGAATATCCTTTGCCCCGGCAATCGCCTCTTCCGCAGACGCCACACCTTTCTCCTCCGATATGTAAGCTGCCGCCAGTACTTCCAGCGGTTCCTTCGTCATCTGGAGAGAAATCGCATCCGCCAACGGCCCCAGTCCCTTTTCCTGAGCGATGGTAGCCCGGGTTCTTCTCTTGGGCCGGTAAGGGCGATACAGATCATCCACAGCCACCAGAGTCATCGCTTCTTTGATCTGCTGTTCCAGTTCCGGAGTCAGCTTTCCCTGCTCTCCAATACTGGCCAGAACCTGCTCTTTCTTCTCCTCCAGATTTCGGAGATACCGAAGACGCTCATCCAGATTCCGCAGTACCTGATCATCCAGAGACCCGGTCACATCCTTCCGGTAGCGGGCAATAAAGGGAATGGTATTTCCCTCATCAATCAGTTTTACCGCCGCCTCCGCCTGTCCACGGCCGATTTTAAGCTCTTCCTGCAATACTTTGATAATATCCATAAATTCTCCCGTCAGTGACACGCTGCCGTCGTCACCGCTGATTACAAATAAACTGTAACAATCATTATATAGCGAATCCACCTTTGCGTCTAGACAGTAAAAAAAATTTGTGATAGGATTATAACAATATAATAATACGGAGGATAACGGTATGGACGATTACAGAGAATCGGGACAAACCCCGGATAACCAGAATAGAGATAACCATCAAAACAACGGACTTCAGCCACCGCAGGACAATTCCGGCTGGCAGAACCCGCAGCAGCCCCAGGATAATTCCGGTTGGCAGAATCCTCAGCCCCAGGACAACTCCGGATGGCAGAATCCTCAGCCCCAGAACAACATCGGCTGGCAAAATTCCGGTCCCCAAAACGGGCAGCAGAACTGGCAGAACAGCCAGAATAACGGCTGGCAGCCGCCTCAACAGCAGAACGGCTGGCAACAGCAGAATAACTGGCAGCAGAGCAATCCCCAGAACAACTGGCAGTCTCAGCAGAACTGGCAGCAGAATCAATACCAGCAGTACAATCAGCCATATAATCAGCCAAAAGAGTCCAATGGCCTGGCCCTGGCTTCCATGATCGTCGGCATTTTGGCATTAGTAAGCTGCTGCTGCAGCCCTCTGGTCCAATTCCCTCTGGCAGTGACGGCCATTGTTCTGATGATCCTGTCAAAGAAGGGTAAACCATTAAACGGTTTTGCCATCGCCGGATTGATCATGGCCATTTTCGCCATTCTCATGAGCATAGCCATGACCCTGCTGATTGGTCTTTTCAACAGTCCGGAATACAGGAAGATTATTAACAGCCCGGAGTATCAGCAGTTTTACGAGGATATTTACGAATCTATCTATGACTCGCAAAATCAGTAAAAGGCTGACAGCTGCTCTGATAAAAGATCTACGCCGCGAAACACCAGCATATAATTTTTAAAAATCCAGTTAATCAGGACGATACCTGCCCCTATCAGCACTTCTATCTGATATCGGCGCATAGGCAGCTCGGAATGCATCGCCGGGCGGTCAGTTTTTCCGGCTGACCGTCCGGTTATTTTAGTGAAGCAGCGGCTTCCAAATTCTATCGCAACCACTAAAACCGCATAAACCACCAACGGATGGTACTGAATGCTTTTCAGAATCTGTCCGTGGAGAAGATACCAGACAGCTCTGGTGCCGCCGCAGCCGGGACAATATAATCCGGTAAGAAGATGAAACAGGCAGGGAACTCCCTGCCTGATTACATTCCAAAAATACTGAAGTCTGTTCATCTCCGCGCCCTTCATACCTCTGCATGGATAATCTGAATTACCTTATCGCCAGACTGAGACAAAACATCAGAAAGCCGGCCCCTGGCCTGTTCAAACGCGCTCTTCTCCATGGGCTTTGTCAGAACCGCGAACTCATTAAGTCCTTCCAGCAGGGCGATCCTGCACTCTCCCAGATAGTGTTCCACAATGTGATGCAGTTCTTCAAATTTGCCGGATATACGGAGGAAGTAGCAGTAAACTGAATTATCGGCCGACTGAACGGTAAGCTTCTCATCGCTCCAGCCCATGGATACGTGACAATTCAGATTCTGGGCTTCCTCAATCATATCAGCCACTACCGCGCTGGCTGTAGGAAGCTTGCCCGCGCCGCTGCCATAGTACATACTGGTTCCAAGCATATCGCCCTTCACCAGAATCGCATTATACACATCATTCACAGTATACAGAGGATTCTCTTTGCCTACCATAAGGGGCGCCACCCATACCGTCGCGTCCTTCCCCTGAAGCCTGCTGGAACCCACAAGCTTTACCGACAGCCCCAGAGTATCCGCATACCGCAGATCTTCTGCGCAGATTTCCGTGATTCCCTTTGTAGGAATCTCCTGATAATCCACTTCCCTGCCTGTAGCCAGGGCCGTCAAAATAGCAATCTTCCGGCAGGTATCGTGTCCCTCCACATCTGCCTCCGGGTTCTGCTCCGCATACCCCAGCATCTGAGCCTCCTTAAGAGCCCTCTCAAAAGACCAGTTCTCTCTGTCCATCTTCGTCAGTATATAGTTGGTCGTCCCGTTCAGGATTCCGGTAATCTCCCGAATCTCATCCCCTGCCATAGCGCGATACAACGTACGTATAATGGGAATCCCTCCGCCTACACTGGCCTCAAACTGGAAATTCACGCCTCTCTCCCTGGCAATAGCCAGAAGCTCCGTTCCATACGCCGCCACCAGGGCCTTATTGGAAGTAGCAACATGCTTTCCCGCAAGAAGGCAGGCCTTCACAAAAGGATACGAGGGATTCAGACCCCCCATGGTTTCTACCACCAGCTTAACCTCAGGATCCTTCTCAATGACAGAAAAATCATGAATTACTTTATCTTCCACCGGCGTCCCGGGAAACTCCCGGAGATCCAGCACATATTTCACTTCAATGGGCTGCCCTGCCGCAGCCGCTATCTTATCTTTATTCTTCTCAAGAACTTCAAAGACACCGGAACCGATAGTTCCGTATCCCATAATTGCTGCATAAATCATACTCTCTACTCCCTGGCTAATATTTTCACGGAATGTATGCCTTCCATCCCTTCAATCTCCTCCACCATGCGGGACACATCCTCTGTATCCGCCCGCACCTCCACGCTCAGCGTAAGCGTAGCCACACCGTTGACAGGAATACTCTGATGGATGGTCAGGATATTGGCCTTATAGTCGGCTACAATGTGCAAAAGGTCAGACAATAACCCCTGCACGTCATCCATGATGGTGACAAAGGTTACTGTCTTACCTTTCGAGTTGTCATAAAACGGAAAAATATCATCTTTGTACTTATAAAAGGAACTGCGGCTGATGCCCACAGCCGCTGTAGCCTCCTGCACCGTCATCACTTTCTCCGATTCCAGAAGACGCTTGGCCTCCACTACCTTCAAAAGTACCTCCGGCACCGCTTTTTTCGTCACTACAAAATATTTATTCTTCTCTGCCATGAACATCCCCTCTGTATGCATATCAAATACATCTGTGCTCACGGGAAAGATATTACCATATTCATTCCATCAATGCAACTACTTTTTTCCATTCAATCGGATCCACTTCAGATACGCGCTGATAAACGGATCGATGCCGCCGTCCAACACCGCGTTCACATTGCCGCTTTCCTCATTAGTCCGATGATCCTTCACCATCGTATAAGGCTGCAGCACATAGGAACGAATCTGGCTGCCCCAGGCAATATCCGCCACATCGCCGCGGATATCCGACAGATTCGCCGCGTTCTCCTGCTGCTTTAAGATAAACAGCTTGGCCTTCAGCATCTGCATGGCCTTATCCTTATTTTGGAACTGGGACCGCTCATTCTGACACTGGACCACCACTCCTGTGGGAATATGAGTGATACGCACCGCGGATGACGTCTTGTTAATGTGCTGACCGCCGGCGCCGCTGGAACGATAGGTATCGATCCTCAGATCATCCGGATTGATCTCCACGTCCAGGTCTTCCTCAATATCCGGCATCACATCGCAGGATACAAAAGATGTCTGCCGCTTGCCGGCCGCATTGAAAGGAGAAATTCTTACCAACCTGTGAACGCCATGTTCCGATTTCAGATAACCATAAGCGTTCTCACCATTAATCTGAATGGTCACGGACTTGATTCCCGCCTCTTCACCATTTAGAAAATCCAGCACTTCTACAGAATAGCCCTTCTTGTCCGCCCACCGGCAGTACATCCGGTACAACATACTGCACCAGTCGCAGGACTCCGTTCCTCCGGCTCCCGCGTTCAGACGCAGGATAGCGTTGTTGTTGTCATACTGGCCGGAAAGCAGCGTCCCGATCCGCAATTCTTCAAGCTTTGACTGGAACTCATCCATCATGGACTGAATCTCAGGAATCACCTCAGGATCATTCTCCTCGTAGCCCATCTCAATCAAAACTTCAATATCCTCATACTGCCGCTCAAGGCTGCGATAGCCATCCACCGTGTCTTTAAGATTCTTGGCCTCTTTCATCAGTTTCGTGGATCTGTCCGGATCATCCCAGAATCCCGGTTCCTCCATGGACCGGTCCAGCTCCGCGATTCGCTTTACCTTATTATCCAGGTCAAAGTGAATCCCTCACTTCCACTAATGGTTTCTGAAACGTCGATAATGTATACTTAAACTGATCAAGCTCAACCACTGTGTCACCCTCTTTCTTTGTTATACATAAATGTGATATGGAAACTGTTATATAAGCGTGTCTTACGGTCCCGTAAAACGCCTGCAGTCACAGAACCTGTCCCGCGCCGTCTCAGGCCGGCTTTCGTCCATGACACTGTTTGTATTTCTTTCCGCTTCCGCAGGGGCACGGATCGTTGGGATAAATCTTCCTGACTTCCTTGCGGATAGGAGCCCTGGCCACACTGTCGTCACGGTTTGTTCCGGTCACCTTCGCAGCCGGCTCCCGCTCTACCTTCTGCTCCACGCGGATATGGAACAGAATGCGGACAGTATCCTCTTTCACCGCCGCTGTCATACCGTCGAACATCTCGTAGGCGCTCATCTTATACTCAACCAACGGATCCTTCTGACCGTAAGCCTGCAGTCCGATTCCCTGACGCAGCTGATCCATATCATCAATATGAGACATCCACTTATTGTCAATAACCTTCAGAAGAATCACACGCTCAATCTCACGGATCTGCTCCGCGTCCGGGAATTCGGCTTCCTTAGCCTCATAAAGCTTGATAGCCGCCTCTTTAAGCATGTGGGTCAGCTCTTTCTTCTTCATCCCCTGCATCTGATTCTCGTCCAGCTTTACAGGCACCATGGGAATGATCGGAAGGAGAAGAGAATTCAGCTCCTTCAGATCCCAGTTCTCTGGGCTGGCATCCTCAGAAATGGCCATATCCACCGCATGCTCCACAATATCGGTAATCATCTTCAGGATCACATCGCGCATGTTGTCGCCATCCAGAACCCGGCGGCGTTCGGCGTAAATGACTTCACGCTGTTCATTCATGACCTCATCATATTTTAACAGGTTTTCGCGGATTCCGTAGTTATTATTCTCTATCTTCTTCTGGGCCTTCTCAATAGCACTGGACAGCATCTTATGCTCAATCTGTTCACCTTCCGGCACTCCCAGAGCATTGAACATATCCATGAGACGCTCAGAACCGAACAGCCTCATCAAATCATCTTCCAGAGAAATGTAAAATCTGGACTCACCCGGGTCTCCCTGACGCCCGGAACGGCCCCGCAGCTGATTGTCAATACGGCGGGCCTCATGACGCTCTGTGCCTATAACGCGCAGGCCGCCTGCCGCTCTGGACTCATCGTCCAGTTTGATATCCGTACCACGGCCGGCCATGTTGGTGGCAATGGTAACCGCGCCGTGAAGTCCGGCGTCCGCCACGATCTCAGCCTCCAGCTCATGGAACTTGGCGTTCAGCACCTTATGCGGAATTCCCCTGCGGTTCAGCATCTTGCTGAGCATCTCAGACGTCTCAATCGTGATAGTACCTACCAGGACAGGCTGTCCCTTGGCATGGGCCATCTCCACTTCATCCACTACGGCCTTGAACTTCTCTTTCTTGGTCTTATAAACCGCATCGTTGTGATCCACCCTGGCTATCGGCTTATTCGTGGGAATCTCGATAGCGTCCATACTGTAGGTGTTCCGGAACTCCTTCTCTTCCGTCAGCGCCGTACCGGTCATGCCCGCCTTCTTCCTGAATTTATTAAAGAAATTCTGGAAGGTAATGGTCGCCAGGGTCTTGCTCTCACGGCGGACATTTACATGTTCCTTAGCTTCAATCGCCTGATGCAGGCCGTCAGAATAACGGCGACCCGGCATGATACGTCCTGTAAACTCATCCACGATCAGAACTTCATCATCCTTGACTACATAATCCTTGTCCCGGTGCATCAGATTATTGGCCCGGAGAGCCAGAATGATATTATGCTGAATCTCCAGATTCTCAGGATCCGCCAGATTGTCAATGTGGAAAAATTCCTCTACCTTCCGGACACCGTCTTCCGTCAGGTTCACCACCTTATCTTTTTCATTAACAACGAAATCTCCGGTTTCAGTAATATCCTCTCCCATGATGGCATTCATCTTGGTAAATTCACCGGAGGCCTCGCCTCTCTGCAGCTGCCTGGCAAGAACATCACACACCTCATACAGTTTGGTGGATTTGCCGCTCTGACCGGAAATGATCAGGGGAGTTCTGGCCTCATCGATCAGCACCGAGTCCACTTCATCTATAATAGCGTAATCAAGTTCCCTCAGAACCATCTGCTCCTTATAGATAGCCATGTTATCTCTCAGATAATCAAAACCCAGTTCATTATTGGTCACATAGGTAATGTCGCAGTTATATGCTTTCTTTCTCTCCTCAGCGGTCATGGAGTTCAGCACCACGCCCACAGTCAGCCCCAGAAACTCATGAATTCTCCCCATCCACTCAGCATCACGCTTTGCCAGGTAATCGTTGACCGTCACGATATGAACTCCCTTACCAGCCAGCGCATTCAGATAAGCCGGGCAGGTAGATACCAGGGTCTTGCCTTCGCCGGTTTTCATCTCGGCGATACGGCCCTGGTGAAGAACGATACCGCCTATCAGCTGTACCGGAAAATGCTCCATATTCAAAGTTCTTCTGGCTGCCTCGCGGACCACGGCAAAAGCCTCCGGCAGAATATCATCCAACGTCTGTCCCGCTGCCAGCCTCTCCTTGAAAATCCGCGTCTTTCCCCGCAGCTCTTCATCAGTCAAATTCACCATCTCCGGCCGCAGGGCTTCGATTTTATCTACTATGGGATATATCATCTTCAGCTCCCGCTCACTGTGGGTGCCGAATACTTTTTCGATGAAATTCATCTCGTCCACTCCTATTAATAATGCTTGTTTTTCAGATATAATCTTTTTTATTGTACCACCAACCCGACCTTTATTCAACCAAATCAACCCGTATTCACAAAAAATTAACTTTTCAAGATGACATAACTTTCCCCATTATTGTAAACCCGACAATTTGCACAAAAATTATGTTCGATTCCCCGGTTCTTCACTCTCATGCAAACAGTTATCCACCGAAAAGGTTGTCCATTTTCTAAGAAAAATCAGTTATACACCAAGTTATCCACATTATCCACAGAACTATACACGCTCCCCCACGCAGAAAATATTTTTGTTAAGAACTCATAAACTTTTCTTTTTCGCCAAAAATTATCGCAGAAAAAATCGCGGAATTCTCCAATCTTTCCGCAAAGTTGTCAAAATATTTTGGCGATTGTAATTGAATATTTTGAACATATGTGGTATACTATAACCATCTCAAACAAAGGAGTTGATTATATGCGTTTTACCATTACCGGAAGAAACATGGAAGTATCCACAGGGCTGAGAGAAGCCATTGAAGAGAAGCTGGGAAAACTGGAACATTATTTTACCCCTACCACGGAGGTGATCGTTACCTTAAGTATCCAGCGCGGCGAACAGAAGATAGAAGTAACCATACCCATCAAAGGAGGGATTATCCGGGCCGAGGAGGCCAGCAGCGATATGTACACATCCATCGATCTGGTGGAGGAAGTTATTGAACGGCAGGTGCGCAGATATAAGAAGAAAATCATAGACCGCAAACAGTCGGCCCAGTCCTTCTCCCAGATGTTTCTGGAATCCGATGAGCCTGTAGAAGATGAGGAAATTAACATCGTCAAAACTAAACGTTTCGGCATGAAACCCATGTTCCCGGAGGATGCCTGCATCGAGATGGAGCTTCTGGGGCACAATTTCTACATGTTCCTCAACGCCGAGACTGACCAGGTGAACGTAGTATATAAGAGAAAAGGCAACAACTACGGACTGATTGAACCGGAATTCTGACGTAATAAAACACATAGATCGATAACAGCTCCCCGGCAGGAAAACTGCCGGGGAGCTTATTGCGCCGATGTCCGATCGTTCCGCCAAATGCATGCCCGATTGCGGCAGCGCGGATTCTGCATTATGCAAATTCCGTCAGATACTTCTCTGCCGAAGCCACCGCATTGGCCCCGTCAGACACGGCCGTTACGATCTGTCTCAGGGCCTTCGTCCGCACGTCTCCCGCCGCGAAAATGCCCGGCACGGAGGTGGTTCCTGTTTCATCGGCTTTGATATATCCGTGGTCCATTTCCACCAGACCCTCAAATATCTGACTGTTTGGAGTGATGCCTACGGCGATAAACACGCCCTGAAGTTCCAGCTCGCTGATCCGACCGGTCTTCTTATTCTGCAGAGCCACAGCGTTAACCTGGCCCTGACCTTTAATCTCTGTCACTACCGTATCCCAGAGAATCTCCACATTCTCCAGACTCATAAGCTTCTCCTGCAGGCTTTTGGCTCCGCGCAGTTCGTCCCGGCGGTGAATCAGATATACCATCCGGCAGGCCCTCGCCAGAAATATGGCATCCTCCAGCGCCACATCGCCTCCGCCGACCACAGCCACATCCTTATTCCGGAAAAAGGCTCCGTCGCATGTAGCGCAGTAGGAAACGCCCATACCGGCCAGCTCCTCTTCCCCCGGCACGCCCAACTTCCGATGAACGGCGCCCGTAGCAATGATCACAGCCTTCGCCGCATAAGTTTCATTTTCACAGACAACACGGTTCACTGTCTGAGCGCCCTCTTCCAACCGCTCCATACATTCCACTTTGTCTGTAACAAAATTCACTCCCAGTTTATCCGCATGTTCCCGAAACTTCATGCCCATATCAAACCCGTTGATTCCCGGCAGTCCGGGGTAATTATCCACCTCGTAAGTGTTCACCACCTGACCGCCGCTGACGTACTCTTTTTCTATAACAAGAGCATCCAATCTGGCTCTTTCCGCGTAGATTCCTGCCGCCAGTCCAGCCGGACCGGAACCAATGATGATCAGATCATACAGCTTATCCATATGTAACTTTCCTCCGCCTGTCAGATTTACTGCTGACAGTATAACACAAAACATATGAAATATACAAACGAATTCCAATTATGTGTTCTTGCTATTTTATGCCCGCAGTGGTATCATAGGTTCGTCGGAACCATTGCGCTCTGACGGCAGACAACAATCTGTAAAGCTGCATGTTAAGGAGAATATCCATGTCCGAAAAGACAGTTCTGGTGACTGGCGCCTCCCGGGGAATCGGGAAGGCCATCGCTCTGAAATTCGCAAAAAATGATTATAATGTGATACTTAACTGTATCCGCAGCGAAACCCTGCTTGCGGAAACGGAAGCCGAGATCAAAGCGATACAGGTCGCCCGTCAGGCTGCCGGAATCGGGCCATCGGACGCTTTATATGGTCCGTCTGATGGCAACCGCTGTCTTTCTTTCGTTGGGGACATGGGGGATATGGCAGCCTGTGAAAAACTGTATGCCCAGATCAAAGAGACGTTCGGGCATCTGGACGTTCTTGTCAACAACGCCGGGATCTCCTATGTAGGACTTCTTCAGGATATGTCATCTGAGGATTGGGAACGAATCATCCGCACCAATCTGACATCTGTCTTTAATCTGAGCAGACTGGCAATTCCGGACATGGTCTCCCGCAAATCCGGCAAAATCATCAACATTTCTTCCGTGTGGGGACAGAAAGGCGCTTCCTGCGAAGTCGCTTACTCCGCTTCCAAAGGCGCTGTCAACGCGTTTACCAGGGCTCTGGCCAAAGAACTGGCCCCCAGCCATATCCAGGTAAATGCCATAGCATGCGGCGCTATCGACACGGAAATGAATCATTTTTTAAATACCGATGAACTGCATGCCCTCGCCGATGAGATTCCCGCCGGCCGCCTGGGTACGCCTGAGGAGGCGGCCGACCTGGTCCTTTATCTGGCCCGGGGAAACCAATATCTGACCGGGCAGGTCATCGGCCTTGACGGAGGATGGATTTAAATGCCCACTACTTACACACATTATCGGTTCGGAACCGACGTATACAAAAAATTACCCCGGCAGGTACGGCAGGATATCCGGCCGTATCTGGATCTGTTCTGTATCGGCCTCCACGGCCCGGATCTTCTGTTCTATTACAGGGCGCTGTACCGGAACCCGGTAAACCGCCTTGGCTTTGCCATGCATAAAAAGCCCGGCATGGATTTCTTCTCCACTGCTGCAGATGCGCTGGCTCGACAGGATGTCATTGTCGACGCGGACAAACTTTATGAGGAGGATCCGGTTGTCCCACCGGAAGACGCCGCCCCTTCCAGGGCTTACCTGTACGGTTTTTTATGCCATTTTGCCCTGGACAGCAACTGCCATCCTTATGTGGAACAGTCTGTGCGGCGCACCGGTATATCACACAGCGAGATTGAAGCGGAGCTGGACCGCCGGTACATGATGATGGACGGCATCGACCCCATGTATTATCACCCTACCCGCCATTTCCGGGCGACCCAGAGAAACGCAAGGGTCATTTCCCGTTTCTTCCCCGGCGTCGGCCTCAAAGAGGCGCTGACCGCCATCCGTTCCGCCCGTTTTTACATAAACCTTCTGACCATCCATTCCCCGGCAGGCCATCGCGTCCTGCGAAAAGGCATGATGCTGATCCACTGTCCCCGGTCCCTTTACGATATGGTCATGCAGCCCCGCGTTAATCCGGCCTGTGTCCCCATCTGCGACCGGCTGATGAAACACTACGGCGACGCCGTCAAAGACGCAGAAGAGCTGATTCTGAACTTTAAAAACCACATAGAAAAAGGCGAGCCTTTGGACGCCCGCCTTGATCATACATTCGGAGAATTCTAATCTTGTTCCTCAAGCTCTACCAGAGCTTCCACCTCAACCGGTATATGGTTTGGGAGGGAGCTTACGCCAATTGCGCTTCTGGCAGGGCGACCACAGGGATCACCAAAAAGCTCCAACAGCAAATCCGTAGCACCGTTAGCCACTTGAGACTGTTGTCCGTAATCTGCAGGCCCGGCTACAAAGACCAACAGCTTTACAAAAGAACGTATTTTCCCCAAATCCCCAATTTCTGCCTGAATCGCAGCCAGCATATTGCGGATACAGTTGGCTGCTGCCCTGTAGCCTTCGTCTGTCGTATATTCTTCCGACAGCCGTCCCTTCCATGTCTGATCGTCAAGAATCGGCCCGCAACCGGACGCATAGAGAAATTTCCCACCGAACAGCTTCACTACAGCATAACTTCCTCCGGCTTTCGGAACCTGGGGAAGCTCCACGCAAATCTCCTTTTTTGTTCTATCCTCTGACATAACAACAAATCCCCTTCCTTTAATACCTTCTTCAACTTGTTTCCATCTTTTATTCTAGCATATTTCAAATAAATTTTCAATATTTCCCCATGTATTATAACTTTTTATTGAATTTATTTTATAAATTCAAATTTTTTGTTTGACCATATTAATATATAGTGTTACAATATCCTTATAAATCAATAAAATTGAAATTCATACACTGGAGATTTTGATGAAAACAATTTATGATCAATGGGATTTCTGGCAAAAACTTATGGACATGCTGGAATATCAATTCGGTAGCCGATGCGAAATCATTCTCCACGATTTGACAAAGGATTATGAGCACACTATCGTGGATATTCGCAATGGTCATATTACGGGCCGCAAGGTTGGAGACTGTGGCAGCAATCTTGGATTGGAAGTTCTGAGAGGCAGCGTAAAGGATGGGGATCGATATAACTATGTGGTACACACACCAGATGGCAAAATTCTTCGTTCTTCTACTATGTTCCTTCACAATGATGAAGGAACTGTGATAGGTTCCCTGTGTATCAATCTTGATATTACTCAAACGGTTGCGATGGAAGGTTTCCTCCATTCTTACAATGGATATATCCCCGGAGCATCTCCCAGAACAGAACCGGAAATATTTGCCGGCAACATTAACGACGTCCTGGATTTTTTAATTCATCAGGCTGACAATATGGCCGGTAAAGCACCAAAAGCAATGAACCGAGCCGAAAAAATACGCTTTGTAGAATATCTTGATCAAAAAGGAGCATTTCTGATCACACGGGCCAGTGACCGCGTATGCGAACACCTTGGCATTTCGCGGTTTACTTTATATAACTATTTGGATATTTCCAGGCATGAACCCGAAGGAGAATCAACAGATGAACATTTATGAAGAATTAAAACTGGATACCATTATCAATGCCAGCGACACCTATACCAGACTGGGAGGTTCCCGCATGAGTCATCGTACACTGGATGCCATGCAGGAAGCAGGAGAATCTTTTGTAGACATTACCGAAATGTCCAATGCCATCTGTCGTATCATTGCCCGCCGTACAGGCAACGAAACTGCTTTTATCTCATCTGGCGCCGGTGCCTGCGTAGTACTGGCTGCCAGTTCCTGTATTACAGAAGGTAAAAAAGAACTGGCTGATATGCTGCCGGATGCCGGCAGCTGCAAACGCAATGAAATTATCATCTTTTCTTCTCAGAAAGAATGTGTCATATTACCCTATTGGCGTTTGATTTCCCTGTCAGGCGCAACTCTGATTCCGGTTGCCGATGATCTTGAAACCCTCAAGGCCGCTATCACTCCGCGAACAGCCGCCATCTTTTTCTTCGCGGGAACTGTTTATGAATGGACTACACCGGCTCTTTCCCAAATGATCCCAATTGCCCATGAAAAACAAATCCCGGTGATTGTTGATGCCGCGGCACAACTGCCTTCCAAAAAACTCATGTCCTACTATACAGTGTCCCTAGGCGCGGATGCTGTTATTTTCAGCGGAGGTAAATTCATAAACGGCCCCCAAACCACCGGCATCATCCTGGGCAATCATAAAGTTATAGACCCTTGCAGTTATTTGGCCAGTCCAAATGTCCATATTGGCCGGCCCTATAAGGTGGGAAAAGAAGAATACGCCGGTCTCTATAGAGCCTGCATGGATTTTCTGGACTCCGATGAAACAGCATGCTTCCAGCGCCTGAGAACAATTCTGGAAGAAATCCGCTCTTCTCTCATTCCAACCAGCGGCTATCAAAGTCATATCGAAGACTGCGGACGCTTAGGGCAGCAGATTCCAATGCTGTATCTCGATTTTACCGATGGCCGCACGGGGCAGGAATGTTATGATTTTATGTACGCTTCTCCCGACCGCGTAGATGTGGGTACTTTTGTTGATGGGGATCCTACCGGCGATTGCCACAGAATCTTTATAAATGCCATCAATTTAAGAGAACCTGATATACCGGTTCTTATCAGAAAATTAAATTCATGGCTCCAAAGGGGAGGGCAAATATCATGAACATGCCGGTAAAAGTACGCTATTATGACTCAAAAACCAATTCATTCCGCAACGGTATTCTGACCAATGAGGATAGTCATTTCAGAGTCATTTTTACTAATGATGGACCGGCAGAAACGGATCTTTTCCTGAGCCCCGGGTGGATCGATATGCACACGCATATCCTGGATGGATTCGGCCTGTTTGGAACAGAAGCCGACCGTATCGGCTGGAAAACCGGAGTCTGCCTGGTAGCAGACGCGGGAACTGTAGGAGAATACACATTAGCCGGATATATGAAATATGTCGCTCCAACCATTGAAACAAATGTAAAACTGTTTTTATGCATCAGCCCTATCGGGGTAATATTTCATCACGATTATAATGCAATGCAATATCTGGATGCTGACCGGTGCGCTGCCTGTATCCTGAAGCACCCTGATCTGATCGCCGGAGTGAAAGTCCGCATGGGCAGCGAAACCATACGTCACGAAGGCCTCAAACCCCTGCAGCTGGCCAGTCAGGCTGCACGAAAAGCGGGAGTCCCGATGATGGTGCACATTGGAGGCAATCCTCCCGCCTTAAAGGATATGGAACCCTTTTTTGAGAAAGGAGACATTATTACTCATGTTTTTAACGGAAGAGGACATGATGCCTGGAATCCTGACGGCACTCCATCCGCTCCCCTGCAAAAACTTATCGACCGCGGCGTCTGGCTGGATATCGGACACGGAAGCAGCAGCTTTGACTTCGAAGTTTTTGAGCGCGCTATTCGCCATCCCCTGCCCCGGTATCTGATGGGTACCGACCTCCACCAGAGTTCTGTCAAAAAGCTGGTCCGCAATATGAATGTCATGCTTACCAAAATATACGGCTGCGGCGTTCCTCTTGAAAATATAATCTATGGAGTCACAGCCGGCCCGGCAGATGCCCTCGGCCTTACAGAATGGTGTAATATGGATCCTATTGTTCAGGCAACATTATTCCGCATAATAGATCATACAGAAGAATACGAAGACTGCCAGGGAAACCGCCGCACTTTCACCAAGTCAATTCAGGCAGAAGCCGTGATTCTTAACGGAGTCTTACGCCGTCTGGCCAACAGCTAAAAACTGAATTCCGCGTTCTCCAAGAGTCTTTCCAACCGAATTTGCGATTCTCGGAGAATGCGGATCACGGTTGATTCTTTTTCGGGACTGTATCGGAATGTAGGAAGCGCAACACTCATAGCTGCAATTACACTTCCATTCCGACGGATAGGAACCGCGATACAACGAACAAACTGTGTTGACTCCTCGCATTCAAACGCTAACCCATTCCGTCGTATCTCTTCCAGTTGGAAACAAAGCTGATCGATATTGGTAATCGTATACGGCGTCAACGGACGAAGCCCTTTCGGATAAAGATTTATGACCTCTTCCTTGGTTTTCCCAGACAAAAGCGCTTTCCCCAGTCCGGTAGCATAAGCCGGCAGCCTCTCACCGGGAGACACAACCGACCGAACCGTTTCGTTAGAATCGACACGGTACAGATAAAATACATCTCCGCCTACCAGCTGAGCAAAATAACAGGTTTCACCACAGGCATCCACATTAGCTCGCATCTGACTCTGTATATCGATAGTCAATCCTCCGCGGCGAATATAAACATTTCCGATTTCATACGCTTTATAACCAATAGAATATCGTCCGGTATCTTCATTGACAGAAAGCATATGGCATCTGCACAGAGTATGTACAATAGGAAGCAAACTGCTCTTAGGTGCCTGCAACGCCTGAGCCAATTCTGTGAGCGTCATTCCATTCGGCTGACCCTCGCCAAGATGCTCCAGTATCTCAATCACACGGCGAGTAGCACGGTGATTATCTTCTTTAGGCGCTACTTTCATAATATTTCCCCTTTCTGCGTCTATATTCTATACGTTTTTTTCAAATTACGCAAGCGAAATCAGAAGAAAACGCTGCCTGATTCACAAATCAGACAGCGTTTCTTCTAAAAAATTCTACAAATTCTATCTCTGAACCCGTCCTGAACCGTTTCCTTCAGCTAAAGCTTTCACTTCCGCTGCAGAAACCAAGTTAAAATCATGTTCAATACTATGCTTCAGACAAGAAGCTGCCGTTGCAAAATCAATAACCTTTTGATCATCATAACCATTCAAAAGTCCATAAATCAATCCGCCGCCAAAACTGTCTCCGCCGCCAACACGGTCCACAATATGTACCCGATATACTGGTGAAAAATACGCTGTCCCTTCACTATACAGCATACCGGCCCAATCATTGTCCGAAGCGGATATACTTCCTCTCAGAGTGATTGCCACTTTTCTAAAACCAAACCTGTCTGTCAGCTGTCGCGCCACCTGAATATAGCCTTCCCGGTTAATCTGTCCCGCATCCAAATCTGTATCTGCTGCCTCGATTCCAAACACGTCTTTCGCATCTTCTTCATTGGCGATACACACATCTACATAAGGGGCCAGCTCCGCCATAATTTTTCCGGCCTTTTCTCTGCTCCACAGTTTTTTTCTATAATTTAAATCACAGCTGACAGTTACTCCCAATTTTCTGGCCGTCTTACACGCATCCAAACATATCTGCGGCAAGTTACCTCCGAGTGCCGGGGTAATTCCTGTCCAATGAAACCAATCGGCGCTTTCCAAAATCCGTTCCCAATCAAAATCCGACGGTTCTGCCAGAGCAATTGCCGAACCCGCCCGATCATAAATCACTTTTGAAGCCCTCTGGGACGCTCCCTTTTCAACATAATACAGTCCCAATCGGTTTCCTCCGCGAACAATATAACTGGTATCCACACCATAGCGGCGCAGTTCATTAACTGCACACTGACCAATCTCATGGGATGGCAGTTTTGTAACAAACACAGTATTCATTCCATAATTAGCCAATGACACCGCTACATTAGCTTCTCCTCCGGCATAAGTTACCTCTAAACGCTCGGCCTGAACAAGACGCAGATAATTTTCCGGATTCAAGCGCATCATAATCTCTCCAAACGTAACAATTTTCCCCATACCTTTCCCTCCTTTATCCTTTCACTGCACCCTGAGTCATACTGCTGATAAAATACCGCTGCAGGAATATAAACAGGAGCACCACCGGAAGACTGGAGAGCAGGGAAGCCGCCATTAAATCGTTCCACATGATTTTGTCAAAACTAGCCATCTGTCCGATTGCTACCGGCAGTGTTTTCATCTTATCAGAGGTAATACACAGCATACTAAACATATACTCATTCCAGCTTTGAATAAACGCATAAATCGTTGTTGAAACCAAGCCGGGAAGTGTAAGCGGTGCTACGATCATATAGAATGTTTTTATGTGCCCGCAGCCGTCAATACGCGCAGAATCATCCAATTCTCTGGAAATGCTGTTAAAAAATCCATACATCATCCAGGAGCAGAACGGAATCACACTGGCGATATGAACCAAAATGATTCCGCGGCGTGAATTGGCCATGCCATAGATAGTTAATAACTTATAATATGGAACAAACAGCATAACTGCCGGAAACATTTGGGTCACAAGAATAAACATCATGATCATCCCGCGGCCTCTGAACTGAAATCTGGAAAACCCGTATCCAGCCAACGTTGAAAACAGAACTGCTATCAATGTTGAAGAGCCTGATATCAAAATACTGTTCTTCAAATAGGTAAAGAACGGATAATCCGTAATGACATTTTCATATCCTTCAAATGAAATCTGACGGGGAAACAGCGTAACCACCGGACTCATCATAATCTCGCTAATCGATTTCAATGAAGTGGAGGCCATGTAAATAATGGGAATAAGTACCATAAGACTTCCAAATATCAATCCCACATAACACAGAATATCGATTCGTCGTTCTGATTTATTCATCTCTTAGCATCCTCCTCTGAAAAATACTGATCACCACACAGATCAGGAATACAACAACGGCCAACGCCGCAGAAGGTCCAAAATCAAAGAAGGAAAATGCCCTCTTATAAATATCCATGGCAATGGTATTGGTAGCCCCGTTTGGTCCTCCCTGAGTCAACAGCCAGATCATGGTTACATGTTTAAACCACCAGACCACATCCAAAATCAACGTAACCACAAAAGTCGATCTCATGCTTGGTATCGTCACATACCAGAAAGACTGTGCTCTGGAAGCGCCATCAATTCTGGCAGCCTCTACGATATCATGCGGTACTGTCTGAAGGCCTGCCAAAAGCTGAATCATCACTAACGGATACCCCTTCCACACACAGATAAAAATCAGCGTGGGAAGCGCAAGCTTCGGTGAACCCAGCCAGGATATCGGTTTATCTAAAAGTCCTGAGGATACCATCATACTGTTTAGAAAACCCATCGTTGGATTAAATATCCATCTCCATAAATTCGCTACCACTACTTCCGGAAACAGCCAGGGAAGAAGCAATACTGCTCTGAAAAACGTTCTTCCCTTTATATTACGATTCAGCATGACAGCAAACAGAAGGCCGAATAAAAAATGTCCTCCTACGACTCCTAAAGTAAACTGTACTGTTGTCACCATGCTGTTAAAGAAATCCTCATCCGTCAAAACAGTCACATAATTCTTCAGTCCTACAAAGCTCCATTTATTTACCAGATTCGTTTTAAAAAAGCTGATATAAATTCCATAACAAAACGGATATAAAAGCAGCAGGGCCAGTACCAGAACTGCCGGCGTCACGAAGCCATAGGGCGTTATCCCCTTTTTCATACGATGATATACTACACCCGCTTGTTTTTTCAAATTATCCACCCCTTCTATGATTCCCTATGACCAGACAGGACCCGGCTGTTTTCAAGCAGACCGGGTCCTGCCATTTATTCGCGAACTTTATCCCTCATTCGCCTTGTCACAAATCTCCTGCGCTCTCTCCTGTGCCTTCGCAGCAGCCTCTTCTACGGTAGCCTCGCCTGTAAATACAGACTGATATGCCTGTCCATGAACGTCCTGAATCTCCGTATATCCTGGAATATTCGGTGTCTGGATAATCGTCTGCCTGGCCTGAAGGAATCCAGCCAGTTCTGGCATTTCCATCACAGAAGGATCTTCCAGGGCTTCATTTCTGGTTGGCAAACGTCCGGTCAAAACTGAAAATTCAATTTCTCTGTCTTTCTCCAGCATAAAGCGAATAAACTCAGCAGATTCAGCCTCATGTTTTCCCGGGCTGATGAAGAAGCCAAAACCACCCGGAGTACTTACGGAACGCTCCACCTTGGGAATCGGGAAGGATCCAAGCTTTCCTTTCAGTTCCGGAACCTGAGAAGTAATTGCGCCAATTGCATTGGAACCTGTAATCAGCATAGCCGCTTTACCTGACGAAAATAAATTAACGGCTGTTGCATAATCGGTTTCAATAACACCAGGCGGGCAAGTATGATACGTCACATCCAAATCCGTATAGGCTCTGAGTGCGTCAATATATTTCTGAGAACCTACATCTGTGGTCCACTTTCCATCATCACCCAGGATGAATTCATCCACACCAAAGTTTCTAAGAACATATTGGAAACGTCCTGCTCCAGAACCGTTATTCGCGCCAACCAGGGTCATTCCATATCGATCTCCTTCCGTCAACGCTTTGGAAACCTCAATCAGTTCATCCCATGTGGTTGGAGTGGAAAGTCCCTTCTCGTCAAAGAAATCCTTGCGGTAAACAATACCATTAGCTCCGCCAAACCACGGAATCGCGTAAGGTACGCCATCTACACTGGCAAAGGATAAACTGGCTTCCTCAAAACCGTTCACATATTCCTCACCATAAATAGGAATCACTTCTGCAGCAAGACCCATATCCACAATTGTAGGCGTGTCCAAAAGGTCCGCCATGAAGAAATCCGGCATACTATTAGAAGTGGCCAGCGTAATATACCTCTTCATCAGGTCATTCGCGCTCAATCCTTCTACTTCTACATGGATTCCATTGTCAAGAGCGTTAAACTCATCAATACATTTCTGTTCAAAATCTCCTTCCGGTGATTCCAGAATTGTGGATGAAATGTAAGTAATCGTTACTTCTTCGCCAGAAGCGGCAGCCTCTGTTTCAGCAGCCTCTGTCTCTGCCTCCGCCTCTGCTGCAGCAGCCGTTTCAGACGCGGCAGTTCCAGCAGCGGGTTCCTGATTCGATTGTCCGCCACCACAGCCAGCCAAAGTCACAACCGCCATAGCAATAGTCAAACCTATCGCCAATTCTCTTCTTAACATTTGCTTTCTCCTCCTTTTATATACTTACTTGCTACTGCCTACCACTCAATAGGTGTCCCGTCATAGGTTGTCCAAATTGGATTCTTCCAGTTATGACGGTTCTTATCCTGTTCTTTTACAAGCTCCTCATCAACCTCAATCCCTAATCCCGGACCGGATGGAATTTGAACAAAACCCTGTAAAAATTGAAATACCTCTTTATTTTTAATAAAATTCATACACGGATTCGACGCTGAAGCATCATGAACATTTATACTCTGTTCCTGCATAATTACGTTAGGCGTAACCGAGTCCAGCTGAATACAGGATGAAAACGCTATGGCATCCAAAGGACAATGAGGCGCCACAGCCATATCATAAGCTTCGGCCATAGCTGCAATCTTTCTGACCTCGCTGATTCCCCCCGCATGAGACAAATCCGGCTGGATAATGTCTGCATACCCCTGTTCAAACAATGTTTTGTAATCCCAGCGGTTATACATCCTCTCCCCGATTGCGATTGGAGATGACGTATATCGGGCTACTTCTCGCAGTGCTTCCATGTTCGTAGGCAATACCGGTTCTTCCACAAACAGCGGATGATATCGATCCAGTTCTTTTACCAGAACTTTTGCCATTGGCTTATGAATACGCCCATGGAAATCGATGGCCCAATCCGCTCTTCCTTTAACTGCGCTATAGATAGCATCGATTTTTTCCAGCAGCTTATCAACTCCGCTCCAGGAATCTACATAGTGCGTAGGATCTGTAGGCGATGTCTTAATAACTGTGTATCCATCCTCAATCGCTTTCTTTGCATCCGCCGCCAGTTCTTCCGGCGTATCTCCATGAATACTGCGATAGACCTTCACACGATCCTTCACTCTGCCTCCCAGCATCTCATAAACCGGCATATTATAATAATGTCCCTTCAGATCCCACAATGCTTCGTCAATACCGGCGATAGTACTCATCATGACGGGACCTCCCCGATAAAAGGCACATCGATACATGGTCTGCCAGTGTTTCTCAATTGTTAACGGATTCTCACCGATAAAGTAGTCTTTCCACTCCTCTACCGCAGCCTTTAACGTGGCTGCACGTCCTTCTACCAGAGGCTCTCCCCATCCACTGATGCCTTCATCCGTTTCAATTTTCAAAAACAGGAATCTATGCGGCATAAAATACAGTTTCATATCCGTGATTTTCACTTTTCAACACCTCCCTTCTGTATTGTTCTTAATACGGAACTGCTTCCTTTATTTCGGTCACATTTCCATCATATATCATATAACAAGAATTGTCAACAAAAAATTTTATTTTTCACCGTAATCATTTAATATATTACACAAAATATTTGAAATTTTCGCTAGATTTCAGTTTAAATTCTTTTTATTTTTTTCAATATCCCATTGACATTTCTCCTCATATATGATTATAATGTAGAAAAATAAAACATTGTCCTTATATACGAACCAAATATAGGAAAGGCAGGTTATGTATGGATACACTATCTGAGATCAAAAAAAAGAAAATCATTACCATTGTAAGGGGATTGTCGCTTGAAGATACTCTGAATGCTGTCGCCGCTGTAATAGCAGGCGGACTGAACGCCATTGAGGTTACCTATTGTCAGAATCAGGAAGATATAAAGACTATAGATATCATACACGCTTTAAATGAGACCTTCGGTTCCGATATCCTGTTGGGGGCCGGAACTGTTATGACCATGAATCAACTCCAGTCTGCATATCAAGCCGGAGCAAAATATATCATTTCACCACATACTGACATTACACTGATCCATGAGACAAAACAAATGGGACTGATTTCCATTCCAGGGGCTTATACCGCCAGCGAAATCGTTTCCTGCTATGCCGCAGGCGCAGATATTATCAAAGTATTTCCAGCTGAAACCGGAGGCCCCGAATACATAAAAGCGCTCCGTTCCCCCTTGGCACATATTCCATTGGCTGCTGTCGGCGGTGTGAATCTGAACAATATTAACGATTTCTTCAAAGCAGGTGTCTGTTGTGTCGGAATCGGTTCCAATATTATAGACAAGCAGGCGGTTTCCAAAAGGAACTTTCAAAAGATTCGGGAACTCAGCGCTGCCTATGCAGTCACGGTAGCTGCGAATAATCCTGCTTAAATATATCTCATTGCCAATATCTGTTAATCAAAGCTTCATACAGCAAAAATAATCGGGGTTGTTCGCAAAAGCTTACAGCCCCGACACTTATTCTCTATCCGATTTTATTTTCTCTATTCCACCGTCACCGACTTAGCCAGGTTCCTGGGCTTATCCACATCCAGGCCCTTGCCGAGCGCTACATAGTAGGCCAGAAGCTGAAGCGGTATGACTACCAGGCTGGCGGCAAAACACTCCAGGGTTTTAGGCACATAGATAGTGTAGTTGGCGACATCTTCCATGTTGTAATTGCCGTAACTGGTAATGCCCAGCACATAGGCGCCCCGGCTTTTCACCTCTACCATGTTGCTGATCAGCTTCTCAAACAGTTCACTCTGGGTGGCGACTCCAACAACGAGGATCCCATCCTCAATCAGGGAGATGGTCCCGTGCTTCAGTTCCCCGGCAGCATATGCCTCCGAATGAATGTAGGAAATCTCCTTCAGCTTCAGGGAACCTTCCAGAGAAGAAGCATAATCCAATCCCCTCCCGATAAAGAAAATATCCTTGCTGTGGGAGAATTTGTTGGCAAACCATTGGATCCGCTCCTTCTCCTCCAAAATCCGTTCAATCTTCTCCGGAAGCCTCTGGAGTTCTTCCACCATTTCCGTTTCCATCGGTTCATCCACAGTACCTCTGGCTTTTCCCAAAGCTATAGCCAACAGATAGACTGCCGCCAGCTGAGTGCTGTATGCCTTGGTGGTAGCTACGGAAATCTCCGGCCCCGCCCAGGTATAGAATACACTGTCCGCCTCTCTGGCTATGGAACTCCCCACCACATTGACGATTGCCAGAACCTTATGGCCCAGTTTCTTTGCTTCCCGGAGAGCCGCCAGCGAATCTGCTGTCTCTCCGGACTGACTGATAACGATTACCAGCGTATTCTCCTCCATAATCGGTTTCCGGTAGCGGAATTCGCTGGCTAAATCCACATCCACAGGAATCCGCGTCAGGCCCTCTACCATATAGCGTGCCGTCATACACACATGATAAGCAGAGCCGCAGGCAATCATCTGAATCCGGCGGACAGCGGCCAGTTCCTCCCTGCTCAGATTTAATTCTTCCAGATTTACCTTTCCGTCCTTAACGCGGGGACTGACGGTGTCCCGAACCGCCTTGGGCTGTTCGTAAATTTCCTTCAGCATAAAATGCTTGAAGCCGCCTTTTTCTGCCGCCTCCGTATCCCACTGAATCTGAGTGAACTCTTTTTTCAGCTCAATCTTATCCACATCGAAGAACTGAATCTCCTTGCCGGTCAGACGGACAATCTCCTGATTCTCAATAAAACACACGTCACGAGTGTATTTTAAGATGGCCGGCACGTCGGACGCGATAAAATTGCCGTTGGAAGACCGTCCCACAATCAGTGGACTGTCCTTGCGAACCGCGTAAATCTCACCGGGACGGTCACGGAACAAAATTCCCAGAGCATAAGACCCTCTTATATGATACATCAGTTTACTGATCGCATCTATCGGGTCATTGTCATAATACCGGTCCAACAAATGGGCTACAACCTCCGTATCCGTAGCAGACACGAACTCACAGCCATCCCTCATCAGCCGCTCCTTCAGTTCCTGATAATTCTCTATGATACCGTTGTGAACCACCACAACTCTCTTGTCTTTAGCATACTGCGGGTGAGAATTGACCACAGAAGGCTCTCCATGAGTGGCCCAGCGGGTATGGCCGATACCGCAGGTGCCTTTCACGGACTTACCGCTGTCAGTCATCTCAAAAAGCACCTTCAGCCGTCCCTTGGCCTTAATCACTTCAATGGTCTGCTCCGCCTTCTTCTTTTTGCTGAACACGGCGATGCCGGCCGAGTCGTAGCCGCGGTATTCCAGCTTCTCCAGACCGTCGAGCAATATAGGGGCGGCCTGACTGCTGCCGGTATATCCTACGATTCCACACATTGCCTAAGCCTCCTCGTGCCCTTTTTCTTTGATTTTACAGATCACGCGGTCCACATATTCCTGGCACTTTTCTTTGCTGTCGGCTTCCACCATCACCCGAATAACCGGTTCCGTACCGCTCTCTCTTACCAGGATACGGCCCTCATCGCCCAGTTCTTCCGCCACCTGGTTCACCACTGCCTGCACATCGCTGTCCTCCCGTGCTCTGGCTTTGTCCCTCACGCGGATATTCTGAAGCACCTGCGGATAGGTAACTACCGGCTCTGCCAGTTTGCTGAGAGGCAGTTTCTTCTCCAGCATAACTTCCATCATCTTGATGGCAGTCAGAATACCATCGCCGGTAGTAGCGTATTTCCGGAAAATAATGTGGCCGGACTGCTCGCCGCCGATACGGTAATTGTTGGACACCATATTCTCATAAACATACTTGTCGCCTACAGCCGTCTTCTCATAACCGATTCCAGCCTCATCCAGGGCTTTATATAAGCCAAAATTGGACATAACGGTGGTAACGATCTTGTTGCCCACCAACTTGCCTCTCTCTTTCATGTAACAGCCGTATATGTAAAGAATCTTGTCTCCATCCACCACGCTGCCGTTCTCGTCCACACACAGACAGCGGTCCGCGTCCCCGTCAAAAGCAAACCCTACATCCAGCTGATTTTCTTTCACAAACTTCTGCAGATTCTCAATATGAGTAGAACCGCAGCCTGCATTGATATTCAGACCGTCAGGTTCGTTGCCGATCACATAAGTTCTGGCGCCCAGGGCGTCAAACACGCTCTTGGCAATCATCCAGGAACTGCCGTTGGCGCAGTCCAGTCCCACTCGCTTTCCTTTATAGGAACGGGTCGCAAGAGAAATCAGATAACCGATATAGCGGTTCCTGCCTATGGCGTAATCCACGGTACAGCCGATCTTCTCTTTCGTCGCAAACGGAATCTCACCGGAATAACCGTCCAGATAAGCCTCCACCTTCATAATGGTATCTTCATCCATCTTCTCGCCATAATAGTTGATCAACTTGATTCCGTTATCATAATAAGGATTATGGCTGGCAGAGATCATGATGCCGCCGTCAAAATCCTCCGTGCGCACCACATAAGATACGCTGGGCGTCGTTGTAACATGCAGAAGATACGCGTCCGCGCCGGAAGCCGTAAGTCCCGCGGCAAGAGCGTACTCAAACATATAGGAGGAACGACGAGTATCCTTGCCTATAACTACCTTTGCCGGACCGCTCGCCCGCTTCTGTCCATAATACCATCCCAAAAAACGCCCGATTTTAAACGCGTGCTCCACATTCAATCCCACATTGGCTTCTCCCCGGAAACCGTCTGTTCCAAAATACTTCGCCATTTTATTTCCCTCCAAGTCTTTTTTCACGTACACCTGTCAGCAGTTCTCCGGCCATATACAGCACTGCCCCGGCAAGAATGCAGACGTCCGACAAATTAAAGATGATTTTCTGAAGCCCCTTCCAGCGAATGCTTAAATAATCCACAACATAGCCCCGGACAAAGCGGTCATAAAGATTGCTGAGGCTTCCGCCCAGAATCATAGCCAATCCAAGCTTCTGCGGGCGGCACCCCTTCTGAGGCAGAAAACAAACCAGGATTCCTGCTGCCGCCGAAGTCACTATCACAGGAATCTGCAGAACCAGCTGCGGATGATTAGCCAGAAATCCCATAGGCAGCCCGGGATTATGACATTTCCGCAATACGAGAAAACCGCCCGTCCCCTCAACGTCTTTAGGAAAAGCCGAATCCTCCTCATTCTCTATAACGCCTTTGATTCCCAAATCGAAAAGTATGATGACAGCAATTACCAACAATACTATCATAGTCAGTCCCTCCTCATTAAATTACATCATACACCAATTATCTTTTTCCGTCCAGACAGTTATCATTCATTTTTGCATATATTTGTTTTATAAGATATTTGGGGAGGAAGACCGCATGATTACCTGCAGCGCCAACGTGGCAGGAGAAGATTACGCTGACTTCATATACCAGCACGGAAACAGCAATCTGGATACGCTGAGAGATATTCTGGGAAGCGACTGCGTCTCTTATGTCAATGAAGAATTCGCAGTCTTCCATATTCCTCTGGCGGACATACCGCCTGTTACTGTAGAAAACTATCCATATCATTCCATTCCTACGCTGTACGGCCTGCTGGACGATACCAACATGGAAGCCTCCGGAATTCTGCCTGCGGCGCGAAGGCCGTTTTTGGGTGCGAAAGGCGCTGGAACCATTATCGGCCTCATCGACACCGGAATCGATTATCAAAATCCGCTGTTCCGCAACAGCGACGGCAGCACGCGAATTCTCGGCATCTGGGATCAGACCGCTGCAGGAGAGCCCTTTATGATTAACGGCGCCCACGATATTCCATATTGGTTTTTATACGGAAAAGAATATCTGGAAGAAGATATCAATCTGGCGTTTAAATCCGAAAATCCCCTGGACGTTGTTCCTGTGACAGACACAGACGGACACGGAACCTTCCTGGCAGGAATCGCCGCCGGCTCGGAAATGGAAAGTCAGAATTTTACAGGCGCAGCCCCGGATTCCTATATCGGCGTGGTCAAGCTCAAACCAGCCAAGCAATATCTGCGGGAATATTACCAAATCCGCGAAGGAACTCCCGCTTACCAGAGCAATGATATTATGATGGGAATCACCTATCTGCTTCAACTGGCCTACCG
>CANQBN010000007.1 GCA_947588855.1 uncultured Lachnospiraceae bacterium
CCTGCAGCCTGCTGCTGCCTTTTTTGCTCTTCCTCCCGGCGCTTGCGCTCCTCTTCCTCACGCTTGCGGCGTTCCTCTTCCTCAGCCTTCCGAATCTGTTCATTCTTCTGGGCAATGGTTTTCGTATAGGCCGCGACATTGGCCTTCGCCTGGGCAAGCTGCGCGTCAAAGTTGGCAATCTCTGTCCGTTTCTTGGCAATCGTCGCTTCAAGGCTGTCCTGATGTTCCTGATATTCTACCTTCATTCCCTCCATCTCAGCCATCTCATTGTCAAGCTGGACCTGATAATCCTGAACCTGCTGTTTCGTCTCCTGATACTCCAGAAGCTTCTGACGATCATAAGAATAAATATTTTCTATATACTGGCTTTTATTGAGGAGGTCGGACATGCTCTTCACCTTCAAAAGCACATCCAAAAACTCGGTATCGCCCTTTTCATACATATATTTGATCCGTTTTTTCATGGCAGTATACTGCTCCTGCTCACGGGCCTTCGCCGCATCATAATCAGCCTGAGCCTGAGCGATCTCCGCCTCTTTGGCGTCCATATCGGCCTCAAGAAGGGCAATTTCAGAAAGCAGATCGGTCAGTTCTTCATTCAGACCTTCCACGACTTCCTGGGCCTGATTCATGTTGGCCTCAGCCTCCTGGGCCTGGGCGTTCGCCTCATTGAGTCCCCTCTGCGCCGCGTCCCTTTCTTTTTCAATCTGGGCCGTATTTGTTGCCGTTACGCACATGGGACTCTCCACAGCCAGAATACCGGCGCATAACAGGCAAAGCATCTGTTTTCTCTTATTACGCATCTTATAAAATCTCCTCTTTTGGCAGCTTTCAATCATTAATTCTTTATTCTCACATATCTCCGAAACGTGTAACACAGGTTAAAATACGTATACTCATCCGTCTCCATATTCATTCGCCATGCCGGATCCCTGTCAAGATTCGTCAGGTACGTATCGGCGTGATACGCATAGTCAATGTAAGTAATGTGAGCGGTATCGCAAAAAGGCAGAAACTCTCTGTAGATATCGGCCCCTCCTATGACAAACACATCCTCCGAAGGCACATGCTTAATCTCCTCAAGAGTCTCTTCCACGCTCCTGCAGACAACGGCTCCCTTTACGGAGAAACCTGGATTTCTGGATAAGACAATATTCGTCCGTTTATAAAGCGGCTGGCCTCCCGGCATGCTTTCCAGGGTTTTCCGGCCCATAATAACTGTTTTTCCCCGGGTTTCCATTCGGAACAGTTCTTTATCCGCCGGGATGGATACCAGCAAACGTCCGTCTTTGCCGATGGCCCAGTTTCTGTCAACCGCCGCAATCAGGTTCATAGCTTTCCTCGCTGTCTACCACAAAATCTTGTCTTCTTGTCACACAATTCCACAAAATACATTATACACCTATATAACGGAGTTGTCACTTACAATTTTATGAATAAAAATTGAAATGGGGCTGTTGCGGAATGAACTGCAGCCCCATCACAAACGAAATAAACATTTATAAATTCTACAAAATTTCCGTTTCCAGCACTTTCACGAACAGTTCCAGACCTGCCCTGTCCTCCTCCGAGAAGCGGTTAAACACCGGGCTGTCGATATCCAGGACGCCGTACAGCCTTCCATCCCTGTGAACAGGAATCACGATTTCTGAATTGGAAGCGCTGTCACAGGCAATATGCCCGGGAAACTGATGGACATCCGCCACTATCACCGTACGGTCCGCGGCCGCCGCCGTTCCGCAGACGCCCCTGCCCATGGATATCACCGTACAGGCCGTCCTGCCCTGGAACGGACCAAGCACCAGTTTTCCGTCCTGATACAGATAGAATCCGGCCCAGTTCAGATCGGAAAGGACTTGATACAGAAGCGCTGACGCATTGGCCAGATTGCTGATCTCCCAGTCCACTCCCTCCGCCAGAGCCTTCATCTGCTCCGCCAGAATCTGATAATCTGCATGTTCCGTCTGCCTTCCGTCACCGCAAGCGTCCTGATTCACTGCCATCGTCCTGCCCTTTCTGCCATGTTTGATCAACGGAGGTATTATAGCATCATTTTATTAAAGTTTCAATCGGTCTCCCTGAGTTTTATTATCAGACATTTTTCTCTTGTGGATTCCCTGATTATCCGTTATAATGGATATAACAACAGGGAGGAGGACACATGTTATGCCGATCGGAGTTATCGTCAACAGTCTCGCTATCTTTTTCGGGGGAATCTTCGGCGTCGCCGCCGCACAGAAATTAAGTGATGAATTGAAAGTAAAACTGAACATGGTTTTCGGATGCTGCGCTATGGGAATGGGAATCAGCTCCATACCTCTTATGACCTATATGCCGGCCGTTATCCTTTCCATGATCCTTGGGACCTCCGCCGGCGTTCTGATTCATCTGGACGGCTGGTTCCGAAAGGGCGGCGCGCTGATGCAGAAGCCAATCGCCGGCCTGATGAAGAATTCCGGTCTTGACACCAACTCGCCGGAATATATGAGCTCCCTGATCACGGTCATTGTGCTGTTCTGCGCCAGCGGGTCCGGCATCTACGGTACTATTGTGTCCGGCATGACCGGCGACCACACCATTCTGATCTCCAAGTCCATCCTGGACTTCTTCACAGCCGCCATCTTCGCCTGCAATCTGGGTGCCGTAGTGTCCATGATCGCTTTGCCTCAGATTGTTATCTTCATAGTTCTGTTCCTGGCTTCCAGAGTCATATTCCCTCTGACCACGCCGGAGATGATCAACGACTTCAAGGCCTGCGGCGGTTTCATTCTGGTGGCCACAGGTCTCCGCATCGCCAAGATCATGGAATTCCCGGTGGCAGACATGATTCCGGCCATGATCTTCGTCATGCCCATCAGCTGGGCCTGGAGCAGCTGGATCCTGCCGCTTCTGTGAACAATCCGATCGTTCACAGCGGCAGGATATTACTTTCTGGAGATGATTACCGGACATCCTGCTGCATCTCTCTCCTGCGTTTCGTGATCAGCCCGCCGATTCGTCCGCTCTCCTTTGCTGTCAGACTTCTCCATCCGTTCTCAATCACTTTATCGCTCAGTCCCAGTTCCTCCGCAATCTCAAACTTCAGTCTTTCCTCGGGTTTAAGATTGTTGGGATCGACAGGTTCGTCATTTTTCCTTCTGGTCATAATGGCAGGTATACTCCTTTCCGCATTCTCACCCTGCTCGCAGGGCGTACAGGCATCCCCTGAGGGGCCTGTTCTTCTGATTCCTTTAGAGTATACCCGCCATATCAGACTCTATTCATGTCTCAAACGGACTTCAGCTGTCTGAAATTACATATAAGGACTCTCCGGTATGATAACGGCCGCTATCAAATATGCCAGCAGTCCGGTACCGCATGCCGCCAGAGACACCGCGACCCACAAAAGCCGAATCAATGTCGGATCCACATTGAAATATTCAGCCAGGCCGCCGCATACGCCGCACATCATTCTCTCCCGCTTGGAACGGTATAATCTTCTGTTCAAGTCCATCTCTCTTCCTCCTGCGCTGGTTAATTCGTGAAATCAATCGTAATATTTCCCAATTCGCTCTCCAGACTGGCCGTCTTCACCGCGCCGCGGTTGGAAACCGACTGTCTCTTTGTTCTGCCAAAAGTCTCATCCTGAATCCTGACAGAACCGCCTTCTACCTCCAGATTGTATGAGAAATCTTCTTTCTTTCCATTCAGGCGGAACTCCATGTTTCCGGCTTCGCATTCTGCTTTAAGACTGGAGGCGATGCTTCCGGCATATTCAAGCTTCCCTGCGGAGCAGTCGGCCTCAAGCTGCCCGGCCGCGCCGTTCGTCACCCTGACGCTGCCTGCGGACGCGTCCAGCTCCAGCTGTCTGGCAGAGATCCTGTCAGCCGTAATGATTCCGGCTCCCGCGTCCAGACTCAGCTTGCCAAACTCATATCCCTTCGGGACCGTCACAACCGCCCGGGCGTCAGACGAAATATTGGTAAGTCCGCTTCCGGCCGGCCGGAACTCCAGCTTTCTCTCATTTCCCTCTATCTCGCTGCGCATCTGAATCTCATCAGAGAATATCTGTACCTGGATATTATCGCCGGTATCTCCTTCCACGATCTCAACACGGCCCATCTCCACTTCGATCTCAAGCTGACTGGTCACCGTGTAAATTCCATTTTGACCGGAGTCCTGCGCCTGCCCTGCACCGTTCCCCGCTGACTGCTGCTGACCGGAAGGCTGTGTCTGCGGCAGACTCTGACTGCTGTGATGGCTGTCGTCATGGTGCAGCAGTTCATGCTCGAGATAATCATCCCAATCATCATAGTCGTCATCATACCGGTCGTCCCAATCGTCATCAAAATAATCATCCCAGTCGTCATCGTAAACGTACCGGTCATTTCCATTCCGGTGTAATGCCTCTGTCACTCTCGCCTTTACAATTCCGGCGCCGCCGGCCATGGCAGCAGCCGCGGTTATCGTCAATCCAAGAGCAAAACAAACTGCCGCGGCAATCAAAACAACTTTGGAAAACTTCTTCATAGATCCATCTCCTTCCTGTTCTTACTTATTCTTACAGCCCCCGAATTGGATCAGGCGGCCTGATTTTTATGAAACATGTGATTAACCAAATCCACGCACCCTCTAACAAGCCATGGCAGGAACTTTCCGTAGAAAAGTACCGCCAGCAGAAGGACCAGAAGCCCGAAGGCCAGCAGAATCAATCCGATTCCGATACACATAACGCCGACAAGCAAATCGCTGAACAAGTGGACAACTCCATAGACAAGGACAGCCGCCGCCGCCACAAAAAGAGCCAATGTCATCACTGCCAGCAATACGATCAATCCAAACAAGACTCCCAATACTCCGGCAAGGATTCCCAGGGCTCCTCCGCCCACTCCAAGCAGGATCGGCATCGCCAGCAGAATCACAGCAATTATGACGACTGCTTTCATAAAAGTCATGCCTTTTCCATCGGCTTTCTCTGGCCCCGCATTGTCAGGCTTTCTCTCATCCGGTCTCGTTCCCTGAGCCACCACCTGATAATTGGGCTCTCTGAACCTTTCATCCGTATATCCTGTGTCTGTAAACTGCCCTCCGTCCTTCAGACTTCCCTGAAGCTCAGAGCGGATGATCGACGCGATTCTCTCTGGACTGCCGAACTCTCTGATCACTCGTTCCTCCTCGTCGCCCGCGTCATCCAGATAATCTCTGTAATACTGAAGCGCGTCTCTCTTCTCATCCTCCGGAATATCAGAGAGCAGGTATTCCAGCTGTTTCATAAATTCATCTTTTCTCATACCTGTGCCTCCTGAAAAATCCGGGCAATCCTGCCGGAATAGTTTGCCCACTCACCCTTATACAAATTCAGCTGCAGCCGTCCTTTTTCTGTAAGCCGGTAATACCGCCGGTTCCTGCCGTCATATGCCTTGTCGTAGACCTCCAGACAATCTTCCTTCTGAAGCCGCCTCAGCACAGGATACAGGGTCGATTCCGAGATATCGATCGCTCCTCTCACATCCTGAGTGATCTTATATCCGTAAATCCCTTCCGCGTCCCTGGAGGCGACGGCCAGAACTATGGCGTCCAAAAGTGCCGTTCCTGTATTAAATACCATCTTCTCAACTCCTTGCGATTACGCCTGTGGTTCTCTCATGTTGGCAAGCAAAATATAATATTATATTTATGGATATATTATACGCTGTATAATATTATATGTCAATAGGTAATACGTAACATTTTTTCACATGTGAATATAATGTTAAAGAAATGTTAAATCATTTTCTTTATATTGATTTTTCAAAAAAGGGATTATATAATGTACTCGTCATTGAAAATCAATGGCGAATGAATCAATATAACTTCTCAGCAGGAGGCGCGGCAAAGATGAAAAAAGGACAACTCAGACACCTGGATTTTATTATAATAGATATACTATCCATCGAAATGGCCCTCTTCTGTACTTACATATTTGACCGGCTTTATTTCTCTTCCGACGATGTGCCGTTCACGACCCTGTGCCTTCTGCTTCCTTTGCTGAGCCTGTTTCTGGATATTATGCTGGATACCTATAACGGCATCCTGCAGCGTGGATACATTAAAGAATTCCTCTCTCTGTTCCAGTTGGAATTCAGTGTGTTTGCCGTGCTGATGTTCTTTTTCTATTTCCTGGGACTGATGCCGCTTCTGCCTCAGCATATACTGGCGATATATTTCTCGTTTTGCTTTCCTCTCACCTACTTTATGCGGTTCAGCCATAAGTTTTATCTTCACCACAGGTATGTCAACATCAAGTATTCCCGGCAGATTGTCGTCGCTTCCACCGAGAACGCGGCGCGCAATATGATACGCACCATCACCCAGTCCGCCATCCGCAACTACCAGTTCTTCGGTCTGGCTGTCCTGGATCAGTCCATGATAGGACAGCATATCGGCGGCGTAATCGTTTCGGCGGACCGCAACAATCTTATTGATTATATACAGAAGAATATCGTAGACGAAGTTCTGATCTGTATTCCTGATGAATCTTCTACCACGCTGGAGCTGACCAGAGAACTTCTGTCCATGGGCGTTACCGTACATATCTATATGGAAGAGGCTTATCAGTCGCTTCCCAACCGCAGTATCAGCAACGTGTTCGGCTATAACGTGCTGACTACATCCATCAGCCCCGTCACCTTCAGACAGTCATTAGGCAAGCGGCTCATGGATATCTCAGGCGGACTGGTCGGATGTATGATTACCGTTTTGCTCACCATCGTCATAGGACCGATCATCTTCATCAAATCGCCTGGCCCCATCTTTTTCACCCAGACCAGAGTGGGCAAAAGAGGCCGTCAGTTTAAGATTTATAAATTCCGCTCCATGTATACGGACGCGGAAAACCGCAAAAAGGAGTTGCTGGAGAAAAATAAGATTCAGGACGGCATGATGTTCAAGATAGAGGACGATCCCCGCGTCATCAAGGGCATAGGCAAATTCATCCGCAGAACCAGTCTGGATGAATTCCCGCAGTTTTTCAATGTGCTGAAGGGCGATATGTCTATCGTGGGAACCCGCCCGCCGACTATCGATGAATATGAAAGATATTCTCCGCAGCACAAGCGCCGTCTCACCATGCTGCCGGGCATCACAGGTCTGTGGCAGGTCAGCGGCCGAAGCAAGATTACGGATTTTGAACAAGTTGTACGTCTGGACACCCTGTATATTGAGAACTGGAGCCTGGGCGGAGATATAAAGATCATCCTGAAAACCATAGGACGGATCATAAAAAATGACGATGCCTTTTAAAAAGGGGGGCTGCAGAAATGCAGCACCCCCTCTTTCCGTCAGACTTTTACAGGCGTTTCCGTTTATTTATCATACTTGTCAACTACACTCAGCAAAAGCCGCTCCATCTTTCTTACGTTCTGTTTGAGAGAGAAACTTTCCCTGATCGTCTGATGGGCTCTCTCGCTTAACTCTGAACGCAGCTTCTGATCCGATACCAGGCACCGGATACGTTCTTCAAGCATGCCGATATCCCCCGGCGTTATCAGAAAACCATTGACTCCATCTTCGATAACCTCAGGGACGGCGGCAATCCTTGTGCTGATATTAGGGATTCCTCTTGCCATGGTTTCCAGTATACTCATGGGAAGCACCTCTCTGTAAGAGGGAAGAACATGCATCATGGCTCTCGCCAGACACTTCTCTTTTTTCTCTCCGTCGATCCAGCCTACATGAAATACCCTTTTTTGAAGGCCGTATCGTTTGACCAGGGCTTTGACTTCTTCTGTCTCTCCATCGCCGCAGAAAGCGGCCTTCACAAAGTCCGGGAGCTCGGAATCCAGATCTTTCAGGGCCTTAAGAAGGTCGTACGTGCCCTTTCTCTCTCCCAGACGTCCCATCGTGATAATATAACAGGCGTCTGCGCTGTATGGATTCTCATCTCTCACATCAATGGCATTATACAGGTAATCGACCCGGGCAGCCGGCGCTTTCTCCAGAATATCCTTCTCCTGAGATTGGGAAAGAACAATATTCAGGTCCACCCGGGTAAGTATCTTCTGCACATATTTCTTTTTGTTTGCGGATAAAGTTCCGTAGAAATCATTAAATTCCGCGCCATGGTGATGAAAAACCACCGGCACATGAAAAAAATGGCACAGCCTCATCAACAGTGCCTTCCTGTAAAAGCTTCCCCTCTCCGAAACATTCAAAAGAACTACATCTGCTTTTCTCCGCAGAAGGGATACTAAGATCCGAAACAAAGCGGAGGCAAATACCATAAGCTTCACAGGGGCAGGACCCTCCCTGTGAGTCGCCACATAGAACACCTCTGCCCGTTTCCAATAATCCGTCCGGAGATAATTCCGTGAAACGGATACCATTCCGCCCTTCACCGCATTCAGATCGGAGCCCGCCATCAAAACCCTGATTTTCTTTTTTTTCTTTTTTCTCTTTTCCTTCATTCCTGACACCTGTATTTTAACGCCATCCAAAATATCTTTACGTCATCGATAAAGTACCGCCGAAACAACCTTTTGGGATCTTTTAAAAAACGGTAAAACCATTCCATACCAAGCTTTCCGATCCATCTGGGACAGCGTTTTACCTTTCCTGCCAGAAAATCCATGGTAGCGCCGGCGCACACCGATACAACGGCGTCGTACTCCTTATAATGTTCATAAATAAACTTCTCCTGTTTGGGACACCCGAAACACACAATCAGAATATCCGGAGCTGCCTGATTAATCAGATGGTTAATCCTCGCTATCTCTTCTGCATCCTTCTCGAATCCCAGGGGCGGAGAATAGGTGCCCACCACATTAAGGTTCGGGAATTTCTTCTTCAGATTATCGCGGGCCGTCTCCGGAACCCCCGGCATTCCGCCCAGCAGGAAAACTTTCCAGCCCCTTTTATTGGCCAGACTGCAAATAGCCGGAACAAAATCAGCGCCGGCCAGCCTCTCTTTGATCTTATCCTTATAAAATCTGGAAATCCATACCAACGGCATCCCGTCAACCAAAGAAAAATCCGCATGATTAATAATCTGTCTCAGATACTCGTCCGTATCCGCTTTCACCGCTACATCTGAATTAACAAACACTATGTAAGACTTTTTTTTCTTTTCGATTTTATGTCTGACTTGTGAGAACAATTCCTTTCTTGTCAGATTGTTACACTGAAAATTCATCAGCCTCACTTTTCCATGAACTGTCTCAGACATTATTCCCATCGCCTCTTATCCACTATATATAGAATTCCCCCTAGAACAAAAGAAATCTTCTAAGCTCTTCCGCTTAAAAGACTTCTCTGTCCCGGATTATCATCCAACCATCTTCTTCAGCTTAATCACTTTATCATGTATATCCTCATCCTGGGCAATCGCCACCGCAACTCTGGATTTGACGCCCTGCAGGATCTCCTCGGCTTCTCTTCTCTGCTGAACAATAATACGATTCGCCTCATCCTGAAATTCATTCAGCTGCGCTTCCAACTGGCTGATCCTCAGAGACGTACGGCTGCTCAATTCGTCATAATCGGCTTTATATGACTCAAGTTCTTCCTGCAGTCTGTTAATTTCATCATTCCTGGTTAACTGCAATTTCTCATTCTCTTCCTCGAGTTTCTCCACGTATGTCAGAACGTCGTCCCTGCGGAATCCTCCGAATAATACTCTTCTAAACAGCACCGTACTCTTCATCCTTATCTCCTTGTATTAACCTGCGCAACAATAAACACAACTGTTAATCACCCTAACCATGCATAAATTTGATAATCTTGCTGTGCGCGTCCCTCTCACTGTCCGAAAGGGCCCTTTCCGCATCAGAAAAGATGTCGTCAAGCGCTGCTGTCAGAGAATCCCCCGCCCTACGACCAACAGACTGCATATCCTTCAAATAATCCTGCCTGGCTTCCGATTGGGGCTCTGACTGCTCTTCCGGAACCATCTGCGTACTTCTGGACTCAAGTTCATAACTCAGATTTTCCAGCATACTCTCTTTCTCGGTGATATTCGCTTCTAATTCTGATATCCTGGCCGCGCTTACCTCAAGCTGCACATTTAATTCGCGCGATTCGGATAAAGCCTGCTCCAGCTGTTCCTCCAGCTCCTGTATCCTGACATCTCTGCTGTGCAGAGCCTGCTCCAGTTCTTCCTGTTTCTCTCTGGTTTGCTGAAGCAGATCCGTTATATTGTCCTTTAATTTAGCAACCACGATCTCCGATTCTTTCTTCTGCCTGGCAATGACCATCCTGGCATCCGTCTGCACCTTAAAAATCCGGCCGCTGTAATCCGTATTCGGCTGGGAGCTGGAAGCAAATTTCTTCGACAGCTCTGCCTTCTGCTCCTCCATAAGCCGAAGCTGCCTCTTCAGATCAGCCTCTGACATCTGCGCTTTTCGTAAATCATCCTTCAGAGAGGCAATCTCCCCTCTGTCTGCGGGTCCCTGGAACAACTTCTTCTGTTCCTCTATGGTGCTCATCGCTTCTTCCAGCTTCTGGTTACTGTCACTCAGGGCCAGCTTCAGCTTCTCTTTTTCAACTTCCAGATTCTCTATGTAATCAATTACATCTTCTTTCCGAAAACCGCCAACCACTGCCTTCCGGAATATCGTTGATTCCTCCATAACAATCCCGCCTTTCCGTGAACTTTCCACAAAGAAATTACCTTTATTTTATATCGAATTCTTATGGCTGTCAAGATTTATACGAATTTTCGACATTGATTTTCAAAGGCGAAGCTAGTTTCTGACCCCTGTGATACTTATTATTTCCATATTTTTTTCAAACCGGCCACCGCCGCCTGACCGATAAGCTTCTGCCCCGCCCGGTTATAATGAATATCCGTATAGGAACGCACGTAGCTTCCCACGTTCTCCGCCGTAATGCCGCTTCCGGATAGATCCACCAGTCCCAGACCGTTTTCCGCCGCAACCTGACAGATCACATTGTTAAGAGCCTGGACATCCGATATTAAACTTCCGCCGGAAGAAGGAGAACCTACATACGGATAGGTAAACAGCGTAATGCTGGCATTGGGATAACGCTGCTTCATGGCCGCGACCATCTGCCCGTATTCACTTTTAATCACGGAAGCGGACTTGCCCGCGAACATATCGTTAACGCCCATCAGAACAAAAATATCGTCCGGCGTTCTGGCCGCCGTATGCAGCGCCGTACACCTTGTCAGGCCGGAGTCGCCGGCCCCCTGCCTGGATTCCAGGTTAATACCTGTAGCGCTGACGCTGTTATTGACCAGGATATTCATGTCGTAGGTCTTCGCTGCCTCATACCACCATTTGGACGGAGCCGTATAGGCGTCCTGATCGTTATTATCGCTTCTCCAGGCGTCGGACGTCGAATAACTGTCTCCCAGAATCGAAAGGTAACGGCCGCTGTGAGAAGTCGCCGCCGAAGCCGCCCCGGGAATATTCAGATTCAGCAGATCGACCTCACTGGTATACACATTAAATCCGATCTCGCTCACTCCTGCCGGGATGGAAATCACATAGGTCCCTTTTCCGTAGACGCTTTTGGGCAGGGCAATATTGCTGCCGCTTGCGGAGGTGGCCCAGACATAATGGGAACCGTCCTTTGTAAATGTCACCTCGATGGAAGTAACCGGATGGAACTGCTCTTCCAGAACCATATAGTAGTAGCTGCGGTTCTGATCCGCCGCATTGACTACTTTATGTCCCCAAAGAGATACCGCCCCAAAAGACGTTCCCACTGCGGATACTGCCAGAGCTGCCGCAGCAGCCAGGCATACCAGTCGTTTTTTCCATGCACTCCTCATTGTTTCTACCTCGCCATTTTCATTTTGTCATTCTAATTTATTCAGCAGAAGCCTTTCCACGTAACAATCCCGAAGCAATGTAAGGGGAAGAATCCTTTGAACTGATCTTCCTGGCCGGCACCCCACCAACAGTGATGCCCGGGGTCAGAAAGGAAGACACCACAACGCTTCCCGCGCCGACCACCATATTGTCCGCAAGGCGGATGTCGCCGATAATCTTTGCTCCGGAACCGATAAACACGTTGTCTCCAATCCTGGGAGCCTTGCTGGAGCCTCCGGTCGCGCCTATGGTCACGCCCTCCTGAATACGACAGTTTTTCCCGATCCGCGCGTTGCCGTTTACTACAAGATAACCGTAATGGGCAATGGACAGTCCTTCCTCAAACACATGGAGGGGAATGGAGAAGCCCAGTCTGACGCTTAAACTGTGGTACAGAAAACGGCTGACCAGCCGGTAGGGCGCCTGCCAGATATGTCTGCAGCAGGCGTCCGCATATTCGGCCCTGCGCAGGCGTATCTCAAATCTCCATATCTCGTCCCGGAAAAGCCTTGGCCTTCTTCCGACAGCTCCCAGGGCAATCTTGTCCTGGGCAAGATAGTATAAATAAGATTTGTAGGAATGAATCATAGCCGTCGCCTCCACAATTTCTCATTTCACCGAAGGGTATTCAATATCTGCCGCTGATTCACCGCAAACACGGATCTCCTGTCGTTGAAAAATTCCATGAATCCGTCAATCATCTCGTGTCCGTACAGGCTCCCGTCGCCGTTGACCGCCTTTACGTAAGGAACGTGGAACAGCTCCGCGTTGTTGGTCCAGGTGAGGAAATAACTGGCTCCGGTACCGGACAGGACGTTCAACACCTTCTCAAACCACTGTTTTTCCGGATTGCCGGAACGGTTCAGAGCCGTAGCCACATCGCCCTGGGCGGGGACTGTGCGCATGATTCCTGTTTCCGTTACCGCGAAAACCTTGCCGTGCTGACTGGCAAACTGCTGCGCCGCGGATACTTCGGCCGCGAATTTGGAAAACCAGGGGCCGCTGTCCGCTCCCGGATCCTTGTAATACATGTCAAATCCAATCACATCCACATAATCGTCGCCGGGATACCTGCTGCCGTAAGCCGCCACCGAGCCCTGGGTATTGTCGCCGTCAACGCTGTACACATAGATCAGATTGTGAACCTGTTTTGTATCCCGCAGATATTCTACCGTATATTGAAACAGCCTCTGATAGGTGGCCGCATCGCAGCCGGAGGTGCCCCACCAGAACCAGTTCCCCGTTCCCTCATGGAATGGCCTGAACAGGATCGGGCCGTTCACCTGCCCCGCGTAATCGGCAATCATATCCAGATAAGCGTTAAATTTCTCGTTGCAGGCTCCGCCGGGAAGAATCTGATGAGCAGGATCCCCGCTTTGATCCCTGGCAGAAGAACCTGCGAAATTGTATTTCGCATAAGAGGGTCCCTGCCCCGGCTTGTATCCAGAGGCCTCCGGAACCTGAACAAAATCAGGCATATGGCAGGAAAGGGTCACCAGCGAGCCTCTGCTTATAGCCGCATTGGCCACAGCCGCCGCCGCCTTTACATTGGCCGCGGCGGTTCCAAGGCCGCCTGCAGATATAGCCGGCAGGCCGTTTCGCGCCGCAAAACCTCCGTTGTACTGGGAGGCACTGAATTCCTGCCCGGTCAGGGACAAGGCGTCCATGCCCATGATTCCCGCATTGGATCCGGTTATATCCTCCACATCGGACCCGGTCAGGCCTTTCTGACTGTCAGGAGCCGCTCCGGCCTTGCTCCACAGTTCATCTTCCATCCCGAATATCACATGATCTGTGGCTCCCACAGCTCTCAGATAAGCGTATGTCTTCACCGCGGCAGCCGTCGCCTGTTTATCAGCCAGGCTCACCTGACTCCAGTCTGCCGAAGACTGGCCTCCGCTTTCCGTAACCAATGTGGTTCCGGAGAGAGACAAGGAAGTCCCATCGCCTCGTCTGACGGTGGAATTTACAGAATGTCCATCGCCTACACTGGCCTGGTCATAGGTAAAATACGGATTCTCGATGGCAATCTCTCCTGCGTAACTGCACCTGCGGCCCACGAAGAAGATCCTGACCTTCTTAACAGGCTGTTTTACCGCCTGGCTGTAGGGAACGGAACCAACCCACTGGCCGTTCACATTGGCTCCTACCGTATCGGAAAAAGGAATCGACACTGTCGCCCTGCTGTAAGTTTTCCCATCAATAGAGACGGTCCCTGAAAAATCATCGGCCACAAGCTCCGCCACAGTATTGGACTGGGCCCACTCCTGGCTGCTTCCCAGAAGAAGCACCGCCAGCACATGGATACGGCCCTCAAAGGAGGGCCTGCCGCCGGAAGACGGAACCAGAACGTTCATGGCCAGGGTGATGCCCTGCCTGGGCGTCTCCCCTGTGGTGATGTTCAGATCCCACTGGTCGCCGTCCATGTCCCAGGTATTATTTTTATCAAAACTCACCCCGTAAGAGGCGGAAATTTCTCCCTCTGCCGCTTCCGCGCAGCTTCCCGGGCCGACACTGACTGCCGCCATAATAAGTCCTCCCGCCATTATGCCGCCGGCCATCCTGCGCAGCCATCTGAATCTCCCGCCCGTCTCTATTGCCATGCCTTCAAAATTCCCCTTTCACATTGATTATCAAGAACGTTCATTCCATAATTGTATTCTTTTTTTAGAATAAATCAACCCTTTTACTCAAATTTATCCCGATTATGCTTTCCGCAGAACCTTCCGCGCGATTTTTTTCATTTCCGCAAATTCCCTCGTTTTCAGAGAGAACAGAAGGAACAGGAGATTGGGAACAACGCAGCAGATCATGCCGCGCGATATCAGCTCCGCCCATCCTTCCAGCGTTACCAGACCGCAAAACAGCTCCGTTACAAGACACGCCGCTATCGTAGCTCCCGTATAGACCAGCAGGCGGAGCACATACGGCTTCATGCTGCAGTGAAACAGCTTGCGATGAATCATCCAGGTCTGCCAGGGATAGGTGATCACCAGCAGAGACAGGATGGTCGACAGCAGAACGCCTTCCACGCCGATCACCTGCACCAGAATCACATTGGCAATTAAATTAAACAGATTCGCCCCATAGGAACGCCACATATCCTCCCTCCAGAGTCCCGCAGCGTCCTTGTACGTGCTCTGAACGATCTTCAGCTGAAATACGTAAAAATATACGCAGAACCAGACGACCATTCGCTTTCCAAACAGCAGGTTCTCGCCGGCCCAGAGCCGGATGAAAGGCTGATACAGACAATACAGACAGACCGTACACCATCCGATGAGCCAGGCGTTGATGTATGACAGGTTCATGTAATCCCTGTAATTCTTCTCCGGCGTCTCCAGCACGATACTATTGCCTACCGTCGACTGAATGGAACTGAATATGACCGCTATAATCGCGATCAGGGCATCCATGACATAATAATAGTTATTGTATTTCGCCAGCGCCACCAGACCCAGGAAGGAAGAGATCACTACGCTGTCCACGGAATTATAGATAAGCGCGGTAATCTTAACGCCCAACAGGGCTCTTGTCTTCCTTCCGATTTCTCTTTGCGTTGCCTTATCAACCGCTCCCCTGCATTCATACTGAGGATAATACCGTCTGGCCAGATACGCCGTGATCAGATTCGTTAGGATCGATATCCCGGGGATCACCAGCACAAAACAGTAATAGTTGCGTATGGTAAGCAGTATGACTATCTGGATCAGATTCTTCGCCAGATTCGTAACCATGCTGACCATCGATGGGATATCGTTCCGCTGATGAGCCGTCAGGATAGAAGCACGATAGGCAAAGAAGAAATACGTCGATACCGTATCCAGCAGATAGATCAGAAAAAGAATGCGTACGTTGACGTCCGCCGGCACACTGCCCGCGATCAGATGCGGAACGAACGGAAGAAGGAGCAGACCGACTCCCAGAATAACGGTTCCTATGATCCTGTATATCTTCCTGTACAGGCCAAGCAGGGCGCAGACCATTTCCTCATCGTTTTCCGCTACCGGTTTGTACATGCTGTATGTGATTGCCGTACCGAACCCCAGATCCGCCAGACTGAGGATCCGCAGCACGGAGCTGAACAGACTGTTAAGTCCCAGATATTCCGCCCCCAGGGTGTAGATCATGACGGTTCTGGCAATGAATGAAACCACCAGCGTAGAAAACTTATAGACCAGTCCCCACTTGATGTTTCTGGCCGCGTTTCTCGTTCTTCCCATAGTCTTTGTTTCCTCTATCTCTTAATCTTTTCTAAAAGGAGGTCAGCAATATAGGCGTCTCCGTGCCCGTCCTCCTCAAGACCGATCCGGGCGCAGAATTCCTCACATTTCTCCGCATAATCCTTATAGGAAAACCGTGCGATGGCTTCCTCCAGACGTTCCTCGGAATCATTAAACGTAAAAGGAAGCTCCTCCTGCTTAAAATAAAGCCCTCTGTCCTGATTGACATACTCATCCAGGTCCGGCATATAGGCAAACACCGGTTTTTTGACAAAAACCACATCAAAGACGCAGTCTGAATAATCCGAGATCAGAACATCCGCGGCAGCCAGAAGCTCCTGCACATCCGGGTACATGGTAGCGTTTATCACATCTCTGCTGTAGAACAAGGCATCCGCCTTCTCCGCAACGGTGGGATGCAGGCGCATGAGCATCACAAAATCCGCATGTTTCTCCTGCCCCATTGACTTAAAGTAATGCTCATTCAGCGCCGCCAGGATGCGGCGATAATCAAAACGATAAACCGACACATCACGATTCACGCGGAACGTGGGCGCATAAAGAAGGAGCTGTTTCCCCTGTGGAATCGAAAAGAACTGCCGTACCTTTCTGTCCGCTTCTTCTCTTCCGTGATACAATACGGAGCACCGCGGAACGCTGCACTTTAACACAGGTCCGTGATAATAATATGTCTTCCGGTAATGCTCTCTGCGAAAATCATTATCTGAATACATGAGATCCGTGATTGAAGCATCGTACTGGGAGGCCTTCAGATAGGAATCGGGAAGGACCTTTTCCGCGTCCCCCTCGTTCCGCTTAAACCCTACAATGGAATGCCAGGTCTGCAGATAAAACTGACCTTTCCGTTTGCGGGGCTTATAAGCCGTTTTTACGTTGTCGACCCAGATTCCAGCTGTAGACAGTTCATACAGGGCGGCAAGAGAACCGTAGGGAACCTTCCTCACCCACGCCGGAATACTCTCCGCCTCTTCCGATTTCGCGCCTCCCCTGATGAGCCAGACCAGATCCAGGCTTTCATCCTTTTTGTGCAGCGCTTCGCATATGTATTTCGAGTCGTCTCCGTAACCTCTCCCATGAAAATTGTCGAATACGATCTTATCCTTCCGGATCGGAAATAATTGGAAGATGACGGCAATTCTCCCCCTCAGGGCCAGACGGGTCCGCAACTGACGGATGCTCTCTTTTACGTTCATAGTCTCTCCTTACCGTTCCTTTGATGCCCGCTCCTTTGATGGAACAATCGGTGTACCTTTTCCATTATCAGCGGTACTTTCAATAACAGGGTCAAAACCAGAATTCGATAGGTCTGTCTCTTTTCAAGCGCCCGCCAGGTTTCCCGATATAAAAACGGAAGCTTCATCCTGCCGACATCGACGCCTTCCATACACAGCGCAAGATCCTGGTTGCCATAACAGGCTTCAACATTCTTTCGTCCTCTGCCTGTAAGGACGCTCCGAGTACCGCCGGCACATTCCTTTATACCCACCGCCATCACCCAAACTTTATGGTATTGTAACTGTTCCTGGAGATCCTCCCGTTTTTTACTCGCAAAGCATGCATCCAGATAATCATACAGATTCCGGTATTTCCGAAAATATTCCTGGCCAAACACTTTTGTCATGGATTCCTGACGTATTCGATAATGATAAAAACACCGGCTTTTATAAATCTCTACGCACCCGGCATCCAATATACAGGCATATGTGCATGCCATGTCCTCTCCCATCGATACATTCTCGTTCACCGCGAACAGATTGGGAAGCAGTATTTCCCGCCGATACCACTTATTCCAAACCACGGGAAAAACACCCGGCAGATAAAACTTTCCCGAGTAGATCATTCGTTTGCGCAGGTTTTCCAGTCTCTTTCCACGGTAAATTCCTTCCGGAACAGCAGTCGTACATCTTACGGGATGTCCTCCATCATAAAAATAATCTGTAGTCAGAATATCAGCATTATTCTTCTGAATCCGTTCCATCATCACCTGATACATGCCACAGTCAATCCAGTCATCACCGTCAACAAAAGTAATGTACCGGCCGGTACTGATCTTTACTCCTGCCTTTCTGGCACTTACCAGTCCGCCGTTTGGTTTATGAATCACCCTGACGCGGGAATCCTTTTCGGCATAGTGATCGCAGATTGCCGGACAGCCGTCTGGAGAACCGTCGTCCACCAGAATAATCTCCATATCCTGAAAGGTCTGCTCCAGAATACTGTCCAGGCACTGGCGCAGATAAGGTTCCACCTTGTAAATGGGAACGATAACACTTAAAAAAGGGGTCATATATCTTTTCCTTTCTTTTTCACAGCGAAATCCTTCACAGTGGGAAGGAGTGACACTGCCAGGCAGCAGACTGCAGCCGCCAGGAACACATCCCATCCATAATAAGCAAATTCTCTGAAACACAAAGTATACACAAATACAAACATCATATGCCAGTAATAGTTGATCTTACTGGCCCGGTCAAAATATCTCCATACAGGCGAAGGCTTTAAAGATACAGAGAGCGTCAAACAAAAAATTCCTACAGCCGCGAAAACAGTCATAAACCCCGACCAGATGGGAATCCGCAACATTCCCGCCAGGAAAGCCGCTGCCAGAATCAACATCGTGCCCTTTACAGGGGGCAATACCTTCTTTCTGGACAGCCATCCACCCAGAACCAGGTATAAAGGAGCTGTGAATATCCGCCCCGACTCGAAGGTGCGTACGATCCCTGTACGAATCAGAGAAAGCACCGGCAGACTGCAGGGAAACTCCACAAGATCCGACATGGCCACACCTACAAAAAAGAGAAACAGAGCTGCAGCGAAAATCGCCTTTTCAGACCAGTTATGTTTTATCAGCAGATACAGAAGACCGCCGCCGTAAAACACTGACAGAAGATACCACAGATGCCAGGAACAAAAGTGATACCCACCCAGCACCGTTCCCTGCACCAACAGATACAAATCGACCCAAAAGCTCTTTCCATCTGTAAAATATCCATAAAAGGTACATGGCAGATATACAGCGGTCCACAGGAGATACAGGCGCAGCGCGTTTAAGGCATACCGTCTTACTCTACGGACTGTCTCCTCCCTGCTCTCTTCTCTTTCCCGAAACAGAAAAAACCCTGAACACAGAAAAAAGCAGGGCACCGAGAGAGAAAAAAACATAGTTTCCCAGCGTTCAAAAAAAAGGTTTTCAACGCCTTCAAAAGGGCGCGTATGCTGCGCGATCACCACAACCGACATAGCCCATTTTAATAAGTCAAGACTATCATATCGTTTTGCTTCCACTGTTTTCCCGAATCTCCCATCCCCGGACCTAATCCTTTGTCTCCAGCAGCATCTTTGCCGCCCATCTTCCCACGATCTTCTGCCCGTTGGCGTTGGGATGCACGCCGTTACCGGAAGCCGGATCATAATCGTTAAACCGGTTCTCTGGCTCCGTAAGGCCCAGTCCGCAGCCTTCAAGCTCCAGCACTTTTACGCCCCGGGCCTCAGCCACGTCCCGGATCGTCTGGTTCAGCTCACCTGTAAGATTGGTCAGATACCCCGGAAACTCATAATAGGTACACAGCCTGATTTCCGCGTCCGGATATTCGTCCTGGATTATCTGCACCATCTCATCGTACTCACGGCCAAACTGTTCCATATCCACCTGCTTGAAGAAATCGTTGATGCCCAGGAGCACACAGATCACGTCCGGATCCCGGCCCGGTTTATCCAGATGCCTGCTCCGGTCCCCGTTTCCCATGAAAAATTCGTTATCACTTAAATTAGTGACGCCGGAACCGCCGCTGGCATTGATGGCACAGATATTCATACCGGTCAGGCGGGCCATCTCGTACCACCACATATCGGTCACATGCATATCCCTGGAAGCGTAGTAGGAGCCGTAATAGCCTTCCTCCACATATCCTACAAAAGCACTGATGCTGTCTCCCAGAACTGACAGATACTTTCCCTCATAGGGGCCGCTTCCCTCAGGTTTGCCGCCCTGACCACGCATATTCAGGGCCGCTTCCTCCTCATCATGAACCGCAATATGAAAGTACGCGTCCCTCTCGGAAAATGGTATGGTATGGGTCCCCTTGCCGAAGATCCACCGGCCGTTGAAGGAATTGTCGTCCCGGTAGCTGGTGACCAGATGATCCTCGTCCCGCGTAAAGGTAACAGTCATGGAATCGGGATGGTCGAACTGATCCGCCACGTATACGGTATAAGTACTCCAGGCCGGATCGGCCTGCTCCACCACGCCGCTTCCTGACAAACGCTCATACACATCTCTGGTAACCTGGTACAGGATCGCTCTGCCCTTCTCCTCTCTATTTCCCAGAAGCAGGACGACTGCCGCTGCTGCCACTGCCGCAACGGCTAAGACACCTGCTGTAACTGCAACTGCTTTCTTCATCCGGTGATTCTTCCCCTCTTTATCTCCTGCCCTGCAGGATACGATCTATGATTTCCAGATAACGGTCTGCGGATTTTTCCACAGAAAAATCCAGGCTCCTGCTTATCAGCTTTTCCTTGTCCGCCTTTCGGGATACCGCTTTCTTTATGCCCTCCGCCAGGGCGCGGCTGTCGTCTGTCGGAACCAAAGTGCCGTAAACCCCGTCTCCCAGGATTTCCCTGGGGCCCGAAGGACAGTCCACGCTCACAATGGTGCTTCCGCAGGCCAGGGCCTCGATAAGGACCGTGGGAAGCCCCTCAAACCTGGAACTCAACACTACACAGTCTGCCGCCGCAAAATAGGCGTAAGGGTTATTCACATATCCTCTGAAATCCACCCATTCTTCTATATGCAGACGGCGGCACAGCTGCCTCAGTTCCTCCTCCAGCTCTCCGATTCCCAGAAGGATCAGCCGCCAGTCTCCCTCCCTGCGAAGCCGATGCAGAGCCTGAAGCATCAGCTGATGGTTTTTCTGGTAGGACAACCGTCCTGCCAGCACCAGGGTCTTCCAGCTTCTGGGCCTCTCAAGCCAGGGATGTCCGGTCTCTTCCCCGGCCATCTGAAAAATCTCCTCAAAGACAACCGGATTATAGGCCGTAAAGACATGGCTCTCATCTGCCCGGCAGAGCCGGATATAATCTTCTCTGACCGCCTCCGACACGGCGATCACCCCATCCATGCTTTTGTCCATAAGTGGGAAAAGCATATTGCGGATTTTCTGGAAGCTGTGGGTCTCCTGGGACAGAGTATTATGTATAACGGCCGCTACAGGCATCCGGCCGGGATTCAGCCAGGACGCAACCATGGCCACCTGACTCATCTCCGCCGTTACGCAAAGGAGAATATCAAATTTCGCCTTTGCCATCAGCTGCCGCAAATAAATCACATTTTTCAGATTCTTGCGTATTTTGGAGGTCTCGGATACCTTCATATCCAATACTGGGATTCTCTCATCCAACAGCCGGCGCGTCTCCCCCCTGTCGTACCGGACGCAGAATACCACCTTATGCCCCCGACGGTGAAGCTCATTAGCCAATATCACCGTCATTTTCTCAGCCCCGCCGCCGTCAAAACGATGCATGAAGATACAGATTCTCTTTACAGCCACGTACTGATCTCCCTCTCTTTCTCAACCTGTTCCTCAAAATGATGTCCCATTATCAAAATCGCCATGGGGATATTTCCATAGAAGAGAAAATACATATTTTCAGAAAAAAAGGTAACATAACAGAAAACAGTTATCGTAAAGGCAATAATGCCCAGCGTGGTATTGCGGGACAGAAACAGCCGGATTCTCCAGACAAACATGGCCAACAGCCACAGAAGATATCCCAGGAAGCCCTGCTCGATAAACTGCCGCAGAAAGTCATTATGCATATCGCCAAGAAGACTGCCCTGAATACCCAGATCCAGTTCGCCCGTCTGTATCATTTTGGAAACATACCCCAAACCTTGCCCCAGATAAAATGGGCTGAACTCGTAAAGAGATCCGGCGTTCGCATATACAACGGTTCTTCCCATGGTATCGATCCCCAGCATATCTGTCAGCATCTCATAAAGTCCTGACTTAATCATCCATACATAGACAAAACCCACAATAATCAGAAGCAGTCCGCCGAAACTGACGAGGGCTTTTCTGCCGCCATCACGGGCAAAACGGAGAATCAGTCCAACCACCAGAGCGATGATCAAGGCCATTGAGGCACTCCGCTTAAACTCCATGATAAAAAACAGAACCGCTACTGCAAGCGCCAGAACATCCCGCTTGCGGCCCTTGTTAAACAGTATAAAATACACGATATACATACCAAAGGCATAAGTGTGTCCCGTCTCCTCCATGCGTTCCATCAACTCGCCTGTCTCCATAGCGACAGTGGCTATAAGCGTCCTGAACTGACTGATGAATTCGACCACGCCTCCATCCCGTATGGCAGCAACCATAGTAATGACACTGGCCAGAGCAAGGCCAATAAAATGATACTCAATCCCTCTGTCTCCAAATAGATAGAGAGTTGACGCCGCCACCATAATAGCCAGTATCTGATAGACAGAAAAGAACGTGCCGCGGATGATAACGTTGGGCGCCGACAGATCCAGCACCCAGACGATCATCGAAATGAATACGTTAAGGAGATATGGCATGCAGAGCCACAGCATATATTTCACCAGCAGCCACGCCCGAGGTACCTGGGGATTGATGAGAAACGCCAGGAGCGCTATCCCGATTATGCCCATTCCAAGCAGATACATATACATGAATGTAAAGCCGCCAATGGTCACGCCGAGCGGGTTCCAGTTCAGCGCATTGTACATTAGCGCCGCCAAAACTACATAAATGGTAAAAAGCAGTCCTGTTCTAATCTTCTCCCAAAGCATGGGTTCTCCTTTATCTGCCTTTATTCAGCTTTATTTACATGATTCGCTGCATGAACCAGAAACCGTTTGATCTGATATATGCCGGTGATCAATGTAATTTTCTGTGGCGTTGTCTCTGTGCCTGATTACGCAGGGATTACCCAAAACGATAGAATGGCTGGGGACATCGCAGTTTACGTAAGCATTCGGCGCGATCAGCACGTCGTCTCCTATGGTGATTTTTCCGACGACAGTGGAATTGATACCGATCCATACCATATTGCCGATCGTGGGCGTTCCCTTCCTCGCGCCGCGGTTCTCCTGCCCGATGGTCACGCCCTTGTGGATATTGCAGTTTTCGCCAATCACCACGTCCGAATTGATGGTAATGCAAAACGGGTGTCCGAGAAACAGGCCCTTTCCGACAGCTAATGACGGAGAAATTTCAAGATGGTGACTTCTGCAATGAGACAAAAATCGCAATTTGTAGTAATTTTTGCTCAGCGGATTCCTCGCCGTCTGGCATTTCCGCAGGAAATAATGAAATTTCCGGGTGTATGTTCCTCGAAGAAATGCCTTTATCCCCGTGCCGTCATTTTTGTATCGTTCCATATCCGCGAGATACAGTTCCCTGAACGCTTTCCCCATATCAGCCTCCATCAAATTCAGGCTTCCTTTATCACCGGTTTTACATTATGCAGCGCATTGACCAAAAGCAGCTTGATCCGGTATACGCCGGAGGTCTTGGACTCGGCCATCCCGCACTCATACTCAATCTTGCAGTCTGCAGTGGCATTGTATCCTTCGGCCTCGTTTTTCAGATACTGCGCGTAGGCGTCCATATGCTCCTTCGACATATCCTTTGAATAGATAATATACTGTCCCACGCCATTAAGAGCGATAAAGCAATCGTCACTCTTCGGATAGACTTCCTTGATAATACTGTTAAATTTCAGCATCATCTTATCCATAGCTTCTCTGCCGTAAGCGGCATTCTTCTCCTGTATCCGAATGAGTCTGAGAACAATACATCCGAAATCATCGGGAAGCATACGGTTGGCGTAAGTCTCCATAAATTTATCACAGCCGACACGGTTGGGAAGATCGAACTTTCTGTCTCTGTATACATAGTAATCCACAATATCTCCCAGACGTCCCAGAATGATAGCCGCCACGCAGAATACGCACAGGAAAATGACAACTACCATTGCCGCGTACAAAAGGATCCTTTGATTGGCGACTACGATAATATTGCTGAGCAGGCTGATGTTGGAAGCTCCGCAAAAGGCATTGAATTCCTTATTTACTTCCATCATGATCTCATACAGATGATTGGTCTTATTCACCAGCTCGGAAACCATGGCCGCAGCCGTATCAAGAGCCTCCTGGGAGGCTTCCGCGTAAGCGCCGGTTGTGACCGGGAGCGCCTCTTCCGCAGCAGCTGCTTCCGCGCCTTCACCGGGAACCGCTGCCTCTTCTGCACTTTCACCGGGAACCACCGCTGCCTCTCCCGCCTCCGCGGCAGAATCCGCCGGGGCGCTTATTCCCTCGATTCCCTGTATGTTCAGGGCATCCCCCACATTGGCTCCATCTCGATAGATACCAAGTATGTACTCGCAATAGGCTATGTCAATAAGCGCCCACTCATAATCTTCCCTTTCGTCTACATAGTCCTTCATCAGGACATCATATTCGACCGTCTGATCAATCCGTTCCCTGCTCTGACTCTGCTCCTGATCCTGGCTTTGATTTTGGTTCCCGTCCTCCCATTCATCATAAACGTCATCCAGAATATACTCGTAGGTAATACCGGTATTGCCGGACTCTCTCATCATACGCACATACGAATCAATAACCCGGTCAATGGCCTCGATCTGAGTCTGACTGGCATTATTGTCCAATCCGTAATTCTCTATACGGTTCTCATACTTGGCGATCAGAGCGTCCCTGTTCTTCGTCACCTTATTATTCAGGATATAGGCATAGACATTGGACAGTTCCACATCCTTCAAATAAGCGAATTCCCGATACAGATCCATGAAAGAATAACCGTTGACCGACGCACGGAACGTATTATTCTCATTAAAACTTTTGCTGATACCCGCCAGGACACTTTCCAGGGAATCCTCCAGGATCTCCGCCATCTCCAGATAATCGTAATTTCTCTCATCCAGACCGGAAATATCGTTTGCGGCCATCAGGTTGTTAATATGCTTCTCTCCGTAATTCTCAATATAAATGTTCAGAAGATTATCCAGTACCTGTCTGGCAAACGCCTCGGGGTTATCGGAATCCGACTGAAGGGCCTCAAAAGAGACATAATATTTTGTGGGCTGAGCGGTGGACTGCTCTCCGGTAGCGTTCACCGCTTCCTGGACAGCTTTGTCCTCATCCGTCACAATTCCAGTCACCGTTACTCTGGAACGCAGGTCGTCCAGATTATACTCGCTGTAGTCCAGCCCCATCTCTTCAAAAACACGGGTCATGGCCTGGGAAGAATAAATCTCCGACACATCAATCACGCTTCCGTCCGGCGCATAGCCCTCGACTGCACGGTCGTTTGTATAACTAATGACCGCAGACGCCGTGTAAGTCTGTTTCGCCTGCATGTATATATAGAAAATCAGACCGGCCAGAAGAGACAAAACGATAATCGGTATTTGATACTGCTTAATATAGTCAAAAACGCGAAATCTTTTCATCTTTTACTTTCCTCCGCTGCTTCTCCTTTTCTATCGATTCTTTCCGTTCTTACACGTCTCCTGTTCCTGCCTCTTCTTTTTCTTTCTGTGCCTCCGTGGGTTGCGTAAGCAACAGAACGGCTTCTTCCGTTCATCGCGATGATCAGGATGCAGAACGCAATGGCGAAAACAGCCGCAAGAATGACGGCTCTGCTGATTTCCGTTCCGATACGGGTCGTACGGCCGGAAACAACACTGACATAATTATTGGTCGTTTTCCTGTCATAATCCGCCAGCGTATCCACAAGAAGCTTTGAGAGAACCTGATACTCATTCACTAAAGCTTCCAGCATATCTTCTACCTGGGCAATCTGACCGCTCCCATTGCCTGAAGCCTGCATCTGAGCGATGGCATAATCATTAAACTGTATTTTGTGCTGCCGATCGGCGGCGGACTGCATGGATACCTCGGCGTTCTCGGCAAAATAGTCGACGCCGATCTTTGTCCTGGACATATAGAATTCCCCATCCACATCCTCGCTGGGAATCAGGACGATCGTCGCCATATCCCTCTCATACCGGTCTATGGCAGCCAGATTGATATTGTGAGTCGCCACATCCTTCAGATATTCCTCATGAGTAATGGTATTATCATAGTTCAGCTTTGCCACATACTGGTTGACATTTTTGGCAAGGCCGTGGGAGAGGATAAACGCCTGAAAGCTTTCCAGCTGCACGTCCCGGAATGACTGGACTTTCTCGGTAATGGAGGAAAATGTCTCTCCTGTGGTCTCCGACTGAAAAGCGGCAGCCACAGCCGACATCGCGTAAGCATAATCCGAGATATCTTCCGCCTTCCTGTCAAACAACTCTACAATATCCAGATAATCCATATTCTCCAGCTCGGAAAAGTCCATCGTCAGAACATTCGTCTTCCTGGAATACGTGTTGACAAATTCACGGCAGTATACCTGGGCCACCGAATCCACCACATCGGCAGGCTTTAAGTGCAGCGTGTTTTTATTTGCCTCATAGGTCAGCTGATATTCCGCAGACATATACACCTGATTTGTGGATATGGAGTCTCCGGCGTTCAGAGGCATTACCTTAAAGCACCGCTTCAGATCATCTACGCTGACATTATTCAGATTTCCCTCCGTAATGGCTTTTTCCAGAATCCTGTCGGAAAGAATCTCTGAGATATTAAACCGGGTGCTGTTGGGATTCAGGCCGCTGGAAGCTTCCGGATAATTAAATCCGATAATAACCGATGCCTGCATGGCTGTCTCCATCTGCTTTACTCCCAGGTAAATTCCCCCGTACGCTGCCGCGAGAATAAGGACCGGTATCATCCTCCTCTTCAACGCGCGCAGTCCGTTCTTGGTCAGGTCAAGAAGATTTTCCTTACCCTGCCCCATAATAAGAATCAACGCACCCAGGATGATTACAACCGGAACAGCCATCAATACATACTTTAAAAACTGAATGACCATCAAAATAATCCCTCCCTTCTCTTATGAATGGCTGATATCTATTACAACAAGCTCAGGCTTATTGTTAATCCTTGGCAAATGTCCGTGACCTCCCAGACCTCTGCTTACAATCAGAGTCCCATGGGTCAGGGAAAATTCACCGTAACAATACTTAGGGAAGAAACCTTCATCCACATGATACAGACCTCTCCCGTCAGGAAGCCTCACCTGACCTCCGTGAAAATGTCCCGCGACGCCCAGATCGAAATCCACATCCGCCAGGCAGTCGTAGTAAAGGGCCGGAAAGTGGGTGAGCAGAAGCTTAAAGCCATCTTTTTTCTCAAAGGCGGATACGGCATCCCCCGCAACCTCCTCATAATCGTCCGTCCCGGCCGTCACTCCCGCAATTTCAAAAGGATTTCCCCTTATCTCTGTACTTATGGAATTATTGTACAGGACCGTCACTCCCTTCTCCAGAAGGACTGCGTCCAGGGCTACCTGAGGCCCGCCTTCCGCATATTCCAGAGTACCCTCGTTATTGCCGAATATGTAATAGACCGGCGCCGTCTTAAGAAGCTTCCCGCACAGATCCGTTGCGATCGTTATGTTCGGGTCATCTCCGTTCACCATATCTCCGGCCATAACGATAATGTCCGGTTTCAGCCTTTCAATCTCCTTGACAAGATCCCGATTGGCCCTTCCAAATTCATTATTATGGAGGTCAGTCAGCAAGATGAGCCGTACCGGTTCCTGAATCTTAGCGGAAGACACCCGATAGAACGTAGTCTCAAAGGTATCGTCGTCTGAACATTTCCATATAATAATTCCGGCGGTCAGCACTACTGCCAGTAATAATAAAATTACCGGAAAGCAGCCTCTGAACCGCCGTCTTCTTTTTTTTCTTATTATGTATTCCTCATCCATCGCATTAATTTCCATTCCCTACTTTACCATTATGCTATAGTATAGCATATTTATTCGGCAGATACAAGGATTTATTTCTCTTTCATCATTGATTTTCAATAACAAATCAGTAAATCTGCGCCTGCCGGGCGGTTTGTCTGAAATTATGCGTTGGCGTCGCTGTCAGACGCATTTTCATTCTTAACATCGGACGATTCAATAAATTCTCCATCGATAATATTCTCAAGCCGCAGCGGCATGCCTTCCACCAGACGGCCTAACTGATTATAGGTATCCACAAGCTGGGTCTGGTATTTATTGAGCGACTTAAGATATTCCTTAATTCTATGCTTGGCGATAATATGCCGTTCCTCTTCCTCTTTCCAGCGTTCCTTAATCTTCTCTTCCGCTTCCTGCTGGCATAACGCCGCCTTCTCTTCCGCTTCCCGCTGACACAGCATAGCCTTCTCTTCCGCTTCCTGCTGACACTGCAGCGCTTTCTCCTTCGCTTCGTCAACAATCTTATCCGCATTGGCTTTGGCATCCGCCACCACCTGCGCCTTTTCCACCTCGGCATTGGCAAGAACTACCGCAAGCATGGCAAACTTCTTGTCATAATCCTTCATCTTCTCCTGCAGCTGGCTATCCACGGGATTCGCGTCAAATGACTGCTCCACCTGGCGTTCCCTTGCTTCTTTCGTAAGCCTGTCAACCTGGCTCTCCAACTCCATCAGCTGTAACTGAAGATCTGAATTTGCAGTCCGGAGACTGTCTCTCTCAGCCTGGAGACTGTCCCGCTCGGCCTGGAGGCTTATATTCTTCGTCTTCAGATTATCCATCTCAGACTGAAGGCCGTTCTTCTCCATCTGCAAGTTATCCATCTCAGATTGAAGCGCTTCCATTTTACCTTTAAGCTCAGGATTCTCTTGATTGATTCCGGCTACACTGGAGAGTTTATTCAGCTTCTCCGTCAGCATTTCTATATATTCGTCAACTTCATCCTTGTTATATCCCATAAACAATGACGTGCGAAATCTTTCCATAATTTATCCCTCCGTTTTTAACAGTCTTAACGTACGGCATTGAAAATCAATGGCATACGGTTTTATTATATCACCCTATGCCATAAAATACAATAAAAAATGTCTTTTATAATTATGCGTGGAAAATGTAAAAAATGAATAGTCAGATAAAGAAGGGCTGAAATATACTCTTAAAACTGCGCATAAATAAACGCGCTGTCACCTATATATGCAAACACGGCCGTCAGCAGAATAAAGCAGCACAGTATGACGCGGCTGCTGAACCTGCCTAAATCAAGAGGACGCCAGATATCATTTCCCTGATTGCAACGGACTGCGGCCAGCTCCGTAAGAAGAAGACCGGCGCCGAAAATAAGGGCATACACATATACGTAGTGTATTCCCGGGGCCCAGGTGATAATACGCCGCAGAATAAGAATCGTCTTCCCGAAATCATTGGCACGGAAAGGAATCCAGAGAATCGAAACCACACAGAAATTAAGGATTACAGATAAAACATGGGATGCCTTCCCCCACGCCGCGGAACCGGACCTTTCTCCTTTACGTTTCCTTCCGAAAGCCCTGCTGACAGCCGAGGCAGCCCCGTGAAGGGCGCCCCAAGCCACGAAGGACCAGCTGGCCCCATGCCACAGGCCGCTTAAAAGCATGGTCAGAAACAGATTCAGATAAGTCCTGGCCTCCCCTTTTCGGTTCCCGCCCAGGGGAATATACACATAGTCGCGGAACCAGCTGGAAAGGCTGATGTGCCATCTTTTCCAGAACTCAGAAGGATTGGCTGCCAGATAGGGCAGGTTAAAGTTTCTCCCCAGATCAAATCCAAGAATACGGGCGGCGCCAATAGCCATATCCGAATAGCCTGAGAAGTCATAATAGATCTGAAGGGCATAGGCAAGCACCGCCGTCAAAAGGCTGACGCCGCTGTACGCGCCGGGAGCGGCGAAAACCGCGTCCACGCAGACGCCAAGCCTGTCCGCAACCACCATCTTCTTAAACAAGCCCGTCAGAAACCGCTGACCACCCCAGGACAGGTTCGCCCATGTCAGTTCATGATCCGTCTCAAGCTGCGGGAAAAAATCGCGGGCCTTAACGATAGGGCCTGACACGATCTGCGGAAAAAATCCGATATATAAAAGCACCTTCCGCAGGGAGCTCTCCGCCTTCATTTTTCCCATATAGACATCGGCCAGATAGCTGACAGCCTGGAAAATATAAAAAGACAGGCCCAGCGGCAGCAAAATCCCTATAGTCGTCCGGGGCAGCCCAAAGGCCGCGGTGAAAGTATCCACGAAAAAACCTGCATATTTGAATATGCCAAGGACCAGAAGATCCAAGAAAACGCCCAGAATCAGCCAGGCTTTCCTGGCTTTCGCCTCCGATCTGACATCCCTGCCTCCGATCTGCAGGCCGCACTGCCACATGGCCAGCGAAATGCCTATAAGAAGCGCCAGAAATCTCCAGTCTCCCGCGGCGTAGAAAATATAGCTGGCTCCCAAAAGTATCAGCTGATGAGTTTTAGCTCCTCTGGTCACCTTCATAACCAGAAGAAGAATCAGAAAAAATATCCCAAACCTGACTGACAAGAAGCTCACTGTCCGTTCCTCCCGACTAATATCTTATACAGTTCCTCCGCCATAACACGATGTCCAGCCTGGCTAAAGTGACCTTTTCCCATAGCTGCATTCATGAAACCATAAGGGACAGAATAATCCTCCGCATAAGCGTCTGCTATCGCCTGGGCGGCATCCATAAAAATGATGCCGTTCTCCCTGCACAGTCTGGCAAACACCTCTGTCTCCTCATAATGATTCAGGCTAAGGGAACCATCCTCAAGAATGGTCACATCCGGATGATACGCGATGATCAGCCTTCCGTCAAATTCTTTCCGCAACATTTTAAGCACCTGATCCAATCTGTCGGAAAAAGCCTCCATATCTGTTTCTTCCGCCGATTCCTCCTCATCGGACTGTTTTTGCTTCACCGTCTCTGCCTGCCTTTTCAGTATATTCAAAAGCGGCATCGCCTCTTTTATCTTCATGGTAAATCTCTTGACAGGAGAAAGCGACGCCAGTATATTCTCGCCGTTCTGACGTTCATCATAATCCCTCTGATTCAGCGCCTCCTCCAGTTCCCGAATGGTAAAGGCAGTTTTGCCGGTTTCGATCACAATCGTTCCCGCATCCGGAAATTCTCTTGTCACAGCATAAAAGCCCCTGGCAATATCAGGAAAATAGTAACCCTCCTGAGATACATTGTATACAAACGACGGGACAGATGCCTCTTTCACGCTTTCCGCGCCGGACAGCATCTCGTTCAGAAGATCCGTATATCGCTTTCCATGCTCTACTTCCTTTCCCTGGGTAAAGGAAGCGCCCACAACGACGCAGTATCCCGGCTCCTCAGGAAGCCGGTCGTTTAAATACCCTTTTTCGTCAACACGATAATGCCCACGTCCTTCCATGCCGGCAACTACAGTGGTATTCGGATCCCAGATGGCCAGAGTCGCCCCCTTGTCCCGCTCTATCCAGCCGGGCTGCACCTCATACAAAAACATGGCCGCATTGCACAGGAAGACGGCTATTACAGCCGCAGCTGCCCAGGAAACGCCCTGCCTGATCCATTTTTTCATAAAAATATATTCCTTCCCTAATAAACATTATATAACTTTTTCATAATAATTCCCAATATCCGTATGTGATTCGCCAATTTCAAGATCAAAAGCGGAATGGCAAAGCTGAACACAACGCAAATTCCATATACTGCCATCAATGGCCATCCCAATCCATTATACAGAATCACTCCCACAAAGCCGCAGCAGAAGGGCTGATGAAGCAGATAAATCACATAAGATTTCTTACCTGCATATACCAGGCAGGAAAGCCGTCCCTCCAAACGGACCGCCGCCCGAAGGAAGCTGACGCTGGCCCCGATTTTAGATGCCACAACCAGCGCATACATTATCCATCCAAACCAACCGCCGTCTCCTATATTTAAACGGAACGCCGCGTTCGCAGCTTCCAGTGCAAGTATCACCCAGGACGCCAGACAATAGAGACTGACAAGAGGCGATTTCTCATAAAGAATATTCTTGTAATGAAGCAGTACTGCACCGCACACAAAATAGATCAGATAGCCGGTTATGTAAATTCCCAAATCCGGCATATGAATCTCATGAAAATCCGCATAGCAGAGATACTCACATAGCAGGAAGGAAACAGGCAATAAAATTCGCCAATCTATTCGGAACCTTTCACTTATCACCTGCCACCAGAATACTCCAAGCGAAAACAAAAACAGCAGCCAGATATACCAGAGATGCTGCGCATAGGGATTCTCTGCCAGAAATGTCCTGACTACATACTCTTTCACTCCGTACAGGGCATAGGAAGAGCCCTCCAGAATCCGTCCCAATACCGGGATCTGATAAGCAATAACAAAGCAGGCGTATATAGACAGACTATAGGCCAGAAGCGGAATCAAAAGAGTCTTGATGCGTCCGACCGTATATCGAATTCGCTCTGACAGATGTCTGTTACTTGAAATGGAATAGGTAAGCCCGGAAATCGTCCAGAAAAAAGGCATGTGAAACATGTAAATCAGCCTGTATATGTATTCGCAGGCCATGCTCGACGCCCTCATCTCATCGCGAAAGGCATGCCCCAAAATCACAAAGGTAATTCCGATCCCCTTTGCCAGGTCCACCCATTCCAGGTACTGTTTCGTATCGGTTTCTTTCATTTTCCGCCTCGCTGAAAATACCGCCGGATACTATATATGGCACCCGGTTTCACTTAAACCAAGTGCCATATACCTACCGTTTTCTTATCAATCTAACGTTCAGGCCTGTCATCCGCCCGCACTTATTCTTCCTTCTCCAGCTGCGCTCCTACGGCCTCCACATCCACATCAGCCACATCCTCGTCTTCCGCAGGTGCCGGTTCCTTAGGCGCCGGCGCCTGAAGCGCCTTCATGCTCAGGCTGATCTTGTGATCCGCTTCGTTGAAGTCCACAATCTTTGCCTCGATCTCCTGACCAATCTTCAGAACATCAGCAGGCTTGTTCACATGCTCCCTGGAAATCTGGGATACATGAAGCAGCGCGTCTACGCCCGGCTCAAGCTCCACGAAAGCTCCGAAATCAGTCATACGGGCCACACGGCCTGTTACGATGTTG
>CANQBN010000008.1 GCA_947588855.1 uncultured Lachnospiraceae bacterium
ATCCAACAAATCCCAGAAACTATTGATTTTTCAACAGTTTCTGGGCTTTTTGATGTCATAAAGTGTCAAAGACGGGAGTATATATCAAAATTGTCAAAAAAGGAAGTCCTGACCGAAGTTTCTTATTGTATTTTTATCAAAAATTTTTCTCTTTCCTCCATCTGCTGCTCCAACACACGTAGCTTTTCGGTATTTCTGTCTGGAATCCACGCCTTGTTTGCGTTAAAATAAAAGTTTATCTGCTTCCAGTATTTCTCCGGATAAAGGAACAGGTAATAGAGCATAAGCCTTTCACGCCGGCTCAAAGGAAGAATCTTATCGTACGCCGCCAGCATCTCCTGACCAAGACCCACGTTCCAGTCATGCTTTTCCATGACCTTTCTCATGAAATGGTATAGATCTTCCATCTGCTCTCCCAGATGCATCCGCTGAAACTCGATCAACGCGATATCGTTCTCCCCCATCAGGATATGATGATGATCCAGATTTCCATGGCACAAAAAAAGAGGAGCTTTCTCTTCGGTCTGTCTAAGTCTCTTAAGCCCCTCGCAGGCCTCCGAGGCCTGTTCATAAAACATTCTGTAATTTCCGATAACGCATAACTCAAAATCCGTCTTTTTTCTCTTGTCACGTATGTAATTGCGGGCGCGTTTCAGCTCCTGATTGTGCCGCTCCATCTCTTTTTCCACAGGTTCCATCAGGATAGAGCCCAGATTCCACTCATCATCCCGCTCTATCCGCCGGAAGATCTGATGAAGTCTGGCTATCTGGACCACGGCCTGCTTCACTTCATGCCTGTCCCGAATATTGCACTCTCTGTCCGTAAACCACCGTTTCAGCACATAGCGGGTACCGTCTTCTCCCAGAGAAATCAATTCTCCCTCTGTCGTCCGAATATAATTATCAGTCCGGGACAGGCCCATTTCTGCGGCCTGCCCCAGAACCTGTGTCTCAAACTCCAGGCGTTTCAATGTTCCACGGTATTCCTTCAGAAGAGCGGTCCCCAGGCTGGTCTCGCAGACCAAACCGCTGCGCCCTTTTCTGACGCTCTCCGTGGTCATGTCATATTTCTCCAGCGCTTCCAAATATCTCTCAATCACATTTACCCCTCCACACGCCCTTTTCATAGATATTTCTAGGGTATGAAGAGGAAAGAAATATTATGTTGGCTTTTTTGAAATGGTCGTCGGAACTTCTTTCAGCAGCCTTTCTCTCGTATTCAGCTCCGGTCTCTCCAGGACAAGTTCCAGAAGCCGCTCCAGCACATGGCCCATCTCTTTTCCCGGGCTCATCCCGGCCTGAATCAGGTCGGCGCCTGTTACAGCCAGTGTTTTCAGGGAGATACAGTCTCCCCGGGTACGAATTGTCTCCGTATGATGCCGAATATCACAAAGCTCTTCCGGTGTCTCAGGGACAAAATTCCTCGTTCCTTCCCGAAACGGTTCACCCCTTGTTTCCGCCGCGCACAGCTCCTTCATCTCCAACAGATCGTCATACAGCTCCGGAGACATCCGGCTCATAGTCCGCCGGATATCCGCTTCTTTTGTTCCTACAGGCTGATCCCACCATTCCACCAGAATTTTCACCCGGCTGATGGTATCATTGTCCAATTTAAGCTCTCTAAGAACCTGCGCCGCCTTCTGCGCAGACAACTGCCGCAGGCAGGCCGCCCACCGCATATGCTTCACAGCGGGAAGCTGAGGGTTTATGGAAATCCGGGCCGCATCCATCTCCGCGAAGGCCGCTGACACATACGGAGAAAGCCCCCATTCAAACACTTTTCGGACAGTATCAGGCCGTTTTGAAAGCAGAAGCCTTGTCAGTTCCGCCTGCACCCGTTCTCTGCTGACTTTATGAAGATTAGAAGCCAGCTCCCTCAGTGCCGTCTCAGTCTTCTTCTCAATCCCAAACCCCAGCTGGGCGGAAAAACGAAGGGCCCTGAGAATCCGCAGGGCGTCCTCCGTAAAGCGATCATAAGCATTTCCCACGCAGCAGATCCGGCGGTCCTCCAGATCCTTCAGCCCGCCGAATACATCTACAAGGCCGGTCTGTTCACAATAGGCCATGGCATTGATAGTGAAATCCCGGCGTTTCAGATCCTCAATCAGACTGGAGGTGAACTCTACCGACCTGGGATGGCGGCCGTCTTCATACTCGCCGTCAATCCGAAAGGTAGTTACCTCATAGCCTTTTCTGCCGCGCATGATTGTAACTGTCCCATGCTTGATTCCCGTATCAATGGTCCTGCCAAAAATTTCCTTCACCTGTTCAGGCTTTGCCGAGGTAGTGATGTCCCAGTCTTCCGGTTCTTTTCCCAGAAGACTGTCCCGGACGCATCCCCCGACCACATAGGCTTCGAAACCATGGTCATTCAGTTTTTCAATGATTTCTTCCGCCCCGCGGGGAACGTGAATCACAACACTCATAAAAGCCCTGCCTTTTTAGTATGCTCTGCCCCAGTAAACCATCTTCTTAGCCGGCTTCCCGCAGCATACGCACTTATCCGACAGCTGTTCCTGGGCAAAGGGCATACACCTGGAGGTTGCTCCTGTATCCTCCTTGATCTTGTCCTCACACTCCTGGCTGCCGCACCACATAGCTTTCACAAATCCCGGTTTCTCGTTGATAGTCTTCACAAACCCGTCATAATCCACCGCCTTATAGGTGTGGGAATCCCGGTGGGCTTTCGCCCTCTCAAACATATTCTTTTGAATGGTTTCAAGAAGTTTCTTTACTTCCTCTTCCAGAGCTTCAAGCGCCACTACCGTCTTCTCATGGGTATCCCTGCGGACCAGGACCGCCTGATTATTTTCCATATCCTTCGGTCCAATCTCCACACGCAGCGGAATACCTCTCATCTCGCATTCGCTGAACTTCCAGCCCGGGCTCTTATCCGTATCGTCCACCTTTACGCGGAAACCGGCCTGTGACAGGCGGTCCTTCAGCTCATAGGCCTTATCCAACACGCCTTCCTTCTTCTGCTGAATGGGAATCACAATCACCTGGGTCGGAGCGATTCTGGGCGGCAGAACCAGGCCGTTGTCGTCTCCATGAACCATAATAATAGCCCCTATGATACGCGTACTGAGTCCCCAGGATGTCTGATGGACATATTTTAACGTGTTATCCTTATCTGCATACTGGATTTCAAACGCCCTGGCAAATCCGTCGCCGAAATTATGGCTGGTTCCCGACTGAAGGGCCTTGCCGTCATGCATCAGCGCTTCAATGGTATAGGTAGCCTCAGCTCCTGCAAATTTTTCCTTGTCCGTCTTGCGGCCTCTGATAACCGGAATGGCCAGAACCTCTTCGCAGAAATCCGCATACACATTCAGCATCAGCTCTGTCCTCTCCTGAGCTTCCTCTGCCGTGGCATGGGCTGTGTGGCCTTCCTGCCACAGAAACTCCCTGGAACGAAGGAAGGGCCTGGTCGTTTTTTCCCAGCGGACTACTGAACACCACTGATTGTAAAGCTTCGGCAAATCACGGTAGGAATGGATATCCCCTGCGTAGAAATCGCAGAACAGCGTCTCCGAGGTGGGACGCACGCACATCCGCTCCTGCAGCGGCTCCAGGCCGCCATGGGTCACCCACGCCACCTCCGGCGCGAATCCTTCCACATGATCTTTTTCTTTCTGCAAAAGGCTCTCCGGAATGAACAGGGGCATATACACATTCTCCACTCCCGTTGCCTTAAACCGCGCGTCCAGCTCTTTCTGAATATTCTCCCAGAGAGCATACCCGGCAGGCTTGATAACCATGCAGCCCTTCACGCTTGCATAATCGCACAGCTCCGCCTTCTTCACCACATCTGTGTACCACTGGGCGAAATCCACATCCATGGATGTGATCGCCTCCACCAGTTTCTTGTCGTTTGCCATGATGATTCTCCTTTTCTGATAATTCCGCTTTCTTTCTTCTACGCTATTTTAAACAATTTGTCAAGAGAAATCGCTGTTTCTGATCGCCTCCACCGCTTCCCGGATTTTATCCGGCGGAAGCACCAGGGCAAATCTCACATAGCCCTCTCCATGGGGACCGAAACTGGCTCCGGGCGTCACAATCACGCCTGCTTTCTCCATCAGCTCCATACAGAAATCCATACTGTCCATCCGGCCGCCGGGAATCCTGGCCCAGACAAACATAGTTCCTTTCCCATTAGGCCTGTCCCAGCCCAGCTCCTGCAGGCCGTTGCAGAGGGCGTCCCGCCTCTCCTGATATTTCCTGCACTGCTCCTTCACGCTCTCCAAAGGACCGTTAAGGGCAGCAATGGCAGCCTGCTGAACCGGCAGGAACATACCGAAATCAATCTGGCTTCTCAGTTTGCGCAGGGCCGCGATTACATCCGGCCTTCCAATGAGGAAGCTGATTCTGGCTCCTGTCACATTAAACGATTTCGACAGGCTGAAAAATTCCACTCCGATTTCCTTGGCTCCGGGCGTAGCCAGAAAGCTTCCCCCGTAAACATCATCAAAAATAATATCGCTGTATGCGTTGTCATGAACCAGCAGAATATCATATTTCTCAGCAAACTCTACCAATTCTTCATAAAGCCCGGGCGCGGCTATGCTTCCCACAGGATTGGAAGGAAGCGACACCACCATATATTTCGCCTTCCGGGCTATCTCTTCCGGGATCCCCTTCACATAAGGAAGAAAATCATGCTCTGCTGTCAGCGGATAATACCAGGGCTCAGCGCCGGCCAGCAGACTTCCCGCCGCGAAAACCGGATAGCAGGGATCCGGCAGAAGCACCGTGTCTCCCTCGTCGCAGAGAACCATTCCCAGATGCCCCATTCCCTCCTGGCTTCCGTAAACAGTCATTACCATATCCGGCGTAATTTCCACCTGAAACCGTCTCCGGTAGTAGGAGCAGACCGCCTGTAAAAGTTCCGGCAGATCCCGCAGGCTGTACTTCCAGTTATCATCCAGAAGAGCCGCCTGGGAAAGCGCCTCCTTAATATGCACCGGCGTAGCAAAATCCGGAGTCCCTACGCTCATATTATATATTTTCTTCCCCTGGGCCTCCAGCTGAAGCCTCCTGTCATTCAGCGCCGCAAAAATTTCGTCACCAAACCTGTCCAATCTTTTGGAAAACTGCATCATACTTTCCTCTTTCCACATTTTTCCGCAGGCGCTGTGCAGAAATACAATAAAGAATATCAAACATTCACCACAGTAGTTCTGCAGCGGCTCCTGGCAATTACGTTCCATTATAACCTATGCGGAAAGAAAAATCTACTTTATTATGCAATCAAATTCCAATCTTCCGGATTCCTGTCACTCTTCCTCCGGATCTACATCGATCAGAACCTTCATTGTAGTCTCACGGTTATCATCAATATACTCATAAGCGGCCAGGTAATCCTCAAAGGCGAAATGCTTGCTCATGAGCGGCTTCAGATGGATCTTTCCTTCACTTACCAGACGGATCGCCTCTACATAATCCTCATGGCGGTACATCATGCTGGTGTTCAGATCCAGCTCGTGATCATTTAAGACCGCCAGATCAACTGCAGCCAGTTTGCCGAATACAGCCACCAGGATAATCGTGCTGCCTTTCCGGGCATACTGAATCGCCTGTCCCATGGTGGTATCATTTCCGGCGCAGTCATAAATCGCATCTGCCTTGTCAGGGCCAAAGGCTTCAACCATGGCCTCGCCGAAATCCTTCGTCTTTGTGTTGACAGTATAATCCGCGCCGCAGGTTTTCGCCAGCTGCAGGCGGTAATCAGAGATATCGGTAATCATAACCTCCTTAGCTCCCAGGGCCTTGCAGGACTGGGCAAGCAGGATGCCAATGGGCCCGCAGCCCAGAATCGCCACCTTCGCGCCTTTCAGTTCCCCAAAACGTTTTGCCGCGTGAACCGTAACCGCCAGCGGTTCAATCATGGCTCCCTCATTGTAGGTCAGATTCTCCGGCAAAGCCGTAACCTTGGAAGCGTCAACGGCAAAATACTCGCTGGCTGTCCCTGTAGTCTGAAATCCCATGACCTTCAGATGCTCGCACAGGTTGTACTTGCCGTGGGTACAGGGATAGCATTCCCCGCAGTAAACCTGGGGCTCGATTGTGACCTTTTGGCCCACTGTAAAACCTGTCACGCCCTCTCCCAGTTCCGCCACCTGCGCAGACAACTCATGTCCCTGGGTGATCGGATAAGAGGTAAACGGATGGGTGCCGTGATAAACATGAATGTCGCTGCCGCAAACCCCGATACGTTTGATTTTTACAAGCACCTGATTTTTTTCCGGATGCGGGATGGGGATTTCACGGAATGAAATCTCATGAGGTGCCGTCATAACCTGCTGCTTCATTGTCGTTTTCATTTTTATTCTCCTCTTTTCTGAGCTTTCCGTAATCATGTTCGGTCTCTTTTACCTGCGTCCCCTGGAGGACGAGACGAGTTCCACTTTATAATTTTACAGGTTCTTTCAGCTCCGGTTTCACCAAAACCTTGATGGATTCCTGGCTGGTCTGCATCTGAATGGCCTCCTTCACCTGGTTTACCGGAAACGCGTGGGTGATAACCGGCTTCAGATTCAGGCGGCCTCCGTTCAGAAGTTCTACCGCCCTCTCAAAGGTATCCGGATTAATCAGGGAGCCTGCCACGTTCAGCTCCTTATGGTACATATCGTCAAGAGACAGCTGATGGAAGGTTCCGGTCTTGGGAACGCTGAACAGAAGCACTGTAGCTCCCATTCCGGCCACAGCGAAGGCTTGCTCCGTAGCAATAGTGCTGCCTACGCACTCAATCACCACGTCGGCCCCCTCAATTCCGGTCAGTTCCTGGAACCGCTCGGCTATCTTTTCATGAACCGGATCAATGACGCCGTCCGCGCCCACTTCCATTGCAGCCTGCCGCCGAAGCTCGTTAGGCTCGCTCAGGATTACCTGGGATGCGCCGGAAAGCCTGGCCAGCTGCACCATTATAAGGCCGATGGCCCCGCCTCCGACAACACACACTGCGCTTCCCGCCTGGATACCGGCCCTGTCAATTCCGTGAAGACAGCAGGCCAAAGGTTCCGCCATAGCCGCTTCCTCCAGCGGGACAGTTTCCTTAATCCGGAAACACTGAGCCTGAGGGGCAATGCAGTATTCTGCAAATCCGCCGTTTCTCGTCACGCCGACCGCCTGCAGGTTCGTGCAAAGCTGCTTTTTCCCCATGCGGCAGGGACGGCAGCTGCCGCAATAGATATTCGGATCAACCGCCACATGATCAGAAACCGCCACCGTATGTACGCCCGCGCCAATCTTTTCCACAATCCCGGACAGTTCGTGCCCCAACACAACGGGGGGATGAACCTCCGCGGAGCCCTTATCCCCATGGCAGATATGTACGTCTGTACCGCAGACACCGCAGGCAGCCACCCGAATCAGTACCTCATCATCCTGCAGTTCAGGCAGATGAAGCTCCCTGGTTTCAAACAACCCATCTCCCAGAAAAAACGTTCCTTTCATCAAAAGCACCTCTCTTTCCTTCCTATTTGCAGTTTAAGATTTATATAATCTATCTGACCGCCGAAGGGAGATTCCCCTACAGCGACTCGATAAACTGTTCAGAAAAATACATGGCGCAGCCTGCCGCCGCGGCTTCCTCCCCGGCGCGGCAGGTGCGGATATCCGGATCCTGTTCCCCGAAAATGTCCTGTTTTGCCACCTTTCTCCGCAGTTTGGGAAGATACGGTTCCAGATAATTTCCCACGTAACCTCCTATGATAACCGGCAGATCCAGGCCAAGAATCAGATTGGCAATCAGCAGGCTCAGATAATCCAGATATTCTTCCAAAACGGCTGTAAGCCCGGCATCTCCTCGCTCCAACCCTTTGAAAAACTCCGCCAAATTCCCGCCTGTTTTCTCCGCTAACAGCCAGGCTGCCCCATAAGCGTCATAATGGCCCTGCTGCCCACAGTAGCAGCGCCTGCCTCCCGGGACGATACAGATATGTCCAAACTCTCCGTTACGGTTGTGAAGGCCATTTAAAATTTTCTGATTGATCACAGTGGCCCCGCCTACAGAGTTACTCAGCATCAAAAACACAAAACTGTCAGGAGATTCATCCGAGTAACACTCCGCCATACACGCCGACTCGGCATCGTTGAAAAAACGGATCGGCTTTCCCCTGAACTCATCCGGAAGCGGCCGGGCATCCGGATTCCGAAGAATATGAGAACGGATCAGCGTCCGCCGGTCCGGGCCAATAATACCGGGAACCGATACTCCCGCAGCCATCAGCTTCTCCTCCGGTATTCCTTTTTCCGCCAAAAATTCGTCCAGATACTGTTCCAGCAGGCGATGATAATCCGCGGTAGACGCATACGCAGCTCTTCTCCGCTGATTCGCCACAACAAAACCCGCCAGATTAACCACGGCAAAACTGATATGGTTCGCCGTAATATCAATGCCCAGTGTCAGACGGCAGTCTCTGACAGCCTGCAGGGATACGGCGCGCCTCCCTCCGATGGAGGATGCCATCCCGTTTTCCCGCACCATCCCGGCCTGCATAAGTTCGTCAATAATCATGCCTACGGTAGGCTGGCTCAGCCCCAGAGAAGCCGCCAGTTCAGGCTTCGTTGTTTCCGGGACGCTCAGCAGCTGCCGGAAAACGGCGATTTTATTTTTTCTTCTGATTGCAATTCCGCTATTCATCCTTCTTCTCCCCGGAATATTTTTCACTTTTTTAATTGACTTTTTTAACTGCCTTTATAAACTAATTATAACAACTTTTCTCCTACTTTCAAGACTATATTTTTAAATTATTGTCAACTATATTTATTTTTCTGGTTGACAATATGATTCGAAATCCGTATAATAACCGTGAAATAGTTTTAAATGACTTCAGGAGGACACATTTATGCTGTACACTGCCAAAGAACAAACTGCCAAAAAGCAGCTTCTGACTACCAGAGAACTCACTCTGACCGCGCTTATGACCGCTATCACCTGCATCATGGGACCGATCTCCTGTCCGCTGCCCTTCACGCCGGTATCCATATCCCTGGGTACCCTGGCCATCTATCTGTCTGCCTATGTGCTTGGCATGAAATACAGCGTCTTAAGCTGCGCCGCTTATATCCTCCTGGGCTCCATCGGCCTGCCGGTTTTTACGGAATTTTCTGCCGGCATCGACAAAGTACTCGGCCCCACCGGCGGCTATATGGCCGGTTATTTCTTCATCGCCGCTATTGGCGGTTTCTTCGCAGAGCATTTCAATGGAAAACGGATATTCGCTGTTATCGGCATGGTTCTGGGAACTGCCTGCTGTTATCTTCTGGGCTCCTTGTGGCTGGCCCGCTGCTTGGAAATGGATTTTCTCCCGGCTCTGGCCATAGGGGTGCTGCCCTATCTGCCCGGCGACGCTGCTAAGATTGCCGTCGCCGCGATTCTGGGCGGGGAAGTCCGCCTCCGCCTGCAGAAAGTGCAGTCCGGCAACTGACGGAGACTTTATCCCGCGGACTGCTGCCGCAGTTCTTCCGGCGTTCTCACCAGCTCTTCTCCCGGTCGGCTGAACTCCCGGATAAGAAGCGTCCCCACAGGCCCCAGGACTACCCCCAGAATGCCGAACAGCTGAAGCCCTACATAGATCGATACAAGCGTTTCCAAAGGAGACAGGCCCACCCTGTCTCCTAACATTTTAGCCTCAAGAATTTCCCGCAGAAGATAGCAGACCAGATACAGTCCCAGAATCAGAATTCCTTTCAGCCAGCGCCTGCGGAGAAACTGAAACAGGGCCCAGGGGATCAGCACTGTTCCGGTTCCAAAGATGGGCAGAGCGTCCAGAATCCCAAGCCCAATCCCGGCCAGAATCGCGTAGGGATTTCCCATGAGAAACAATCCTGCAGTACACACAGTCATGGTCAGGAGGATGATGACTCCCTGGGTCCACAGATACGCCCGGCACGTAAGCTGCAGCACCTGCCAGGCTCTCATAAATTCCCGGCTGAATACGGAACTCTCCATTTTATCTCTTATGAAATCCCACTCCTGAATGATCAGCATGGTACCGATTATGAATAATACCATAATAACCGCAAAACCTATGCAGCACTGGGCCGCCAGAAAAGAGTTGCCCATAACATAGGGCATAATCCCTTCCTTAATCCGCCTTCCCAGGCCGGCTATCATATCACGGGTCAGATACACCATCACATCCCGGCGCAGAGCAAAGGTTTCCTCTACCTGATGGCAGACGCCGGTCACCACCGCATCCAGTTTTTCCAGCCACAGAGGAAACTGCTCCATCAAAAGAACGGTCTCCTGATACAACTTCCGGCCTCCCTGGTAGAGAAATACGCACAAAAGCCCCAGTGCCGCCAGAAGCTCGGCAGCTCCTGCCACGCCGGAACCAATACCGATGATTTTTACTTCCTGCCGTCTCCCATTCAGTCGGATCTGCAGCCGCTCCGATATCCACCGGGCCGAGGGCCGCAGAACCGCAGCCGCTCCCCAGGCAAACAGAAAGGGAGCCACCAGAGGCAGAAGGTATCGGAATACTCCGTACACTGCTCCGGTCACTCCCAGAATCTTCAAAAACCGTTTTCCTTTCTCACTCACCGCGCAGCCCGCTCCTTCCTTTTCCGGAACAATCCTATTCCATGAAAGTATGGACCTGCCGCGGTTTCTTTATTCTTTCAGCCTGCTGTTTTATTCTGTTGAACCATTTTACTGGCTGCATGATATCGCTTCAGAAGGTTCATCTTCCGCATCAGCTTCCTGCGGTTTCTCCGGCTCCAGCTTCAGCCACACGAAATCATAAGACCGAAGCACAAGGCGTTTCTCCTCCGCCACGTCTCCGCCGGTCACCAGATTAAGACCGCCTATGCTCCAGTCCAGAATCTTGACAGCCTGGCTGAAATTAAAAACTCCTAGAAGCTTTTCATTCTCACTGGTCCGGCAGATGTAAAGAAGCGCCGGATCGTCAGAATAGTATGTTTCCGCATGTGCGTCAGCCCTAAAAGCCTCATGGGTCTGCCGAAGGATTTCCAGCTGACGAAGTCCATGAAACAGTTGATTCTGCACGGTTCCCTCTTTGCCAATATTATCTGTCAGATGCCACTGGAATGCTCCGCGGTGAATATAGCGGGAGTCCAGCATTTTATCCGGATCTTCCTTGTAGGTGTAATCGTTGACCTGGCCTATCTCATCGCCACTGTAGATCACCGGAATTCCTGCCTGGAACAGCATAAAGGCGTGGAGCATCAGATCCAGCCGAATGGCCTGAACCATACCGTAGTCGTCGCCGCAGTAGCCTGCCTTCTCCACGCCGCACATGGAAGCGGTGGTTCCGCAGAACCGGGCGTCACGGGTAATGGGATCGTTATTATACAACTCGCCTCGGCTGAAGCTGTCCGGCCAACGGCCAGTGAAGAAATCATTTAAAAACTCCTTATGAGGAATCTGCTGCATACCCCACTGAGCCAGGGTGTCATAGTCAAGGCCCCAGCCAATATCGTCATGACAGCGAAGATAATTCAAAAAGGTATAAGTCTTGGGCAGACTGTAGACAGTATCCAGCTGCTTCTTCAGAAGCCGGGTATCCTGAGTCGCCACCGTATGCCAGATAGTCGCCATGGTAGTTACATTGTACAGCATATGGCACTCCGGCTTCTCCACCGTCCCAAAATAGGGCGCCACCTTCACCGGCTCCATGACTACCTCGCCCAAAAGCAGAATGCCAGGACATACAATCTCCCCGATCATGCGCATCATGCGGACGATGGTATGTACCTGGGGAAGATTCCGGCAGGTGGTTCCCAGCTCCTTCCAGATATAGGGCACCGCGTCAATCCGAATCACATCGATTCCCAGATTGGTCAGGAACAGAAAATTCATGACCATCTCATGGAACACCACAGGATTGCTGTAGTTCAAATCCCACTGGTAGGGATAAAATGTAGTCATCACATGCTTGCCCAGATCCGGAAGCCAGGTGAAATTGCCGGGGGCTGTCGTGGGAAATACCTGAGGCACCGTCTTCTCAAACTGCATGGGAATCTCCCAGCTGTCGTAGAAGAAATAACGGTCCTGATACTCCTTCTCGCCGGCCCTTGCCCGCTTGGCCCACTCATGGTCCTCGGAGGTGTGATTCATGACAAAATCCAGGCACAGGCTAATGCCCTGGAGACGGCACTGATCCGCCAGGTCTTCCAGGTCTTCCACCGTACCCAGCTCCGGCTGTACCTTTCGGAAATCCGCCACCGCGTATCCGCCATCGGAACGACCTCTGGGTGATTCCATAAGGGGCATCAAATGAAGATAATTGACGCCGCAGGATTTAATATAATCCAGATGCTCTTCCACGCCCTTCAGGGTTCCCGCAAACTGGCCGGTGTACATCATCATGCCCAGCATATCATGGCCCTTGAACCAGTCGGGATCCGCCTCCCGCTTCAGATCCTGTTTTTTCAGGTCTGTTTTCCGCCGGTCATACATCTCCTCCATGGCTTCGCACAGCTTCTCAAAATCCTCCATGGAATTATAAAGCTCCATATAGAGCCACTTCAGTTCATCATAGTGCCGTTCCAACCGTTTTTGATATATCTCTTTGTCCTTGTTCATATCCTGCCGTCACGTCCTTCCGTTCTATATTTGCTTACATCTCAAGCTTCTTCATCTCATCCAGTATCTGCTTCTCAGACGGACGCTTCTCTGCCCCGTCATCCTCACTCGTAAATTCTTCTTTCTTCTCCAGGTAAGGAAGATAAAGCTTCAGCAGCTGCCGGCTGTTAGAAAATGCCAGCAGGCCGAATCCGAACATACACCACAGAAACGCATACAGAGGAAGTCTGGGATAATCCAGATAGGTCAGCGCCATGGGAACAATGTCCGTCAGCAGCACGATCAACATGGTAACCGGCCTGCGGACCGCGAAATAAATGCAGTCGGCTATGAGCTGGGACATTGTCACCTTAAAGGCAGCCATGGTCGGAAATATATAGGAGGCCAGCACCAGAAGAATCAGCATAAGGGCCATCAGCGGATATTGAAACAAGGCTACCGGGCCCTCAAACTGACGGCACCAGAACAGTTCCAGATACAGCATCGCGGCCATCACAAGGACCCCTACCCAGCATATAGTCGCCTGCACAAAATTCTCTTTCAGGCCCTGCCAGAATACACGGAAGGGATTCAGTTCATTCTCCCCCCGCAAAAGCCGGAGCATCACATAATGGAGTGCCGCAAAGGACGCTCCGATGGTGACGATCGGCACCGAGCAGGCGATAAACAGAAGATTGGATGCGATCAGGATGCCCAGGCGGGTCATAATCTGTCCAAAGGCGCTGTCATTGTCAAAAAAAGCATTTAAGGGTCTCATTCTTCCGCCTCCCTGAATAAAAACGCAAGGAAACACTCAATCTGGTCCATATGGGGCGCCTGGGAAGAAATGGCCAGGACACAGCCGTCCGGATAAGCCTTATGCTCCCCCACCAGCACAGAACCGGACAGATCGATGCCTACGGCGACCTGATTCTTGCCGTACTCCTCCGCCCGGTAAGGTTCGCAGTAGACAAGGCGGTCTTTATATTTCTCGTAAACAGCCGCCACCCTGGGGTCTTCCAGATCCAGCAGCCGTCCGCTGGCTCCCAACGTCTGAATCTCCAGTTCCTCCATGACCAACACGTCCAGAACGCCGCTGTCCAGATAGGTAACCAGATTCTGATAATAGACGTCATTGAACTTCCCTTTGGAGGGCTGGCAGTACATCTGGGCATTAAACACCAGATTCTTCTGGCGCAGGTCATAGCCGGCATATTCGGCAAACTCCCGGCAGAAAGCGGAATCGCTTCCCACATCTGCGGAGGTATTGGCAAAACAAGCGTAGAACCAGTTTTCGCCGATGGCGTTATGAACCGTAGTCCCCGCGTACACGCCGAAGCATACAAGGGCCGCAATGGCAATGATCCAGATCTTATAGTAAATCCATATATACTCTAGTTTGGCTTTTAAGGGGAGCGCGCGTATCTTCTCTCGCTCCCCGTCAAGCCATTTCTTGCATCGTTCCATTCGTTAATCTTTCCTGTCCCGCCCTGCGGGACGTCTCTGTCTTAAATCCTCACAAAATGAATCTGCCCGCTGGGATAATTGCCAAACAGCATGGGAAGGGTAAATCCGGCGTACATCAGAGCGCTGCCGGAATAGGTTCTCTCCTCACGGATTACCGGCGTGCCAGTGTACATCAGATCCCACGGCAGATGGGTCCCGTAGTAGTTCTCGCTTACAATCCGGTATCTGGCGTTGGGATCCAGGCCCTTCAGTCGCAGATGGATATAGGGAGAATTGGCCCTGGAATGGGTCAGCACCACGTTAAGCAGAGCTTCGCTTCCGTCAGCCGCGGCAAACTCCCAGGCCGTATACCACTCATTCCGGCCGGGATCCGACAGGCGGTAATAATCGCCGTCCTGAATCAGCCAGTAGTGATCCTTAAAGAACTGTACCTGTCCGCGGACCTCTTCTTTCTCCTTATCAGAAAGCTTGTTGATATCCAGCTCGTATCCGAAGGTTCCCGACATGGCCACTACGGCCCTGGTACCCAGAGGCGTGTCCCGGCCGGTCTGATGATTGGGGCTGGCAGACACATGGGCTCCCATAGCGGAAACCGGATAGCCGAAGGAGGTTCCGTGCTGGATCACCAGCCGCTCAATGGCGTCTGTATCGTCGCTGCACCAGATCTGCGGCGAATAAGCCAGAATACCGGCATCGAAACGCCCGCCGCCGCCAGAGCAGCCCTCAAACATCACATGCGGGAATTCCGTGGTCAGCCGGTCCAGAAGGCGGTACAGTCCCAGCACATACCGGTGGGACACCTCTCCCTGCTTCTCCGCAGGAAGGGCATGGCTGTATACGTCCGTCATATTGCGGTTCATATCCCATTTAATGTATTCGATATGATTGTCCCTGAGCAGCCCGGAAATCTGCTCATACAGATAGTCCACCACTTCCGGCCGGGACATATCCAGTATCAGCTGATTCCGGCAGAGGGACGGCAGACGTCCCGGAATGGACAAAGCCCAGTCCGGATGAGCCCGATACAGGTCGGAATCCTCACTGATCATCTCCGGCTCAATCCAGATACCAAACTTCATTCCCAGACCGTTGATCCGGTCGATCAGAGGCTTAAGGCCTCCCGGCAGCTTCTCCTCATTCACATACCAGTCGCCCAGGGCCCGGTTGTCGTCATATCTTTGACCGAACCAGCCGTCGTCCAGAACCAGCATCTCCACTCCCAGTTCCGCGGCCATACGGGCAATATCGTATACCTTATCGGCAGTAAAATCAAAATAAGTGGCTTCCCAGTTGTTGATCAGTACCGGGCGGCGGGCAGTCTTATACTCTCCCCGGCATACATTATGCCGGATTATGTGATGGTACAGACGGCTCAGATGGCCCAGTCCCTGTCCGCTGAAAGCCAAAATCACCTCCGGCGCGGCAAATGCCTCGCCCGGGTCCAGATTCCAGGAAAACAGCTCGTCGTTAATCCCCATGACCACACGAGTCGAACCCATCTGGCTCACTTCCACGTCTGTTCTGTGGTTGCCGGAATACACCAGCATCAGGCCGTAGCAGTCTCCCTGCTCTTCCGTGGCCTCCCGGTCACAGAGAATCACAAAGGGATTATGGTGATGGCTGGATACGCCTCTCTTGGATTGAACCGTAGTAACCGTCTGGGGAAGCGGAAGCCTCTCTGCCTGACGTTCCATGGCGTGACGGCCATGGAAATGAATCAGATCCCAGTCGCCGAAGGGAATATCCAGGCAGACCGATGCCGCCTTCTCAAGGCACACCGGCTGACCCGTGCCGTTCACCAGACGGGCAGCCCTGGTAATGATATCTTCCTTCTCAAACACGCCGTAATACAGCTCCAGCTGAAGTCCGGTCACCTGATCTGCCAGATAGATGACCAACGTCTGGGCCTGTCCGCCCTCGTCATAGGCGGAAGGCATTCCCTCCACCTGATACTTGCCGGGCAGAATCTCATGGCGCACATAAGTAAAATCCGCTGCGTTCATACCTGTACCGCCGGAAAGCTCCAGGCAGCCCACGCGGTAATCTCCCGTATTAAATCCTGTATATTCCTGAGGCACAATATCCGGTGACGGGCAGCGCTTGTTAAACCCTTGATGAGGATATGGGGAAAAAGCCCGGTCCGCCTGAAAATACTGATAACTCATATCTGCCTCGTCGGCCCTGCGGCCATAATAGAGGTGCTGAAGATGCCCCAGATGATCGATCTGCATCTGATAAAGCGTATTGGCTGTACTCAATGTAATGGTCTTATATGTTTCCTGAAAAACAATACTCATGAATGTTCCTCCATGGATGCCGAAAGCGCGTCACCGGCGCTTTCTTCTACATACTGACATAATAGCATGTGCCGGGCCCGACACGGGTCCGGCACATATCTTCGTGCGCTGACACGCTCACTGAACTGATATTTTACAACTTTCCGCCGGAAGTTGCAATACCTTCGATAAACTGTTTCTGGAAGATCAGATACAGAATAATCATGGGCAGACATGCCATGCAGGCAGCGGCCATCAGCTGAGGATAGTTGGAGCTGAACTGACCCTGCATCTTGGCAAGGCCTGCAGACAGCGTGGTGCTCTGTGCGTTGGAGCAGACGATCATGGGCCACATCAGATCCTTGAAAGCGAACACGGCGGTGAAGATACCCAGGGAAACCATGGCAGACCGGGTAAGGGGAGCCATGATCAGCAGGAACTGCTGGCCGATGTTGCAGCCGTCGATGCCGGCAGCCTCTTCCAGATCCTTAGGAAGGCTCTGATAGCCCTGCTTCAGCAGGAAGGTACCGAACGCGGTGACCACGCCGGGGAACACCAGGGCAAACATGGTGTTCAGCATCTTCAGATTAGAAACCATGATGTACTGGGGGATGATGTAGATCTGGCTGGGGATCATCATCTGAATCAGGATCAGGGAGAACAGGAAGTTCTTGCCCGGGAAGTTCAGACGTCCGAAAGCGTAGCCGGCCATGGTAGCTGTAAGCACCGCGCAGACCACACGCCAGAAGATCATCAGCAGGGTGTTAACGTACAGGTTAAAGAAATTGTAGCTGTTCCATACAGTTACGAAGTTGTCAAACTTCCAACTGCTGGGGAAGATGACAAAGGGGTTCACTGATGTAGCCTCAGACGTAGTCTTAAAGGCGGTCAGGATCATCCACAGGAAGGGTACCAGCATGGTGATAGACATAAGAATCAAAATGATATGAACGATCACCTTCTGCATCTTACGTTTTTGCTCTAAACTCTTCATTCTCGGCACCTCCTCTTATGAATAGAATACCCATTTCTTCTCGGACTTCTGAAGAATCACGGTAATGATCATGATGAACACCAGCATGCAGCATACAATGGCCGCGCCATAGCCCCGGTTGCCCTGGGTGAAGGCGTAATCATAGAACAGATAAACCACAGATTCCACAGAAGACAGAGCCTGGTTGGTCTTATCCATAACCATGAATACCAGATCGAATACCTGCAGAGCGCCGATGATACGGGTCTGAAGTACGAAGAAGATGGACGGTGTCAGAAGCGGGATGGTGATATAGAAGAACTGCCGGATACCGGTAGCGCCGTCAATATCCGCCGCCTCATAGTAATCGTGAGGAATCTCCTGCAATCCGGAGATAAACAGGATCATGTTGTAGCCCACGATGGACCATACGCCGATGATGCCGATGGAGATCCAGGCAATCTTCGGGTCGGAGATCCAGGCCGTGGTAGTTCCGAATACATGGTTCAGCAGACCGAACTGCTGGTTGTAAAGGAATCTCCAAACCATGGCTACCGCAGCGGGGGCCGCCACCATGGGCAGGAAGAAGATGGTACGATAGCCGCTCTTGAAGAACAGCTTCTTCTGGTTCAGGAAGGCAGCCAGCACCAGGGCCAGGGCCACAGAGAAGGGCACCTCGATGAGCGCGTACTTAATGGTGTTCCACAGGCTGTTCCAGAACTCGCCGGTTCCCAGAACCCTTGTAAAGTTATCTACACCTACGAAAATATTCCCTCCGCCGAAATCGCCGGTCTTAAAAAAGGCCTGATAAATGGAGTTAAACAGCGGATAAAAGTTCAGTATGATCAGACCGATCATAGTCGGAGCAACGAATGCCAGTGCCCATGTGGCTTCACGCTTTTCCGCCTTCGTCATAGCGTGTTTGGTCTTGCTCGTTTTCGCCATAAATTTACCTCCTTCTTTATGAAATCTGTCCGAGGAGAGGGAAGGGGGACTTCACCTCTCCCCGGATGCAGAAATCTGCTTATTCGCTGGCCAGCGTAGCGTTCATATCCGCTGCCATCTGGTCAAGTACGCTGTCCATCTGGCTGGGATCGTTCCAGGCCGTAACCAGAGCCTGAGTGGAAGCATCTTCCCATCTGGTAGTGTACTTGGAGTAGGGACGGAATACCAGAGTACCCTCTTCTTCAATCTGCATGAAGGGAGTGATATCCATGCCCGGGAATGCGTTGGCAAATTCTTCAGATACGCCCTTGTAGCCGGCCATGGTAACGCCAAGCTCTGCCTGCTTCTTCTGGTTCTCCTCGGTGCTGAACCACTGGATCAGATCCCAGCATTCATCCGGATACTTGGTGTCTGCGGAAGCCGCCCAGCCAAGTCCGTTATAGATAGAGCAGCGCTCTTCCTTATCTGCCTGACCGTTGCCGTTAACGTCACAGTAAGGAAGCATAGCCCATGCATAGTTATCATGGTTCTCATCATTATAGAACTGAAGGATCATCCAGGAACCCTGGCAGATCATAGCTGCCACGCCGCTGGTGAACAGAACGTCGGTACCGGTCTCAGACATCATGCTCTGAGGCGGGAATACGTCGGAGCAAAGGGTTCCAACATACTCCATGGCCTTCTTGGTGTTGGGATCATCATAGCCGGAGATCTTCTTGTCATCGCTGATAATGTACCCGCCGTAATCATATACGATATTGTACCAGCTGTCCTGGTTGTTTCCGGTGTTCATAGCAGCGCCATAAACAGAACCGCCGCTTGCCTCGGTGATCTTCTTGCCTGCCTCATAGAAATCATCCCAGGTCCAGTCATCGGTGGGATAATCTACGCCGTACTGGTCGAAGATAGCCTTGTTGTACAGAAGAGCGATGGTATCATGGTCCTTAGGAACAGCGTAGTGCTTGCCGTCCTGAGTATACAGTTCCGTAACTCCCTCATAGTAGTTGTTGATATCAATCTGGTCGGAGTTCGCTATGTAATCGGTCAGATCCAGAAGCTTGCCGCCGGACATATACATCTCGGCTGTGTTGGAGTGCATCCAGAATACATCGGGCATCTCGCCGCCGCTGGCGCCTGCCTCAAGCAGTGTCCAGTAGTTGTTCCAGTCTACAACCTGAATGTTTACCTTGATTCCGGACTGCTCGGTCCATGCATCAGCGATCTGCTGAATACCAGCCAGCTGGTTGTTATCCCAGATCTTTACTTCCAGCTGAGCGGGCTTCTCGCCGCTGCCGCCGGCACTGGCGCTGCCGCCGCTGCTGGAGCCGCTACCGCTGCTGCTTGCACCGCCGCCACCGCCGCAGGCACAGAGCATCATGCTGGCTGCCAGTGTTAATGCCAAAACTTTTTTGAAATTTCTCATTTCGATTCCTCCTTTAAAAAATAATATCCACATCCGACGGGCTGAATCGCGCCTGCCAGTGTGTCTGACGGTTTTGTTGTACGATTTACACAAAAACCGTCCAATGTTTTTGTATTATATCATGGCAATTTTGCAGAAAAAATGTTTTGATACGAGTAACATTATGCCAAAATGCGATTTTTTATTTTATATCTTGATATTGGCACACATTTTGGTATATAATGATTTAGAGGACCGCGGCGTAATAAACATTCACAATTTGTCGAGATACTTCCTGCGGCTTTTCTGTGTATTTTTCCAAATAATCATGCAAAAGCAAGAAAGGCAGTCCTTTTTTATGGGTAATGTTTCATATTCTATTTTTCCAAACGAACCTTTTGTCGACCTGACTTTATATCAATATGGGTGGGAACAGTGTGATCCGCTCCATTCCTATGGCCCTACCATGCGAAATCACTATCTGTTCCACTATGTCATATCCGGCACCGGTATCCTCTCCGCCACGGATTCCAACGGCGTGACCCACGAACACCGGGTACGGAGCGGCGATGGCTTCATGATCTTTCCCAAACAGGTATGCACCTACTACGCCGATGAGACCCATCCCTGGGAGTACTCCTGGTTGGAGTTTGACGGTCTGAAGGTAAGGAAGGCTCTGGAACTGGCCGGCATCACCGTAAGCTCCCCCATCTACCATTCCAATGCAAAGGACCTGAGCATGAAGCTGCGGGATATCGTACTGCATATTACTCAGGAGAGGGATCAGTCTCCCTTCCAGCTGATCGGGCAGCTGTATCTGTTCCTGGATTATCTGACCCGCTCTTCTTCCAAGCGTCATTCAGCCCGAAGCGGAAAGCTTCAGGATTTCTACGTGCGTGAAGCCCTGACCTTCATCGAACAAAACTTCCAGAACGACATCTCCGTAGAGGATATTGCCGCTTTCTGCAACCTGAACCGCAGCTATTTCAGCAAGATCTTCCGGGATGCCGTGGGACAGCCCCCCCAGGAGTTTCTGATCAATTACCGGATGACCAAGGCCGCAGAGCTTCTGGAGATAACCGAAATGTCCGTAGGCGCCATCAGCGGCGCTGTGGGTTATCCCAGTCAGCTCCACTTCTCCAGAGCGTTTAAAAACGCGTTCGGAATGCCGCCGAAGGAATGGCGGAATGAACACAAGATTATAGAAAGGAAATAAAACCTCTATACAAACTTCTCAAATACACCGCCGGAAGGTTCCATAGAGAATACCATTCTCCTTCCGGCTGTCGGATGATCAAAGGCAAGCCCGCAGGCGCAGAGCGCCAGAGTTGGGGATGAGGCATACCCGACACCTCTTTCTGCGGCAGACAGTCCCGCGCCGCGGCTGCCGGAATACCGCGCGCTGTTTTCCGAAAAAGCCGGATTATATCTGCGGTCTCCGTAAAGAGGCAGTCCATGACCGGCAAACTGAACTCGTATCTGGTGGTGCCGGCCGGTGAGAAGTTCGATCTCCACCAACGCGAGAGGGCACGAAATCTCAGGCTCACCCGGGACGACTGCCAGAGTTCGATACCTTAATTCGGCACGTTTCGCCCCTGTTATACACTTATCAACAATTCTCGACATGTTTCGTCCACTGTCTTTCAACAAATAATCCACAAAATTATCCACATTATCCACAGGTTTTCCGCAAACGACGGCCTTATACGTCTTTCGCAACTGTCCCGCCTGGATCTGACTGCTCAAGGCAGCGGCGGCCCTTTTGGTTTTGGCGTAAACCATAATCCCCGACACCGGTTTATCAAGGCGGTGAACAACTCCCACATAAGGTTCTCCGGTATTTGCCGGCAAACTATATATATGATTGCGGATCTCACTGACCATATCCGGATCAAAGTGATTTCTGGACTGGGATTCCAGTCCGGCCGGTTTTTTCACAACAATGATATCAGCGTCCTCGTAGAACAGTTCCAGCATGTTCCTCTCCCATTCTGTGAATTCTTTCGAATTAACCCTTGCATTTTTCTCGCAAAAAGAGTATAGTATATAAAAACAAGTAATATAGTTTTAAAAACTATGTGTTGAAATATTTGCATCATCTGCGGAATGGAGGTTTTCATATGACAAAACTGCATATTAAAGATCCCGGAAGCGCCATTACCCATTTCATCGCCATGATACTGGCGATCCTGGCCGCCACTCCTCTTCTTCTGAAAGCATACCGGGATACCGGGCGGCTGGCTGTCTCCGCCCTGGCGGTCTTTATCATCAGCATGATCCTGCTGTACGCCGCCAGCACCATTTACCACTGGCTGGACATCTCTCCGAAGGTGAACCGGATTCTCCGGAAGATCGACCATATGATGATCTTCATCCTGATCGCGGGAACCTACACGCCGGTATGTATGCTGGTTCTGGGCGATAAGACCGGCTGGATGCTCCTGGCTGTCGTCTGGTCCATCGCTATCGCCGGAATCCTCATCAAAGCATGCTGGATCACCTGTCCCAAGTGGTTTTCTTCCGTCCTCTATATCTCCATGGGCTGGGTATGCGTCCTGGCGTTCTCCAGAATCGTCCAGGCCCTCCCAGGCGGCGCTTTCTGGTGGCTTCTGGCAGGAGGCGTCATCTACACCGTGGGAGGGATTATCTACGCGCTGAAGCTGCCTCTCTTTAACTCCCGGCATCAGAACTTCGGTTCCCACGAAATCTTTCACCTGTTTGTCATGGCCGGAAGCTTCTGCCACTATATCGCCATGTATCAGTTCATCGCATAACCACAAATGCCTTTCAGTCAGAAGACCGGAAGGCATTTTATTTCGTCCGCATGCAGGAAAGGGTGCCAACGGCGTGCTTTCCTGCATCTTTTATTGTTCCGCCGGATCATGCTCCGTCTGCGGTTTCTCTTCTTCTTCCTCGTCCGCAAAGACCGGTCTCATCTCATGGATGTCCCTCTCCTCCGGCGGAGAATACTTCTTAAAAATCCTGTTCATGAAAAAAGAATTGACATAGGCAATCAGCGCCACGCCAAAAGCGGACAGGAACGGCAGATACGTAAACGTCAGAAAGATGATCAGCGCGTCAATGGCAATGATTCCCACCGTATACAGAATATGGCGCATAGACATAAACAGCGCGTTGAACAGAATCCTCCTCACCGATCCGTAGAATCTGGCAAGCACCGCGAACACATAGGTAAATACCAGAAACCAGATGATCAGCAGTCCCAGAAAGATTGACGAAAGGAGCATCTGCACCGGCCCTCTGCTGATCCGGCCGGACATAAGAACGAACCAGACATCTACGCAGAGCACTCCTCCGACCAGAATCATAAGGAACCAGATGATCGTGGCCTGCTTGAAATTTTCCTTGAAAGAGTGGAAAAAGGACCGGAACGTGTAGCCGTCCTCGTCTCTCACCAGTCTAAGCGTCACATAGTAAAGGGCCGTGGTCGAGGCTCCGATGGTAAATATAGGAATGCTGCAGATAAACCAGAGTATATTTACAATCAGAACATCCCAGAACTTGCCGATGCCTCTCCATATCGGATTATCATAATTAAATAACCCTCCAAACATGAATATCCCTCTTTCCCGAATGTAATGTTCCTTTTATTATATCGAATATGCGGCCAAAAATCAATTTTTTGACGAAATTCATAGAAATTTCATAATTCATCTGCTGAAATTGTGCTATACTGGTTTTGCGGGCAGATTTTATATTTCTCCCGCAATCAATATTCATCTATGAACCGAGGAAGTACTATGTCATACAGGCAGGAACTGAAAGAATATGTGAAGGAAGAGACGAAACAGGAAACCAGAAAGCTGAGGGAAATGTCCTGGTCTGACCGTTTCTGGTATATCTGGGAATATTACAAGTGGCACATGTTGATTTTCGCCGTGATCCTTATGATGCTGTCCGCCGTCGCCACATCCATCTACAACAGCACTCTAAAGACCCAGCTGTACTGCGTTATTGTCAACAATCCCATGACCCAGAGAGAGAACTTCGATTTCATGACGCAAGGCTTTGCCGATTACATGCAGTTCGGAGAGAAGGACCGGATCTATGTGGAATCCCTCATGATTCCTACCGATGGTTCTTTCGATGATCTGGCTATGGCTACGCAGGGCAAACTGTCCGCCCTCATCGCCGCGCGAGAACTGGATATTATGATCTGCGACCAGGTTCTGTTTGAACGGTATGCGGAGATGGACGGTTATATGGATATGGAGACTTTTCTGCCCCCGGATCTGCTGGAGCTGGTACGCGACAGGCTCCTCTACGCGGAAAATGAATCCGGTCAGACAGTTGCTTACGGCATCGATGTAACCGACAACTGGTACCTGAAGAACCTGGGCGTGGTGACAGATCCCGCATGCTTCGCCGTCATCAACAGCGCCCCGCACACGGACAACTGCATTGCCCTGCTGCGCCTTATGTTTCAGGAACAACAGCAGGTTCAAACCCCAGAGCCCTGAGAACTTTCACAGACGCCTGATTGCAGGCGTCTGTTTTTGCGTAAATGCGAATATCCTCCGCCTGTTCCCTATACTCTCCATTCAGATATTCAATGATTCCTCTGCATGCCTCAAGGGCATATCCCTTTCTCCGGTACGGTTCAAAAATATGATAGCCCAGCTCAATCCACAGAACCGGTTTATCGAGAAAGATATTCCCGTTCCGCTTTCTCATCGGCAGTTCCATAATCGTCAATGCGCCGGTTCCGGAGAACATCTCTTCCGGCTTCTGCTCTTCCATCCGGGACACTCCTGCTTTTCCTATAATCCGACCGCTTTCCTTCTCTGTCACAGCCCAGATTCCATACTCATAAAAGCCGTACTGGCAGCGGATATAGTCTGCCAGTTTTCTTTCATCGCTGAAGATTTTATCTGCTTCACCGGCGCACTCTTCCCGGGGAATCTGCCTGGCATCCTCTGCCTGAAATTCGCGGATCAAAAGCCGCCTCGTCTCCATAACGATCCAGGGCAGTCCCAGATGACGCCGCACGATGCGTTCCAGATATGAATCGGTAACCGCCGACATATGTTCTGCCAGATAAACAGCTGAAAGCGTTTCCGCGGAACCGCAGTTCAATATACCGACAACAGCCCTCCCGGCAGCCTGCGCCGCCAGAAGGGCCTCATTATCATCGGACAGAACTACGACGTGAGGCGTTCCTTCCAGCCACACGACCCGTTCTTCTCTCATATCTTTCTCTCCAACATTAACATTTCTTCGGCTCAGGATAATCCTGCCCGAAGGTCTCCACCGTCACAGTTTTAATCTTCTGTTCTTTCAGAGGTCTGTCATTGTAATCCGTCCGTACATCCGCGATTGCGTTTACCGTATCCATGCCTTCAATCACTTTCCCAAAAGCCGCGTAAGCGCCGTCCAGATGGGGAGCGTCCTTATGCATGATAAAGAACTGGGATCCGGCAGAGTTGGGGCTCATAGCCCTCGCCATGGAGATAACTCCTTCCGTATGTTTCAGAGGATTAGGATTCCCATTTTGGGCAAACTCTCCCTCAATGGTATAACCCGGACCACCGGTCCCCGTTCCGTGCGGGCAGCCTCCCTGAATCATAAAGCCGTTAATCACCCTGTGAAAAATCAGGCCGTCATAAAATCCTTTCTTCGCCAGGCTGATAAAATTATTTACTGTATTGGGGGCAATCTCAGGATATAATTCAACCTTAATCCTGCTTCCGTCCATCATCTCAATGGTCGCTACTGGATTCTGCATAATCGGTATCTCCTTTTTTATAAAAACAATTTGCAAAACACTAATTCAGCACTATTAGTATACCGAAAGAATCCGCTCTTGTCCACCGTTTTCTGGAATCTACCGGGGCAGCAGAAGATAATCCACCTCGATATCGGCGCTCACCTGCATCTCTCCCGGCATGACAGCCATTTCCGCAGCGGCATCCTCCTCTGTCATCATCTTGGCGGAGAAATTGCTCGCATCTCTGATCCCGGACTCCACATACCTTCCATTCTGATCATCTCCCAGTTCCCGAATTCCCAGCACGTCCGCCACCTGGCAGTTGCCCGCATGAGCCAGGGTTTCCGCCTTATCCAAAGCCATGGCCATAGCTTTCTCCATGGCCTCTCTGTAAGCTTCGTCATACTGACTGGAAAAATAGGATACGGACCAGACCTCGTTTGCTCCGGCGCTCACTGCGCCTGTCAGAATTCCGCCTACCTTCTCCACCGGTACATCCGTCACCTCCAGCCTGGTACTCATCTCATACCCGATAAGGGTTCTCCGGTTCCCGCTCCAGTCATACTGGGCATCAAGAGAAAAATCAGCCGTCTTAATGGAGCCGTCCTGAAAACCCTGAGCCTTAAGATACTGTATCACCTGTTCCAGCTGCTGACTGTTCTTCTCCTGACATACCCCGGCATCTTTATCTTCCGTTATGATCCGGTACACAACCTGAGCCATATCCGGCGTCACCTTCACGGTCTCGCTGGCGCTGACCGTCACCTTACGGTTCTCCGAATCCGTGCCTACGTTCTCCACCTGAATCACATCGGGAAATGCTGCCGCCGCAGGAGCAGCCTGCTGCGGCGCGCAGGCAGAAAGCACTACGCACACTGCCATTCCACAGCCCGCTGCCGCAAACTTCCGGTTTTTCATAAGTATTCCTCCTTGCGCACTCATATTGTAATATATATCATAACAAAGGTTTCTTCATTTTGAAGATACATTTCTCTTAATGTTTTATTACATCCCATTTTTTGTTCACAATTTATTTATAATGTTCAAAAAACTTTTACATCCAAATCATACTTTCTTCATGTTTCTATCGTATACTACAACCATAGCCAAATGCTAACAAGATTTTTTTCATAATACTTGAGCTGATAATCTCGGTTATCAGCTCTCCTCCCTTTTATCCCTTACATAGCAAAAGACCTGCTCGCCGGCAGGTCTTTTTGTTACGTCAGTATGCAAAAAGGGCGCCAGTGACGCTCATTTTGTATTATTTCTCGCCGCGTCTTTCGTCAAAGACAATTTCCTTTCTGAGAAAAAACAACGCCAGTATATTGGGAAACGCCATAAGACCGTTCCAGATGTCCGACAGCTCCCATACGGCCGTCAGACTGCATACGCATCCAAGAAACACAGCGTACCCGTAAAAAAGAATATATATCTTTTCAATCAGCCCGCTCCATCCCTCTATCTGCGGAAACCGCTCCGCCGCCAGATAGAGTACCGTCCCAAGCGTCTGTTTTCCAAGATAAAACCAGGCTATTATGGTAGCGAACGCAAATATGGTCATCGCAAAAGAGACGATATAACCTCCCCATGCTCCAAATATTTTCTGAAAACACCAACCGGTCATAGCCGCTCCGTCATACGGATTGCCCGCCAGCCCTTTTTCTCCTCCCACAGCACAGAGAATCACCAGAGCCGTCAGCGTACATATAAAAATCGTGTCAAAAAACACTTCGAACATAGCCCACATTCCCTGCTCCTGAGGCGTCGTATCTTCCGCGGCGCTGTGCAGACCGGCCAGAGTTCCAAGACCGGCCTCGTTGGAAAAAACTCCCCTCGCGATGCCATATCGAAATGCCCGGCTTATCCCATAGCCGCCCGCGCCTCCCAGAACTGCCCTTGGAAGAAGCGCATCCCGGATAATTTCACTCAAAACCGCAGGGAGCCTTCCCCGACAGACCCATACCACCGCAAGAGAAAACAAAGCATAGACAGCCGATGACAGAGGCATCAGCCATTGCGCCGAAACCGCAATCCGTTTTATTCCTCCCGCAATAATACCCACAGCCGGAAGCGTCACCAGAACCGCGCTGACCGATAACGGAATATTCAGAGAAAAACGCAGCGTCTGGGCTATGGCATTAGACTGAACCATACTTCCCATTCCCAGCGAAGCCAGAAGACACAGACCTCCATAGGCCATGGCAAGTCCAGGCATCTTCAGACCTTTCGCCATGTAGACACAGGGTCCGCCAAACCACTGTCTCTCAGAACCGCGGCGTCGATAGCGGATTCCCAGATAGGTTTCGCTATAGGCTGTCGCCATACCGAGCAGCGCCGATATCCACATCCAAAAGACGGCCCCCGGACCTCCTGCCGTCAGCGCTGTAGCCACGCCGGCAATATTGCCGGTCCCGACCGTGGCCGCCAGTGCTGTACAAGCCGCCTGCACCCGACTAACCGTCTCTCTGTTCGAATCGCCAGCAACGCTTTTTCCGGATTTCTCACCGCTTGAAAGACTGCCGACCGTAGCTTTCCACCAATAGGGGAATCTGCGTATCTGAAATATTCCGGATCTCCAGGTAAGACTGATTCCTATACCCAAAAGTGAAACCAAAAGCACCGGTCCCCATACCCAGCCGTGAAGTCTATGAATCATCAGCTTATCTCCGGAGTCGTTTTATATCATCTATTCCTGTCAAAGAAAAACTATACCTGACAGTATATGGTTTCTATCGAAATTTTATTTAATTTATGATATACTTATATCGAGCTTGCCAATCACTTCCGACCACATACAGCAAAGGGGAAAACTCATGCCGGGATTCACCACCCACTATATTATGGGAATGAAAGCATATAACGATATGCCTTCCAATCAGTTAAAACATATTATCGCCAAACATCGCTGGCTCTACCAGCTGGGACTGCAGGGACCAGACATGTTTTTCTATAACCTGCCCATACTGCGTCACAGGGACTACCGAAATGTAGGATCTTACATGCACGAACACCACGTCAGCGATTTTTTCACGGTATATTTCCGTGAGACTGCCCGTATTTCTTCACGCCAGCAGCGCGAGCAGGCCCTGGCTTATATCAGCGGATTCCTGTGTCATTACGTCTGCGATTCCATCTGCCATCCGTATATCTATGGCCGCATTCAATATGATGCCGGCAAGCCGGGACTGAAACACCACGGGCTTCACGCGGAATTGGAAAATGAAATCGACGCCCTTCTTCTTAAGCGCTACAAAAAGAAAAAGCCGTCCCAGTTCAACCAGGCGGCTACCATCTGTCTGAACGGTCAGGAAATGCAGTTTATTTCCCGCATTCTTTCGACCTGCATTAATGAAACGTACTATCCTATTACATATGAAAACCGGTTTCAGGTGACGCCCCGCATGGTTCACCGCTCCATCCTGGCGCTCCGGTTCGGCTGCCGGACTCTGGCAGACCCTTATGGCAAAAAGCGAAACAAGGTGGCGTTCATGGAATCCATCTTTCTGCGGAATCCGGTCATATCCAACAAACTGGTCACTGATCAGATTATAAACGCCAAAAAAAGCCTGAATCTTGACAGAGAGACCTGGTGCAATCCCTGGAATCCCCAAATGGCTTCCAGTGATTCGTTTCTCGACCTGTTCCACAGATCCCTTTCCAAATGCAGCACTGTATACTACCTGCTTAATCAGGCTATAACCTCCGCTCCTTCCGCGGACGGCTTTGATTTCTCTCCTGTAATCCAGGAACTGGGAAGTTACTCCTATCACAGCGGGCTTCCTACGGATTAAAAGAGGGCTGTTGCAATCAGCAGCCCCCTTCTTATATGTCATTACCATTATTCTGTCTTTTTTAAATTATTCTGAAATCTCCTGTATTCTCCTGCCGGAACCGTATCCTCAAAGATCCATGTGCTGGAATCTTCCTTCGTGAGATCATCGCCCGCCATCACATAAATCTCATACGCATCCAGATAGCTGCCGAAAGACGTATCACTGGACTTTGTATAATTGCTGTTCTGCGCCGCGACCAGGTCTCCCATTCCTTTTACCGCTTCCATGGCAAAATTAATCGCCTTGTCCTCCGAGATCGTCTTATTAAACAACATATAAAACTCTACGCGATTCTCCTCCGGATAAAAGCTGCAGTTGACCGTCTCAACAAAAGGATAAGTCGCGGTATCCTCGTAAGCCGCTGCCCAATCCTCCCACAGCTGCTCCCATACGATTCCATCAGCGCCGGCCTGCGGTCCTCCGCTTTCTATGATCGTCCTCTCCGTACAGCCGCACAGCAGACAGGCACATGCCAGAACTATAACTACAAAATTATTTATTCTTTTCATCTTCAATGTCCTCCTTAAATATAACGCTTGTATTATATAGGAAAACAAATTATTTTTGTAGGGGTTTTGCAAAAATGTCAGAAAAACTTTAGAATTTTTCTCTTGCATTTCCCGGATACCGGTGGTATCATGTTCAATATCAAGTTATTTTTTAAATTTTTGAACAAAGGAGAGGCCTATGAACAGCTCTGACAAAGAAATTTCCCGTGAAACTCTGAAAGGACAGCTGGATTGGATCACAACCGTCATTCCATTTATCTGTATCCTTCTGCTGTGCATCCTGTTCGTAGCCGTACCGGATGGCTCCAGCCAGACCATCGCTTCCATACGGTTCTTTCTGGGAGACCAGCTGGGCAGCTACTATCTGATCATTGGACTGGGGATGGTTCTATGCTCCTTCTACATTGCTTTTTCCAAATACGGCAGTATCAAACTGGGAGATCGGGAGAAGCCGGAATATACTCCTTTCCAATGGGGCTCCATGATGTTCACAGCAGGACTGGCCGCCGACATCCTCTTCTATTCTCTGTGCGAATGGATCCTCTATGCGGGAGAGCCCAGAATCACCGATATGGGAAGCGTTCAGGACTGGTCCAGCACTTATCCCCTGTTTCACTGGGGACCTATCCCCTGGAGCTTCTACATGGTTCTGGCTGTGGCATTCGGTTTCATGATCCATGTCCGCAAGCGCAATAAGCAAAAATATTCCGAAGCCTGCCGACCGATTCTCGGAAAATGGACCGACGGCCCCGCCGGAAAGCTCATCGACCTGATCGCCGTGTTTGCTCTTCTGGCCGGGACCGCCACCACGTTTTCCCTGGCAACGCCTCTTCTGTCCATGGCCTTAAGCAGCGTGTTTCATATTCCGCAGTCCAGGTTGTTCACTATCGCAATTCTGGTGATCATCTGCCTGGTCTATACCTTTACCGTATATTTCGGTATGAAAGGCGTGGCAAAGCTGGCTGCGTCCTGCACTTACCTGTTCTTTGCCCTGCTGCTGTACGTACTCATTGGCGGCGGACAGCCCCGGTACATCATCGAGACCGGGATCACCGCCATAGGCAACCTGGCCCAGAACTTTATCGGCCTGGCTACCTGGACAGACGCCCTGCGAGAGACCTCCTTCCCCCAGAACTGGACCATCTTCTACTGGGCTTACTGGATGGTATGGTGTGTGGCGACTCCCTTTTTCATCGGCTCCATCAGCGGCGGAAGAACCATCCGCCAGACGATCCTGGGCGGCTACTTCTGGGGGCTGGCAGGCACCTTTACCTCCTTCATTATCCTAGGCAATTACAGCCTTCACATGCAGGTTACAGGCGTAATGGATCTGATCGGCCAATATGCCGAAAGCGGCGATTTGTACCAAATCATCATCTCCATTATGGAAACTCTGCCTCTGGCAAAAGCCGGACTGGTCCTCCTGGCTGTCACCATGATCGCCTTCTATGCCACGTCCTTTGACTCGATCACAATGGTAGCCGCGGCCTACTCCTACAAGACGCTCCCCGCAGGCGTGGAACCCCATCGGAATATCCGGCTGTTCTGGGCGATTATGCTGATCCTGTTCCCCATCGCCCTGATTTTCTCGGAAAATTCCATGGCCAACCTGCAGTCGGTGTCCATCATCGCAGCTTTCCCGGTGGGAATTATCATGCTGATCATCATCGGCAGCTTCTTCCGGGACGCAGATGCGTATTTGAATGAGAAGAAGTCCTGACCGGTTGTCACCGGCAAAATCATGTACCAACATATACAGAAGAGCTTCTGAACCTCCCTCTTGGGCTGTTCAGAAGCTCCTATTGTTTTACGTCAGTATGCAATGGGCTGTTGCAGAAATATTACAGTAAAATATGGTTTATCCCTCCGTATCCGGCTCGATGTCATCCGTATTTACCAGAGTGAATACCTGACGCTTTCTGGCCATCTCATCATTCTCCAGATACTCGTCATAGGTGGTGATCTTGTCGATCAGCTGGCCGTTCACAATCTCCATGATCCGGTTGGCCGTAGTCTGGACGATCTGATGGTCGCGGGATGAGAAGATCAGCACACCCGGGAATTTCGTCAGACCGTTGTTGAGGGCCGTGATAGATTCCATATCCAGATGGTCCGTTGGTTCATCCAGCATCAGCACATTGGCCCCGGAGATCATCAGCTTGGACAGCATACACCGCACCTTCTCGCCGCCAGACAGCACCTTCACCTTCTTGACGCCGTCCTCACCGGCAAACAGCATTCTTCCCAGGAAACCGCGGACATAGGTCACGTCTTTCTCCGGCGAATACTGGGTCAGCCACT